>JASHNY010000207.1 GCA_030041385.1 Alphaproteobacteria bacterium
GGTTTCCGCCGCCGCGCTCGCGGCATTCCAGCCGCCGCCGGGGCTGGCCGCGCCGCGTTTCACGTTTCCGCCGCCGGCGCCGCCGCGCGGCCTTGCCGAAACCGGCAACGAGTTCCTGCACCCCGACCCGCCGCCAGCCGCGCCCTCGCCGGAAGCTGCCGCCGACCGGCCGCTCGGCAATGCCCGCGCCCAGCTCCACGAAACCTATATCGTCGCCGAAACCGCATCGGGGATCGTGCTGGTCGATCAGCACGCCGCCCACGAACGCCTCGTTTACGAGCGCATGAAGGAGGGGCTGGCCAGGCGCGGCGTCGCCCGCCAGACGCTGCTATTGCCCGAAATCGTCGAGCTCGACCCGGCGGCGGCGGCACGGGTCGCGGCGCGGGCCGAGGAACTGGCCGAGTTCGGGCTCGTGCTCGAAGCCTTCGGCCCTGGCGCGGTGATCGTGCGCGAGGTGCCCGCATTGGTCTCGGGCCTCGATGTGAGGGGCTTAGTTAAGGACTTAGCTGATGAATTGGCTGAATGGGACCAGGCACTGGCCCTGAAAGAGCGGGTCGAAAGCGTGTGCGGCACCCTCGCCTGCCATTCGAGCGTGCGCGCCGGGCGGCGCCTGTCGCCGGCCGAGATGGACGCGCTGTTGCGGCAGATGGAGGCGACCCCCAACAGCGGCCAGTGCAACCACGGCCGCCCGACCTATATCGTGCTGGCGCTCGCCGACATCGAACGCCTGTTCGGCCGGCGCTGAATTGGTCATTCGCTGTCGTCGATTGCCGTGTCATTGCGAGGAGCGTAGCGACGACGCAATCCCCAACAACATTCGTAGGCTGGATGAGATTGCTTCGCTGCGCTCGCAATGACACACGCGACACTTGGAGAAGGCGTTACACCGCATCGTAATCGAGCACGAGGCGCGGGGTCAGCGGCCGGGCCTGGCAGGTCAGGATGAACCCGGCATCGATCTCCCATTGCTGCAATGAATAATTGACCGCCATCGCGGCGCGGCCTTCGACGAGGCGGGCGCGGCAGGTGCAGCACATGCCGGCGCGGCACGAATAGGGCAAATCGAGGCCGGCGTCGCGCGCCGCGTCGATGATCGACACGCCTTCCGGCACCGGCACCTCGTGGCGCCGCCCATCGATCGTGATCGTCGCGATCGCCGCCGGCGCGACCGCGGCGGTTTCCGGCGGCAACATCAAGGGCCGGCCGCCCTCGCCGGGCAGAAACACCTCGCGCAGGATATGCTCGGCCGGCACCCCGAGCCCGGTCAGCGCGGCGGCGGCCACATCCATCATCGCCAGCGGGCCGCACAGAAAGACGCGGTCGATCGCCGCCGGCGACGCCAGCGCCGGCAGCAGACGGCGGATATGGTCGCCATCGAGCCGGCCGTGGAGCGCCGGCACGTCCTGTGCCTCGCGGCTTAGCACATGGGTCAGCGACAGGCGGCCGAGATAGCGGTCCTTCAATCGCGCCAACTCGTCGGCAAAGATGATGTCGCGGCTGGTGCGGTTGCCGTAGAGCAGCACGAACCGGCTGCGCTTCTCGCGGAAAAGCACCGATTTGATCAGGGACAGCACTGGCGTGATGCCCGAGCCGCAGGCCAAAGCGACATAGGTGCGCGCCGCGCCGGGCCGAAGCGCGACCGTGAACCGGCCCAACGGCGGCATGACCTCGATCGTGTCGCCGACCGCAAGGCTCCGGTTGACGAAATCGGAAAACACGCCGCCGGCGACCCGTTTGACGGCGATGCGCAACTCGCCGTCATCGAGCCCCGAACAAATCGAATAGCAGCGCCGCACCTCGTCGCCGCCGAGCACCGCGCGCAGGGTCAGGTATTGCCCGGGGCGAAAGCGGAATTCGCGGCCCAGTTCGGGCGGCACGGCAAACCCGATCGACACGCAATCCGGCGTCTCGCGGCGAAGGTCGGCGACGGTCAGCGGGTAGAAGCGGGTTCTCATCCCCCTCACCCAGCTCCGGCTAGGTTCGGTTGCGCCTCGCCAACCCTCCGCAACCCTCTCCCCTGCCAGGGGAGAGGGAAAGCTGAGGGGGAGGCGGCGTTTTCACCCTGCGTCCGGGCACCGGGTCACCATGTCGCGCCCGGATAGGCCCGCTGCAGGAACTGCATCTCGGCGAGGAGATGGCCGAGATGCTCGGAATGGCGCCCGTGCCGTCCGCCCGTCTGCATGTAGCCCGATGCGGGACGCTCCAGCGTCGCCTCGGCGAAGGCGCGATCGATCGAGCCGTCCCATTCCGGGCGCAGCGCGGATGGATCGATCGCGATGCCGGCGCCGATCAGCGCGGCGGCGGGCGGCTCGAACATCTCGCCGGAAAACATCCACAGATCGTCGATCGCATTCTGGGCGCGGCGGCGGCTTTCCGCGGTGCCGTCGCCGAGCCGCACCAGCCATTCGCGGCTGTGCCTGAGGTGATAGGCGGTCTCGGTCGCGGCGGTGGTGGCAATCGCGGCGAGGGTCGCGTCGCGCGAGCCGACAAGACCACGCCAGAACGGCGCGGCAAACGCCGAATAGAGGAACTGGCGCACGATCGTCACGGCGAAATCGCCGTTCGGCTGTTCGACCAACAGCAGGTTGCCGAATTGCGGCACGTCGCGCAGGTAGGCGAGGGCATCCTCGTCGCGCCCCCTGGCTTCGACTGCGCCGGCGTAAGTGTACAGCGAGCGGGCGGTGCCGATCAGGTCGAGCGCAATGTTGCCGAGCGCCAATTCCTCTTCCAAGAGCGGGGCATGCCCGCACCACTCCGACAGGCGATGGCCGAGGATCAGCGCGTCGTCGGCGAGGCCGAGGACATAGTCGAACAGCAGCCCGGGCGTCATTGCGAGGAGCCGCCGGGCGACGCGGCAATCTCGATGAGATTGCTTCGCTGCGCTCGCAATGACCGCGGGAGGCCCGCCATCACATGTCGCCGACTTCATCCGGCAATTTGT
>JASHNY010000208.1 GCA_030041385.1 Alphaproteobacteria bacterium
AGCTCGGAAAATCCCGACAATGGCATGTGCCGGCAGCGGGTTGCGGAACTTCGCGAAGCAGCGGCCGGATCGGAGGCGCGGATGGTCGCCAGGATTTTGTGGACGGGCGCGGCGCTGTTGTTGGCGATCGGCGGGTTTTTCGGTGCGGCACCCACGCCGGCCAACCCGCTCAACCCGTTCGGCGTGCTGTTCCTGGCGCTCTCCGGCGTGATCTGGTTCGGCTGGGAAATCTTCCGCGACGCCTATGCCTATCGCGACGAGATCGGCAAGCCGTCGCGCGGCCGCCACGATTTGATGATCGTGCGGCTGGGGCCGATCCTGCTCAACCGGCTGATCCGGCGAGAGTAGCGCCCGGCGGCGGCGACCGGCGGCACCCGCGCGGGCGGCTGGTCCGGCGCCCGGTTGCGACGCCGCCGCACCATCCCGTCTTTGCAGCGAGATGCCGATGACCCTGCTCGAACAAATCGCCGAGAACATCGCCGCGATCCATTTCGACGAGCTGCCGCCCGCGGCGATCGAAGCCGCCAAGCGGGCGGTGCTCGACACGGTCGGGGTGACCCTCGCCGGGGCGGGCGAGCCCTGCGCCCGGATTGTCGCGCAGACATTGGCGAGCGGCGTCGGCGAGTGCCTGGTCTTCGGCAGCGACCGCCGCATCGGGCCGCTCGACGCCGCGCTCGTCAACGGCACTGCAGCGCATGCGCTCGATTTCGACGATGTCAGCAATTCGCTCGGCGGCCATCCCTCGGCGCCGATCCTGCCGGCATTGTTCGCGCTCGCCGAGATGCGGAACAGCACCGGCCGCGAGTTTATCGCCGCCTTTGTCGCCGGGTTCGAGACCGAGACGCGGATCGCCCGCGCCGTGCATTTCCACCATTACGAAAAGGGCTGGCATCCGACGGCGACCTTGGGCGTGTTCGGCGCCGCCGCTTCGTGCTCTCACCTGATGCGCCTCAAACCGGCGGAAACCGCCCAGGCCCTGGCGATCGCCGCCTCGCTGGCGAGCGGCATCAAGGCCAATTTCGGCACGATGACCAAGCCCTTGCATGTCGGCCACACCGCGCGCGACGGGCTTTTCGCCGCATTGCTCGCCGAGGGCGGGTTCACCGCCAACCCCGGCGCGCTCGAACACAAGCAGGGTTTTCTGATGGTGTTCAACGGCGCCGGCAATTTCGATGCCGACAAGATGCTGAAGGATTGGGGGCAGCCTTACGACATCGTCCGGCCGGGGATCGGGGTCAAGCAGCACCCGTGCTGCGGCAGCACCCACCCGGCGGTCGATGCGCTATTGGCGCTCCGGGCGAAATGCGACCTTGCGCCCGAGCGCGTCGCCCGCATCGATTCCTGGACGCATCCGCGCCGGCTCGCCCATACCGACCGGCCCGACCCGCAATCCGGGCTCGACGCCAAGTTCAGCGTGCAATACTGCCTGGCGCGGGCCTGGCTCGCCGGGCAGATCGTGCTCGAGGATTTCGAGGACGACAACTGGCGCGACCCGGCGACCCGCGCGGCGATGCAGAAAATTCACGCGGCGCCGCACCCCGACATGAAGCCCGACAGCGCCGAGGCGCTCGGCGCCGAGATACGGATTACATTCGACGACGGGCGGGTGATCGCCGAAACCATCGGCGCGGCGCTCGGCCGCGGTCCCGACAATCCGCTGCCGGCCGAGGCGCTCGCCGCCAAGTTCGCCAATTGCGCCGCCCGCGCCTTGCCGCCCCAGGCGGTTTCGCGGCTCGAACGGGTGTTGCTTGCGCTCGACGCAGCGCCGAGCCTGCGCGAGGTCACCGCCGCGATTGCCGTGCCGCCGCCGGTGTTGCGCGCGGCGCGGGCATGAGGGACCATCCGATGACCCTCGATATCCGCCCGCTGCATCCGCTGTTTGCCGGCGAGGTCGGCGGCGTCGATTTGCGCCGCGCGCCCGGCCCGGACCTGGTCGCCGCAATCGACCGGGCGATGGACCAATACGCCGTGCTGGTGTTTCGCGGCCAACCGCTGAGCCAAGATGAACAGATCGCCTTTGCCTCGGCGTTCGGCGCGCTCGATATCGGTCTTGCCAAATTGTCGAAGAGCAGAAGCCGGCTCGATTACCCGGAACTGATCGACATCTCCAACGTCGCCCGCGACGGCTCGATCGCCCCTTCCGGCGACAAGCGCATCGCCGGCGCGCTCGCCAACCAGCTCTGGCACAGCGACAGCTCGTTCCAGGCGGTGCCGGGCAAGTATTCGATGCTGTCGGCGGTGATCCTGCCGGGGCCGAGCGTGATGGGGGCCGGCGACACCGAATTCGCCGACATGCGCGCCGCCTATGACGCGCTCGACGACGCGATGAAGGCGAAGCTCGACGGCCTCGTTGCCGAGCATTACGCGCTCTATTCGCGGATGTGGCTCGGCGACGAGGACTGGACCGGCGAGCAGAAGCGCGGCATGCCGCCGGTGCGCTGGAAGATCGTGCGCACGCATCCCGGCTCCGGCCGCAAATCGCTGTTCATCGGCTCGCACGCCAACCGCATCGTCGGCTGGCCGGTGGCCGAAGGCCGCATGTTCCTGTTGGATTTGTTGGAGCACGCGACCCAGCGCAAGTTCGTCTATCGCCACGAATGGCGGGTCGGCGACCTCGTCATCTGGGACAACCGCTGCACATTGCACCGCGGCCGGCCTTACAACATGACGCAGCGCCGGGAATTGCGCCGCACCACGACCCGGGATTACGACGCGGTCAACGACGGCCTCGCCGAGGTCGCCTGAACTGGATGCGGGCGAGACGCAAGCGGTCCAATCCCATCCGCTGACCTGATCCGGAATGCGGGCGAGACGCAAGCGGTCCAGTCTCGTGCGCCACACCACGGAACGCGGGCGTCCCGCCCGCCCTCTATTCCGCCGCCTGCTGCAACGGACGCACCGAGGCCTGCATCTGGCGGTCGTAGGCGCGGCGCCAGTCGAGCCCGGCCTCGCTGACGAAATCGCCGCTTCTGACCGCGTACATACGGTCGGGATCGTCCACCCCCGGCGGCACCGTGCCGTTCTTGGCCAAGGCGCGGGCAACCTGCAAGAGCCGGCGGCGGGTACGCATGATCATCATGTCGCTGGGGCCGAGATGCTCGAACAAATGATCCGTCACCGGGCCCATGCTTTCGGTGACCGCCTGGTCCTGGGCATGGATGCCGTCGATCCCGGTATAGTTGCCGCCGCGCGCCTGCGCCTCGCGGTCGATCAGCCAGTCGTTTGAGGAATTGCGGGTCAGCCGCCAGCGGCCGTACCAGTCGGTGGTGTTGGGCTGGAATTCAAAGACGCGGCTGAACCCCGGCATCTGCCGCCCGCGCTTGTCGGGCCCGAGCGAGGGCGGATGCCGGCGCCAGGTCAGGCTGACGAACATCGTGTGGGTGTCGTCCATCGGCACCCACGCGCGGTTGTGCAAATGCTCGGTGAACTTGCCTTGCGGCGTCTGGGTCCAGAACGGCAGCATGAAATTGGCGAAGCGCCAATAGGTCTCGCCCGGCCCGCCGTCGCGATAGGCGGCATACATCGTACCGACCTCGGTATCGGTAACGTGGTAATCGGGCGCCCGGTCGGCCACCGTGTATTTGAAAAGGCTGTCCTCGGGCACGATGTCGGGGCTGATGCTGCCGGCATGCAGAAAGCCGAAATGGCAGGTGTCGATATCGCCTTCGAGCGCCTGCAGCCAGTTGCACTCGCGCTGCACGAAATTGATCGTGACCTCGCTTTCGGGCAGCAATGTCGCCTCGATCCGCGGCAGCGGCGGCGCCGCCTTGCGCTCGCCCATATAGACCCAGACAAGACCGTTGCGCTCGACCGCCTTGTACGCCTTGGCCCGCACGAGGTGCTTGAAGTCGCGCGCCGGCGGCACGCTCGGCATGTCGACGCAATTGCCCTCGGCGTCGAATTTCCAGCCGTGATAGACGCAGCGCAGCCCGTTTTCCTCGTTGCGGCCGAGAAACAGCGAGGCGCAGCGGTGCGGGCATTTATGGTCGAGCACCCCGACCCGGCCCGAACTGTCGCGAAACGCGATCAATTGCTCGCCCAACAGCATCAGCCGCATCGGCGCGCCGTCGGCGGCCAATTCCGACGACATCGCCGCCGGCAGCCAGTATTGCCGCATCAAATCGCCCATGACCGTGCCGGGGCCGACATGAATGAGGTCGTCGCTGTCTTTTTTGCGCATGGTTCGATCCCTTTACGATGCGATCACGACCACAGGGCGAAGCCGAGCCCCGTGCCGGTGCCGGCCGGGGTGCGGTAGCCCGGCTCGTAATGCCACCATTCGAGCGACAAATGCTCGACCGCGCCAGCGACGCAGATCCAGTTGCGGATTTCGGAGCTGCCGGAGTTGAGCTTCTCCCGCGGCAGGGCCTCGATCGCGGCGGCATCCTTCTTCCGCAACAGGTCGAGCAGGCCGCGGTCCAATTCCTCATCGACGACGAAATGCGACAGCCCGCCGGAGCCGATGATGCCGATGCGCGCGTCCTGCGGGTACGATTCGACGGCCGCGCGGATTGCCCGGCCGAGGCGATAGCAGCGCCGCGGCGTCGGCTGGTTGGGCGGGTAGTAGGTGTTGATGCACATCGGCACGATCGGCACCACGTCCTTCATGATGCGCCGGTGGACAAAGCCGATCGCGTGGCCCTCGCCCGCGCCGTCCGGAACCGCGGCCGAGGTAGCGATGTCGAACTCGGCGTCGATCAGCTCGTCGATCAGGTGGCGCGCCAGCCGGGCGGCGACCGGATAGTCGCGCGGCACCGCCTCCTCGTGCCAGCGTGCGCTGGCCCGCCAGCCCCAGTTCGGGTTCGCCACCGGCGCCATCGGCATGTTGCGGATCGTGTCGCCGTAATAGACGAGGATTCCGGGCATGTTTTCGGCGTGGTAAAGCTCGTCCTGGTCGTCGCCGACGACGATCAGCGCATCGAGCCTGGCCTCGCGCAGGTGGTCGCCGAGCCGCGCCATCGCCGCCTCGACCGAGGCGTGCCGCGCCTTCATCCGTTCCGGCGCGATCTGCGCCGCGATATCGGCGGGCGCACGCTTCAATTGCGCCTCGTAGGTGGTCGGGTTGCCGTCGGTGTCGAGCAGGTTGGTCCGCTTGGTGTCGCGCTCGATAAAGCGCGGCCAATCTTCGGCCGGTGCATTCAGCATTGGCGTATGCGAGGTGCCGATGCCCAGAACCAGCTTTGCCATTCGCCGCCTCCGCTTCAACCAGGCCGCCGCCGGCAAAGCGTAGGGTCGCCGCGCGGGCGCGTCAACCTGCCGCGGTGGCGCTTGCCGCCGGGGCCGCGCGTGGTAGCCTCGACACCGAAACCCCGCTGCACGGAGGCCCGGCCATGCTCGAAACTCGTGAAGGCGGCTGCCATTGCGGCCGGGTGCGCTTTCGCGCGCGCGTCGATCTCGACCGGCTGTCCGAGTGCAACTGCTCGATCTGCACGAAAAAGGGCATCCTGCACCTCGTCACCGACCCGCAGGATTTCGAATTGCTGAAAGGCAAGGACGCCTTGACCGCCTACACGTTCGAGACCGGCGTGGCGCAGCACACGTTCTGCCGGCACTGCGGCATCCACGCCTTCTACATCCCCCGCTCGCAGCCGCACCGGGTCTCGGTCAACGCCCGCTGCCTCGACGGCATCGACGGTCCCAGCCTCAAGCCCGCCCGCTTCTTCGCCGGCCGCCACTGGGAGGAGGCCCAGGCCCAGCGCCTTGCCGAGGAGGGCCAGGCGCCGCCCGACACGATGGGCGGCCAGGCCGGCGCGCTGACGTTGCAGGCGATACTGGCTCGCGCAGCGGAATGAGGCCCGGCATGCCGGTCGCTTGACCGGGCTCGGGCGTCAGTCGAGGGTGAAGCCGACTTTCAGCGTCACCTGGAAATGCTGCACCTTGCCGTTGGCGATATGGCCGCGGGTTTCGACGACCTCGAACCAGCGCAGCTCGCGCAGCGTCTTTGACGCGCGGGCGATCGCCACATGGATGGCGTCGTCGATGCTCTTTTCCGACGATCCTACGATCTGGATGACGCGGTAGATATGTTCGTCCATCGCTGCCTCCCTGTGGTCGCGGTGCCGATACGGCATTATCGGGAACGGTCGGACAGCCCGAACGATCCTCGGTTCGCCGGCAATATCGCGGCGCGGCGGCTCAGCGGACGCGGTGAGTTCTCAGCCAATCACGCAAGGCCAGGTCGACACCGGTCGTGGCTGGCAGACCCGCGTTAAATGCCCGGCGTCACGGCCTTCTGCCCGATGACGCGCCGCTTGGCGTTGATCGCGCGGAGATACTCGATGCCCTCGGCGGCGATCGCGTCGCCGATCATCGTGTCGCCCTCGGCGTCGAGCTCGTTGGTGTCGACCCAGGCGGCATAGATGTGGATCGTGCGGTCGGTGATGATGCCCGCCTTCAGCAGGGTCTTGACCAATACGCGGAACACGTTGGTGCCTTCGCGCAGCGAATTCTTGCGGCCGCCGGAAAAGCGCTCGCGCACCGAATCTCTCAATACCGCGACGTCGAGGCCGAACGGCGCGTAGACATAGGCGCGCTGCGACAGGCTCGACAGGTTGAACAGCAGGGTCTCGAACACCTCGGCGGTCCAGTCCTCGACCCGCTCGTGCTCTTCGCGGGTCAGTTTCGGCAGGGTGCGGTCGGCCCAGATCTTGCCGAATTTGTGGTGGAACGCCTCGTCGGTCATCACCAGCTGCACGAGCCGTTTCAACAGCGGGTCGCGGGCATGGGCGTGGAGGTTGGCGAAGGCGCCCATCGCCAACCCTTCCAATAGCATCTGCATGCCGATCAGCTTTTTGTAGACGACCGGCGACAACACGATGTCGCGCAGGAATTCGCCGAGCACCTGCCCGACCGGATACGGCTCGCCCCAGCGCGCCGCAATATAGCGGCTGAAGGCGGCAACGTGGCGCGCCTCCTCGCGCGCCTGGTTGGCGGCATATTCCTGGGCGCCGGGATCAATGAGGATGTCGCACAGCGAGGCCGACAATGACAGTGCGCCCTGCTCGCCGTGGAGGATGTTCGACAGGGTCCAGCGCTGTATCTGGTTGGCGAGGCGAATTTTCTGTCCCTCGTCGAGATGCGCGGTCGCGGCGCAATTCAATTCGGGAAAGCGCTCGAGCGGCAATAGCGGCTCGTGCTCCAGGTCGAAATCCTGCGTGAAGTCGAGATAGGCGGGGTTGTGCGGGTCCCAGAAATGGTCGTGGGTCGCGCCGATGATGCCGTCGAAGGCCGCCGAGCGCCCGCCATAGCGCTCGACCGCGACCATCGCCGCGAAATCGTCCGCCGCCACGGTCTTGTAGGCAGGATCGTGGGTGATATGGGCTTCAGCCGGGACGTGCTCGGACATCGCGCGATCCTCCACTCCCTTGCAGCCGTCGATCCACGGCCGCACATTCTGCGCCATCCGAATAGAGAAATCGAATGCCTACCTGGTGCTGAGCACGCTCGCCGCGCCCGAACACGTACCGCCGCCGAACTGGCGGCTTAGCGCTGTCCCGCGCCGCGGGGAGCCACGCCGTTCCTTGAGCCGATTCCCAACCGACCGCGGCAACGTTTAAATGGTGAGGTAATCGGTGGACCTCGCGCGGCCACATCGCCTATTGGACGCCGGCGCGGGTTGCGTGGGCCCGAAAAGGCCCTGTAGAACCGGCGCAAAGCTGTCGCGCCATCTCTGCGGTTCGGCCATCTATGAGCAGAATTCGCGATTTTTGTGCGGGAACCGTCCTTTATGCAAAGCTCCGCTCGCGGCGGGTTGGGGTGAAGGGCGTCTCGCGCCGCACCTTCGTCGCCGGCCTTGCCGCGTTGCCGACCTTACGGAGCACGATCGCCATGGCCGCTGCCGACATGATCACCCGCCCGATCCCCTCGACCGGGGAGGCGATGCCGGTCGTGGGCCTCGGCACCTGGCCGGTGTTCGATGTCGGCGACAGTGCGGCCGTGCGCGCGCCCCTGAAGGCGGTTGTCGCGGCGCTGGTCGGCGCCGGCGGGCGGATGATCGACACCTCGCCGATGTACGGCCGGTCTGAAGCGGTCGTCGGCGACCTCGTCGCCGAGCTCGGGGTGCGCAACAAGGTTTTCCTTGCGACCAAGGTGTGGACCAGCGGCCGGCAAAGCGGCATCGACGAGATGCAGCGCTCGGCCCGGCGCCTCAAAACCCCGGTCCTCGACCTGATCCAGGTGCACAACCTCGTCGATTGGCAGACCCAGCTCGCCACCTTGCGCGACATGAAGGCGAAAGGGCAGGTGCGCTATATCGGCATCACCCACTACACGACCAGCGCGCTGCCGGAACTCGCGCGCATCCTCGACAATGAGCCCGGCATCGATTTCGTGCAGTGCGGCTATTCGCTCCAGACGCGCGACGCCGAGACGCGGCTGTTTCCGACCTGCCTCGCCCGCAAGGTCGCGGTCATCGTCAACCAGCCGTTCGAGCAGGGCGACCTGTTCCGCCGCGTGCGGGGCAAGGCGCTGCCGCCCTGGGCCGCCGAGTTCGACTGCGCGAGCTGGGCCCAGCTTTTCCTCAAATACCTGATCGCCGAGCCGGCGGTAACTTGCGTCATCCCGGCGACCGGCAACCCGGCGCATATGGCAGACAATTTGAAAGCCGGGTTCGGCCGCCTGCCCGATGCCGTGCAGCGCGCGCAGATCAGGAAATTGTGGGAGTCGCTATAGCGCCGCCACCGCCGCAAACAGCGCCTCGATCTGGGCCTGGCCGATATTGCGGGTGATGAACACGAGGCGCGAGCGATGGTCGGGGGTCGGCCAGGTTTCGAGCTCGACCGGGCGGTGGGCGGTGTGCTGGACCGCGTGGACGACGACCGGGCCGCGGCAGCCTTCGACCGCGACGAGACCCTTGACCCGCAGCAGGTCCGCCCCGCGCAACCCGGTCAAAACCGCCATCGCCTGCTCGAACACCGGCCAGGCGAGCGGGCGGTCGAAGAACACCGTAAAGCTGGCGATGCCGTCGGCATGGGTGTGATCGTGGTGGTGATGCGCGGCCGGATGCGGCGCATCGAGCGCATCGTCGAGCAGGAAGGCCGGGTCGATCGCGCCGTTATGGGCGATGCCGACCGGTGCGGCGGTGTGCCGGGACACCGCTTCGGTCAAGGCCGCGACTGCATTCGGCGGCGCGAGGTCGGTCTTGGTGACGACGACGCGGTCGGCAAGCGCGACCTGGTGGCGCGCCTCTTCCATCCGCGCGAGATTGCCGGCGCCGGCCACCGCATCGACCACGGCGACCAGCGATTGCAGGTGGAATTCGGCGCCGAGCGCGCGGTCGCTGGCAAAGGTCTGCAACACCGGGCCGGGATCGGCGAGGCCGCTGGTTTCGATGACGATGCGGCGAAACCCCGGCACCGCGCCGCTCGCCCGCTCGGCATAGAGCGTGCGCAGCGTTTCCTGCAAATCGCTGCGCATCAGGCAGCAGACGCAGCCGTTGCCGAGCAACACAGTCGTGTCGCTCGACGCGCGCAACAGCGCGTCGTCGATGCCGATTTCGCCGAATTCGTTGACGATGACCGCGGTGTCGGCGCCTTCCGGCGTCGCCAAGAGGGCGCGGATCAAGGTCGTCTTGCCCGAGCCCAGAAACCCGGTGACGATCGACACCGGCACGCGCGCCCCGCGTGCCCGCCGCTGCCGCCGCCCGAACGGGCTGGCGGCAGGGTTGGCGAAAATCGTGGCGGGTGCGTCGGTCACGGCCGGCCTCGACGGCCCACCTGTGGTGCGTGGTTCGAGACGCGCCGCGGCGCGGCGCTCCTCACCATGAGGTAAGCTGCAAAGATCACATCGTTCCTCATCCTGAGGAGCGGGCAAAGCCCGCGTCTCGAAGGACGCACGTCGCCTATTCCAGCCTCAAAAATCCATTTCGAGGATGTAGAGGCCGCCGACATGGCGATCGACCGTGTAGACGATCTCGCGGTCGTCGATGAACACGTCGTTCAACTGGCAGGCCCCGGTCGGCGCCCCGGCGACCTGCGGCACGAAATGGGCGATCTCGGCCGGCTGGTACGGGTTCGACAGGTCGTAGGCCCTGAGGCCGCCGTTGAAGAAGGTGCCGAACACGATCGTGTCGGATTTCCAGCACCCCGCCTTGGGCAGGTTCTCCCACAGATTGTGCGCGCCAAAGCGGCCGCCGCGGCGGGCGAAGGTCTCGACCGGCGGCAATGGGCAGGTTGCGATCGGCACCGGGTTCTCCTCGGTGCGGTTGTCGACGATCCACACCAGTTTCGGCCAGTCGGCGCCGTCGTTGCGGGTGCATTCGTCGCTGACCACCAGCAGGTTGCGGTCGAAAAACGGCACCACGGTATGGGTGAAGCCGACATTGGGCGGATGGTAATCCCAGCGCGACACCATCTTCGGGTGCGCCTTGTCGGCGATGTCGAGGATGATCATGCCGCCGTCGATATAGCCCATGTACACGCGGTCGGGCCGGTCGGGGTAGACGTTGGTGTTGTGCGGGCGAAAGCCGCTGTCGTTGCCGTCCGGGTGGCGCTTCAATGGCGGCTCGTTGTCGCCTTGCTTCTGGCCGGGCAGCCACCACCGGCCGATCTCGCTCGGCTTCGACGGGTTGCGCACGTCGAAGCTGCGGTAGAACTGGTCGTCCTTGGGATGGGTGGGCACGAAATCGGGCGCACCCGACGACATGTGGATGGTCTCGCCGTCGGCGAACCACAATTGGTGCACGCCGCGCGAATGCGGACCCGAGCAGTCGGTGTAGGAAATCCGGCGCGGGTTTTCCGGCACCGAGATGTCGAGCAGCTCGAAACCCGCCGGCTGCAATCCCGGCCGCTGCGTCTGATAGGCGATCGCCAGGATGTCGCCGACCGTCTCCAGCGAGTTGGAGCGCATATGCGCCTCGGGCAGGTCGGCGCGGGCGACGATTTTCGGCGCGCGCGGGTCGGAAACGTCGACTGCAGTGAAGTTTTTCGGCGCGCTTTCATGCGCCAGCCACAGGATGCGCCGCCCGTCCTTGGTCAGCTGCATCGACATGCCTTCGCCCATGCCGCCGAACCCGTCGAGCGTGTGATGGGCGATCTCTTTGAAATTCCAGATCAGCGAGCCGGCCTGGGATGAGGCGGTTTGGGCCAAGGCGATCCTCCGTGACGTTGCTGCCGTGCTGGCGACAGGTATCGCCGCCGGCGTCGCCGGAGTCTACGCGGGCGGCTGCGAGGCTGGCAACCGGGCGAAGCGGGTGCGGCCCTTGGGCGCCGGCATCGTCACCGCGCGCACCGCCCCGGCAAGGGCCACCGCGAGGCCGAGCGCGAGCACGACGACCGCCGGCCGCACCCCGGTCTGCAATGAGAAATCGGCCGCGACGACGCGCAGCAGCGGCGCGTGGAACGCCAGGTGGAAGTACGCCGCCTCACCGAGCGCGGTCAGCGCCGCCGCGACCGGCCCCAGCGCCGCGACCCAGTAGAGCGGCAACCACCCGCGCACCGCGAACCTGGCGGCCAGCAGGCGATAGCCCATCAGCCAGCCGTAAATGCCGAAAAAGATCGTCGGCTCCCACACGTCGAGCTTCGACTGCATGAAGTAATGGATCAAGGCCAGCAGGGCGATCGGGTAGACCAGCCGGTGCAATTGCTGCCAGCGCCGGCCGAGGCGCCGGACCATGCCGTCGGTCGAGGTCGCCGCCAAGACGCACAGCCCGACGAGCGCGGTGAAGCCGATCGTCAGGTAGATGCGCACCAGAATCTCGTGCGCGACCGTGGCGAGGTTGAAGGCCTCGTCGGTGACATAAAGGCTGAAATGGATCAATACATAGGCGCAGGCGGCGACGCCGACCATGCGCCGCACCAGAATGAGGCGCGGCCATGAGAGGATCGCCTTCAGCGGGGTGATCGCGAGCGCGATGATGATGAAGCGGATCGTCCACAGCCCGATGTGGTGGATCGCGGCGGTGAGCGGGCGCGGTTCGAGCGCGCCGATGGCGAACGCCGCCGCCGTCCACAGCCCGGGGACGAACAGGGCGATGAAGACCGCAAGCTTGAGCGGCGACAGCCGGCGCTGATAGTCGTACCAGGGATACATGCCCAGCCTTCAAACATCGCCGTCATTGCGAGCGCAGCGAGGCAATCTCGGGCCGACCGAATCCCGGCCCATCGAGCTTGCTTCGTCGCTCCGCTCCTCGCAATGAAACAATCGACAACATAGATCGTTACATCGGCGGCTTGATCCCGTTCTTTTCTGCATAGAGTCGCGCGCTCGCCAAGGTTCCGTCCGGCTGCTTCTGCGCGATCACGAACACCGTGGCGCCCGGCTTCAACAGGCTCGAATCGCCGGTGCCGAGGGCGAGCACCGGGCAATGCGGCCCGACGATGTAATCGGATGTCTTGCCGTTGTAGGTCACGGTCAACACCTCGCCGTGCGTGGCCTTGGCGGTGCCGGTCACGGTGGCGTTGGTCATCAGGCTGCCGGGCGACAGATCCCACGGGTGTTGGCCTTCGCCCCTGCCGCGCATCGCTTCGGGCAAAATCCGCACTTCGACCGCGTGCAGTTTCCCATCGACACCGCCAACCCCGGTCGAGGCGACGTAGTCGCCGGGCTTGATGTCGGACAGCGATCTCTTGACCAGCGCCGCGACCTTGTAGTCCGGCGCGAGCGTGATCGTCAGCGACCGGCCGTCGCGCGATTTGACCGCGAGCGTGTTGCCGTTGAGGCTTTCGACCGTGCCGCGCACCCGCACCGGCGGGTTGGCGGGCTGGTTCTGGGCCAGCGCCGGGAGCGCTATCAGCGCTGCCATGGCGGCAGCGGCAAGCGAAACGGCAAGCGAAACCATGCGCATCGACATACCTCCGTCCCTGGCGGCCGCCGGTCGCGGCGGCTGCCCACAGATAGGTGCGCACGCCGGCGCTTTCCGCTCAACTTTCGGTGAGCCGTTATTGGCCGGGCAGTCATTGTGGTGAGCAAGCCGCGCGCTGCCCAGCCGCGCGCCACCCCGTTACCGCCCGGTGCCGGCGAAATCGACGCCGTAGATCGCGCGCTCTTCGCGCACCCCGCGCAGCGCATGGCGGCCGAGCGGCACCAGGCTCGCGCAATCGCCGAGCGCCGCGGCGAACTCGGCCGAGACCAGCACATGCCGGCCGACCCGGTCGCACAGCGCCTCGATGCGCGAGACCTCGTTGACCGCCGGCCCGATGACCGTGAAGTCGAGCCGGTCGATGGCGCCGACATTGCCGTACAACACCTCGCCGAGGTGCAGTGCGAGATCGACCGCCGCCACCGACTTGCCGGCCGCCTCGCGCGCGGCGTTGAGCCGGGCGATGGCCGCGGTCGCCTCGGCGGCGGCATCGAGCGCGCGCCGGCAGGTATCGCCATCGCCGGCGGCGCCGCACGCGAACACGGCGAGCATGCCGTCGCCGAGAAATTTCAACACCTCGCCGCCGCGCGGCCGCAGCGGCGCGGCCAATGTCTCGAACACCTCGTCGAGCAGCTCGATGACGGCGAGGCCGTCCCATGCGTCTGCGATCGCGGTGAAGCCGCGGATATCGGCATACCACAGCGCCGCGCGGATGCTCTGCACCGAGCCGCGCTCGACCGCCCCGGCATGGACGCGGCGGCCGGCATCGGCGCCGAGATAGGCGCCGAGCAAGCCGGCGGCGATCGTGTGGCCGGTCTGCGCCATGATCGCCAATGAAACCGCCGGCAAGACCGCCTCGATCAATTGCAGGTCGCCATCGCTGAACCCGCCCGCCCGGTCGGTCGCGAAGGAATAGCCGATGCCGGAGCCGAGCGCCGGGTCCCCGGCGCCGAAGCCGACGAGCACGGCGAAATAATCCGTCGCGCCCGCGGCAGCGACGCGCCGGACCATCGGAAAAGCGCTCTCCGCGGCGGGGTCGGGCAGCCGGCAGCGCAGGCTCGGCCAGGCGGCGCCGTTCCAGCCGGACTGCTCCAATTTCCGGATCAGGCCGGCGAACGGGCTCGTCGACAGGTTTTCTTCATAATCGGCGCCGCGCGCGAACCGCGCCGGCTCGACCGCGGCGCCGTCGCGCTGCCAGACATAGGCGTGGCCGGCCCATTGCGGGTGGAGGGTGCGCCCGCCGGCAAAGGCGCGGAACAGCGGCACCCCGGCGGCGGCAAGGCGGCCGCAGAGCGCGTCGAACAAGGCATCGGGTGCCGCTCCGCGCAGCCCTTGATGCACCGCCCAGGCCTGCAATTCCGCTGCTTGCAACGCCGAGGCCTCGCCCGGCGGCGGGGGCGGTTCAGCGGTCGATGCCGCCGAGGCAGAGGTATTTGACTTCGAGATATTCCTCGATCCCGTATTTCGAGCCTTCGCGGCCGATGCCGCTTTCCTTGACCCCGCCGAACGGGGCGATTTCGGTCGAGATGATGCCCTCGTTGATGCCGACGATGCCGTATTCCAAGGCCTCGGCGACGCGCCAGATGCGGCCGATGTCGCGGCTGTAGAAATAGGCGGCGAGGCCGAACTCGGTGTCGTTGGCCATGCGGATCGCCTCTTCGTCGGTCTTGAACCGGTAGAGCGGCGCGACCGGGCCGAACGTTTCCTCCCGCGTGATGACCATGTCGGTGGTGACGCCGGTCAATACGGTCGGCTCGAAGAACGTGCCGCCGAGCGCATGGCGATGGCCGCCGGC
>JASHNY010000023.1 GCA_030041385.1 Alphaproteobacteria bacterium
GCGGCAAAGCGTATTTCCCGGTCCATGACGGCTTGCGAATCGCCGTCGATGCGGACGCTGTCGGGCCCGGTCTCGGCCGCGAAGAAGGGCAGGCGGAAATGATATTTCGCCGGCGCCAGCGAGCGCTCGACAGCCCTGGCGATCGCCCCGTCGGCGGGGTCGTACCAGGCATCCCAGCGGATTGCGCCGACCAGCGCACGGCCGGATGCCGCCGCCGCGCTCCGCTCGCCGCGCCACAAGGTCAACCCGGCTGCCAGCCCGGCCAAGAAATCCCGCCGCTTCACAGCGATGCCGTTATCGCTCGACAACCGCCCGCGTCGGCGTTCCGTCCCAGGCCTCGCAGCGGTATTCCGGCACCAGCCGCTGCAATAGATCGAGCGCGCGGGCCGCATCGCCGGTGCGAATCTCACGTTCGAGCTCGTCGATCGAGCGGGCCAGCACGGCGTAGTCGGCGGTGCGCGGCGCGGCAAGGCGCAGCGCCGGGTTCTGCGTCGGCATCGGCGCCTCGGCGTCGTGAAACAATTCCTCGTGCAGCTTTTCGCCGGGGCGCAACCCGGTAAACGCGATCGCGATGTCGCGGTCGGGCCGCAGCCCGGCGAGCCGGATCATCTGCCGCGCCAGATCGACAATGCGGACCGGCTCGCCCATGTCGAGCACGACGATCTTGCCGCGCGCGGCGGCATCGTCGGCGAGCGAGGTCGCGGCCGAGGCTTCGAGCACCAATTCGACCGCCTCGCGCACGGTCATGAAAAACCGGCTGACCTCGGGGTCGGTCACGGTCAACGGCCCGCCGGCCGCGAGCTGGCGCGCGAACAACGGCACGACCGAGCCGGTCGAGCCCAGCACGTTGCCGAAGCGCACGGTGACGAAGCGGGTGCCGGAGGGGGCCGCGGCGGGCGGGCGCCGTCGCGCCTCGTCGAGGTCGAGGGCCTGGCAAAAATTCTCGGCCAGCCGCTTGGCCGCGCCCATCACGCTGGTGGGGTTGACCGCCTTGTCGGTCGAGATCATGACCACGAGCCCCACTGCGTGGGCGCGCGCCGCCTCGGCGACATGGCGGGTGCCGACGACATTGGTCAACAGCCCTTCGAGCGGGTTGGCCTCGACCATCGGCACGTGCTTCAGCGCCGCGGCATGAAACACGATCTGCGGCTCTTCGGCGGCGATTACGGCCTCGATGCGGCTGCGCTCGCGCACGTCGCCGAGCAGCGGCCGGATCGCCAGGCCGGGGAAGCGCTCGCGCAATTCGCCGTCGATCGTGTAGAGCGAGAACTCGCCGTTATCGAGCAACACCAGGGTCGCCGGCTGCAACGCGGCGATCTGGCGCGACAATTCCGAGCCGATCGTGCCGCCGGCGCCGGTGACGAGGATGCGCCGCCCGGCCACCAGCCGCTTCATCGCCGCCCGGTCGAGCACGGCCTGCGAGCGGCCGAGCAGATCCTCGAGCGCGATCGGCTCGACCGGGCCGGCGGCCGGCGCGGACGTGTCGATCTGCTGGCGCAATTCGGTCGGCCGCGGCAGCCGCGCCAGCGGGATCGCCAGCGCATCGGCGCGGTCCAGCAGGCGGCGGATTGCGGCCCCGTCGATCGTCTGCGCGGTGATGATCAGCTTTTGCGGTCGCCGGCCGCGCCGGTCGAGGCGTGCGATCACCGCTTCGAGCGCGTCGAGCGTGCCCAGCACCGGCACCCCGTAAATCTCCCGCCCGACCCGCGCGGCGCTGTCGGCCAATACGCCGACGACGCGGTAGACCGCGGCCGGATCGCGCAGCGTCGCGCGGATAAAGGCGTCGATGCCGTCGCTGATCCCGATCAGCAGGACCGGCACGGCGCGCGGTCTGCTGCGGTCGAGGATGTGGCCGAAGCCGCGATCCTTGAACGTGCGATAGGCAAGCCGCGGCCCACCCAAGAGCGCGATCAACACCAGCCAGTCGATCGGCAGGGTCGAGCGCGGCAAGGCTTCCAGCCGGGTGAAGGCGAACATGACCGGCACGAAGATCAATACGGTCAACGTCACCGCGCGGACGATGCTGAACAGATCGTGCAACGAGGCAAAGCGCCAGATGCCGCGGTAAAGTCCGGTGGCGAGGAACACCACAGCGGCGATCGCGGTAAAGCCGATGCCGTAGCGCAGGGTCAGGTGCGGCTGATAGGCGAAGGCGCTGCCGCCTATCCGCAGCAGCAGCCCGATGACGAACGCCGCCGCCGCCATCACCACATCGTGGATGAAGGCCAACAGGGCACGCCGGGAACTGGGCAGGAACGGCAGGCGCAAATGAGGCGGCAAATCGCTGCGGAGCGGCTCTCATAGCAGGATTCGCACGCAACCGGAAACCCGTCTGCCCGGTGAGTCGTGTCCCATGTTGAAAATTCGGACTCGGACCGCTGATGGGGCGTCATTCTGGGATGCCCACGGCACCCCGGAACGACCGAACAGGTCAGGCTGGGCCAGTGCTGCCCGTGCCGCGTGCGCGTCGCACATCGTTTGCGCTATTCCGGGCCAAGGGGTCCGTCTTCTAGAATGCCGCGATGAACCGCCGACGGCTCTACCGGCTGATGGACCCCGCGGCGAGGGACGCGGCCGCCCGCGCGTTTCGTTTGGCGCACCATGTGATGGTGGCGGCGGGAATCGCGGCCATGCTGGCGGCTACCGTGGCGGCGCTGCGGCAGGAATATGCGGTTGAAATCGACGTCCTCTTCGCGATCGTCGCCGCCTTTTTCATAGCCGAGTTCGTGGTGCGCGTGATCGTCGCGCCGGAGGCGCCGGGCGCCGAGCAGCGCGGCGCGGCCCGGGCACGCGCGGCGTGGCTGTTTTCGCTCGGCGGCGCGGTCGATTTCCTTGGCGCGTTGCCAGGGGCGATCGACCTGGTCGGCAGTCACGATGCGCGGCTGTTCAGCTTTGTCTGGATTTTCAAATATGTGCGCTATTCGCCCGGGCTGGCGAGCCTCGGCCGCGTCATCACCCAGGCGCGGCGGGCGCTGTTGTCGGTGCTGCTGGGCTTTTCGATCGTGCTCCTGGCGGCGGCGAGCCTCGCCTACCTGTTCGAGCGCCATGCCAATCCCGTCGGGTTCAGCTCGATCCCGGCGGCGCTGTGGTGGGCGATCGTGACGTTGACCACAACCGGCTACGGCGATGTGGTGCCGCAAACCCTGCCCGGCCGGATGCTGGCGGGGATCGTGATGGTGAGCGGCATCCTCGTCTTTGCCCTGTGGGCCGGCATTCTCGCCAGCGGCTATGCCGACGAGGTGCGCCGGCGCGAATTCCTGCGCACCTGGGAGCTCGTGGCCAAGGTGCCGTTTTTCCGCAATCTCGGCGCCTCGGTGATCGCCGAGGTGGCGCGGCTGCTGCACCCGCGCGAATACCCGATGGGTGCGGTCATCATGCGGCGCGGCGAGCCCGGGGACTGCATGTATTTCGTCGTCGACGGCGAGGTCGCCATCCAGCTCCAGCCGGAGGCGATCGTGCTCGGGCCGGGCCAGTTTTTCGGGGAATTGGCGCTGTTGAGCGGGGCGCCGCGCAACGCGACAGTGACCGCGGCCAGCCATTGTGTTCTGCTGACTCTCGACATCGTCGATTTCCATGAATTGCGCGGCCGCCAGCCGGAATTGGCACGCGCGATCCACGAGGAAGCCGACCGCCGGCTGGCACCGGAAGCCGCGGCGGAAGTTGCGACAGCCGGTTCAAGCGATTCGAGGTAGGCCGAGCGGCCGCATGACACGGCGCCTCGGCCCCTGATAGAAATCGGCACGGACAGCGGGAGGACACAGATGCCGACAAAGCTGCAGGTGATCGCCCTTGAAGAGCATTATCTCGACCCCGAGGTGGCGGCGCAGTTCCGCGGGCTGAACGCGGTGCCGTCGCGCGGCTCGGGCGGCGAGGCCGGGATTCCGCGGCTCTATCAGCGGCTCTACGATCTCGGCGAATTGCGCCTCAAGGAGATGGACGAGGCCGGCATCGACATCCAGGTGTTGTCGCACGCGGCGCCGTCGTTGCAGCAGGTCGACGGGGACAGCGCGGTGCGCCTGGCGCGCGCCGCAAACGACCGGCTGCACGCGACAGTGCGGGCGCATCCCGGCCGCTTTGCTGCCTTTGCCGCCCTGCCGACCGCCGACCCGAAAGCGGCGGCCGACGAGCTCGAGCGCACCGTGGCGACGCTCGGGTTCAAGGGCGCGATGATCCACGGGCTGACCAACGGGCTGTTTATCGACGACCCGCGCTTCTGGCCGATTTTCGAGCGCGCCGCTGCGCTCGACGTACCGCTCTACCTGCACCCGTCGATCCCCGATCCGCGGGTCATCGAGGTCTACTACAAGGATTACGTCGAGCGCTTCCCGACCATCCTGCGTGCGGCCTGGGGCTTTACGGTCGAGACCGCGACCCAGGGCGTGCGCCTCGTGCTCAGCGGCGTTTTCGACAAATATCCCGGCCTCAAGATCATCCTCGGTCATCTCGGCGAGGGGCTGCCGCTATATTTGTGGCGGATCAATATGGGCTTCGCCCGCGACGGACGCGGCCCCACCTGGTTCCGCGATGCGTTTACCGAGCATTTCTATGTCACCACCAGCGGCTTTTTCTCCGATCCGGCGCTGGTGCATTGCGTGCAGGAGATCGGCATCGACCGGGTGCTGTTTTCGGTCGATTACCCGTTTGTCGATAATCCGCCGGGGACCAGCTGGGCCGAGCGCATCCCGTTTTCCGCCGAGGACAAAGCCAAGATATTGAACGGCAATGCGAGGCGGCTGTTGATGATGTAGGCGGCGGCCCGGCCGCGGGCAGGGAGCGATGTCTCATGAGAGTTCTCGGCATTCACCCCGGCCCGCTGATGTACACCAAAATCTTTCTGCGGCTCGAACCGCTGGGGCTGGAATTGGCGGCGGCCGCGGCGCGGCAGGCCGGCCACGAGGTGCGGCTGCTCGACCTGCAGGTCGAGAGCCACGCCGCCTATTTCCGCCTCGTCGCGGCGTGGCGGCCCGACGTAATCGCGTTTTCGTGCAACTACCTCGCCAACATCCCCGAGATCGTCGATCTGGCCAAGGCGACCAAGGCCAGGTTTCCGCGTGTCTTCATCTGCGTCGGCGGGCACAGCGCCTCGTTTGCGGCGGGCGGACTTATCGCGCACGGCGACGGCGCCATCGATTGCGTGCTGAAGGGCGAGGGCGAGGCCGGCATGCCGAAGCTCCTGGCCGCGATCGAGGCCGGAAGCGGTCTTGCCGATGTGCCGGGCGCGGTCACCGCCGCGGGCGAAGGGCCGACGCCGCGCTTTGTCGAATCGCTCGATGCGCTGCTGCCGGCCCGCGACCTAGTGCGGCACCGGCGCAAATACTTCCTCGGCGAGCTCGATCCTTGCGCCTCCATCGAGTTTTCGCGCGGCTGCCCATGGGACTGCGCGTTTTGCAGCGCCTGGACCTTTTACGGCCGTTCGTACCGGGTGATGCGCCCCGAGCGGGTGGTCGAGGACTTGCGCTCGATCCGGGAGCCCGGTGTCTTCATCGTCGATGATGTCGCCTTTATCCAGGAACGGCACGGCATGGAGATCGGCGAGGCGATCGCCCGGGCCGGGATAAAAAAGCAGTACTACCTCGAAACCCGCGGCGACGTGCTGCTGCGCAACAAGGAAGTATTCCGCTTCTGGAAGCGGCTCGGGGTCAAATACATGTTCATCGGCCTCGAAGCGCTCGACGAAGAAGGGCTGACGAAATACCGCAAGCGGGTGCCGCTGGGCCGCAATTTCGAGGCGCTGGAATTTGCCCGTTCGCTCGGCATCATGGTCGCAATCAACCTGATCGCCGATCCGGATTGGGATCGCGAGCGCTTCCGGGTGGTGCGTGAATGGTGCCTCGATGTGCCCGAGATCGTCAATATCAGCGTCAACACGCCCTATCCCGGCACCGAAAGCTGGGTCACCGAGGAGCGCCGCCTGACCGCGCGCGACTACCGCCTGTTCGACATCCAGCACGCGGTGTTGCCGACCCGCCTGCCGCTTGCCGAATTTTATCAAGAGCTGGTCGGGCTGCAGCGCGCGATCTATCGCAAGCACCTCGGGACGGGGCAGATTTTCGACGTGCTGGGGCTGGTGTCGCGGCTGCTGTTGCGCGGCCAGACCAATTTCGTGCGCAGCCTGTTTCAGCTCAACAAGGTGTTCCGGCCCGACCTGCTGCTCGCCGACCACGCGATGAAGGTCGATTACGAGATCGCGCTGCCGCCGCCGCACCGGGCTGCGGGCCGCGCCCTTTACGTGCACGCGCCGCGCGGCCGCGCCGGGCGGCACATCGATGCGGAGACCGAAAGCTTCGTCGACGAAACCCGGGCCGGCGCCGCGCCGTAATGCGGCGGCCTCGATGTCAGCGGATCAGGCGCCGTATGACCACTGCCGTACCGGGCCGCAATCGACATGCACGAAATCGGAGCGCGGGTAGTAGCCGACCCCGCCGGCGCGCAGGCTCAGCGCCGCCCGGTGCACCTGCGTCAGGTCGCGGCCCTCGACCCGCAGGTCAATCGCCATGCCGTCGATGTGGTAGCTGTTGCGCGCGACGCCGCGATGCTCGGCATAAAGCATGGCGTTGGTGGCCGGTGTGCGGTAGCCGCAGACGACCTGGATCGGCTGGCGGCTGTCGAGCCGGGCCCGCAGCATGCCGATCACGTCGAGCACGCCGGCGTTCATCGGCCGCACGGCATTGCTGTAATGGTCGCGCAGGATCCAGTTGATGTCCTTGACCGCCTCGCGGATGTAATGGCCGTCGGCCCAATAGACGGTGCGCAGCCATTCGCCGGTATGGATGTTGTAGAGCGACACCGAGCGCGGTGCGAAGGAAAGCGCCTGTCCAGGGCGGACCAAACCCACGCTCGCACCCGCCGCGGCGGCGCCGAAGACCCGCCGCCGGGTCCACAAAGACGTCGATGGCAATGCAATCCCCCCTCAGCCCCTGGGGAGGCCATAACATCGGCTGAAGGCTCGAACAAGCCGAATTGGGGTGGCCGCGCACCGAAAGCGGTAATTTTTTGAGCGCTTGATCGCTTTGGTTGAGCTAGGCCGGCGCCGGTTCAGCCACCCCGCGGAGCCGGCGGATCCTGCCCGGCCAACGGCACCTGTCCGGTCGGGACGAGATGGCGCCAGATCGCGTCGTCTCGCCGATAGACGTCGTGGCGGAACGCAATCCGGCCGTCCTCGCCGAGGTAGGCGGTCTGATAGACGATGAACGTCGGCACCGGCGCCGGCAGGTAGCGGCGGTTGGTGTGGCCGAGATCGATGCGCCTGTCGATCTCGTCGACCGATTCGTCGGCGAGCAGCGCGGCGAGCTGGCGCGGCTGCTCGACCCGGATGCAGCCGTGGCTGTCGAGCCGGGCGCCGCGGGCGAACAGGGATTTCTGCGGCGTGTCGTGGAGATAGACGTCGAACGCGTCGTTCATCTCGAATTTGAGCTGGCCCAGCGCCGCCTCGCGGCCCGGCAGCTGCTCGATCGAGCCGTTGCTGCGCATCACCATGTTGTGCTTGGCGAGATAGTCGGGCTCGCTGGCGAGCTTGGGCAGAATCTCGCTTTTGGCGATCGAATAGGGCACGTGCCACGGGGGATTGAACAGCAGACTGTCGATCGTCGAAGAAAACTCGGGCGTCTGCTTGTCGGTTTCCCCCACCACCACGCGGGTCGCAAATATCGGCGTGTTGTCGCGGAAATACTGCAGCCGCTCGCTCGCGGTATTAACCCACACCCGGTCCGGCGGTAAATTGCGCGGCAGCCAGCGCAGCCGTTCGAGGTTGACCGCGACCTGCTGCGCCCGCGCATCGGCGCCGACGTTGAGTACGGAGATCGTCGCCGGGCCGAGCACCCCGTCGACGCCGAGCCCATGATCGCGCTGGAATGCGCGCAATGCCGCCGTCGTCGCAGTGTCGTAGCGACCGCTGGCGTAACCGGCCGGCAGGTAATCCTCCGCTGCCAGGCGCTGTTGCAGCCGGCGGACCCCGGCGGGGGAATCGTCGTCATCGACGCGCGGCCAGCCGCCGGAAGCGGCGATCGCGCGATAGGTCTGGTAGGCGCGGCGCAGCGCGGCGTATTCGGGGGTGCTCGGCGCCAGGGCCTCGATCGCGGCCGCCGGGTCGGCGGCGCCGATCGCGGCGTCGACCACCGCAACCGTATCGACCGGCGCCGGCGACAGCGCCTCGTTGCTGCTGCGCGCTTCGATCGGCACGGCACCGCACGCCAGGGCATCGGCATAGGCGAGAAAGGCGTCGGACAGCAGCAGGTCGCGGTCGATCGGCGACAGTCCGGCCGGGTTGGCGAGCGCCGCGGCATGAAACAAGTTCGGGTCGAGGCCCTGCTGGCCAGCCTGCAACACCGCGTGCCACAGCGCTTGCGCCACCTGCGGCCGGCTGTCCCATACCGGGAGGAAGCCGTGCAAGGCATAGAACCGGCGCAGCTCCGCCGGGTGGACTCGCTCGCCGGCGATGGTCAGGCTGCCGGGCTGGTCGAGCCACGCCTTGATCGCGGTGTCGGCGGCGGGCGCCGCCGGGCTGGCTGCGCTGCCCGGCTCGAACGCGGTTGGCGTTGCCACCGGTGCCCCGGCAGCGTCTGCCGCGGCGCAAGCCGGCGGCGCGCCGGCAACAACGGCCAAGGCGAAGGCGGCCGCGGCCATCGCCCCGGCAAGGCTGCGGGTTCTGCCGCTGCTCGGCCCCAACCCGAAGGTTCGCGTCGTCCCCATTGCCCTTGCCTACCGGTTGGCGATGCCAGGAATAGCGTTGCCGATGGGTGATAACAACCTGCTTAAATGAGGGTTCTCAAATCAACCTTTCGGCGGCTCGATACCCGTCGCCGCGCTCCAGCCGAGTCAACCTGCGGGCGATCGGTGACCAATTCATATGCGACATATCGGCGTCGCCGGTGCCCGATCATCTTCCTGCGCCTGCATGGCTGAATTGCGCCCGCCCGCAAGGCGGCTGCGGCGTTGCCGGCACGGGATCGAGGGGGCAAAACCGGGCCGGTTGACCGAGATGCTTGGTAAGGCCAAGGAATCAATAAGGCCCCGGCGATTCCGCATTGGCCCGTCGTGTCGTTCGGGCTAGATTGTCGGCGAACCGGACGTCGAGGGAGGCGGCAATGTCCGTTCGCTTCTCGTTTACGGTAATTTCGGTGTTGCTGTGGAGTGTGGGGGCATCCGCCACCTGCATCTCGGGCACTCCCAACTGCCCTGATCTCGGCAACATTCCGGAAATCGCCCAGAAGATCGTCGGCCAGGAAAAGATCGTGGCGCCCCCCGTAACCCCGCCGCCATCCGACACCAGCTCGTCCTACACCGGCCCGACTGTCGGCGTGAGCAGCGTCGCGCGCCGCGCGCCGACCATCGGCTATCACTGGGCGACGGAATAGGGCGCGGCGGGCCGCGGCGAAGCGATCAGCCGGGTGCCGCGGGGCGCGGCCCGACATAGGCCGAAGACGGGCGGATCAACCGGCCCGCTTTTCGCTGCTCCAGCGCATGCGCGAGCCAGCCGGCGGCGCGCGCGACCGCAAACACCGGGGTGAAGGCGTCGCGCGGCAGGCCTACCGCATCCAGCAATAACGCCGCGTTGATCTCGACGTTTGGCTGTAATGGCGGGCGGCCCGGCTTCAGCTGCGCGAAGGCGGCGGCGACGGCACGCTCGACCTCGGCGGCAAAGGCGAGGCGGCCGGCAGCCGGGCCGAG
>JASHNY010000130.1 GCA_030041385.1 Alphaproteobacteria bacterium
TGTCCACCGCGCCATAGAAGGCGGGCAGGTCATCAGCCTTGACGATTCGAGTCCGGGGCGGGGTCGAATACCAAGCGCGCTTCAGCCGGCGCACCGGGTTCGCCGGCAACGTGCTATCGCGGTCGGCGGCATGGTTCCACACCGCGCGGAATGCGCGCATCGTGCTGTTGGCCGCCGCCGGCCCGGCGCGGGTGCCAATCGCGGCGTGGCGGTCCTCGATCATGTCGGGGGTCGCATCGCGCAGCGGCCGGTCGAGCCAGTCGGCCAAGTGCCTGGTGATCGCGCCCCGGTATTCCGCAATCGAGCGCGGCCGTAAATCCTTTCGGGCGCCGACGTAGAGGTCGAGCGCCTGCTGAAGGGTGCGGGAGCGGGCCGCCGCTTTCCGTTTTTCGGCCTTCGGGTCGCGACCCTCTCGCAGGTCGGCCAGGAGCTTTCCGGCTTTGCGCCGGGCATCTTCGACGCGGGCGAACTCGCCGATCGCCCCGACCGTGATTCGCCGCGTCTTGCCATCCGGCAATCGTTTTTGCGCGATGTAGGTCTTGGTGGTCGTCTTCCCCGAAACGAGCACCCCGAACCCGCGCAGATCGGCATCCCAATGAAGAACCTGCTGCCCGCTCGGGTCGGGCGCCTTGATCTTCTCGATCGCGGCTTGTGTCAATTTGATCGCGGGTTTCGATTTGCGGGTCGGCACCGCTTCCTCCGAAATAAGCTATAAATAAGCGCGGCGAACCCCGCGCGGTGTTTTAGCTTCTCACATAGTTAGGAGGTCTACGCCTACATGTAAAGCATTTTCACGCGTTTCAGAGACAGAACGGACGAAATAAGCATCATGGTGTTTTAGGTTTAGGCCCCATTTCGCAAACTACGGATCTGGGGGTTAGGGGTTCGACTCCTCTCGGGCGCGCCATTTCTCTCAACCGGTTAGAGACTGAATCGGCCGCAACCATAGCGGCCATCCGAGGCTGCGGTCCCGATGCGGACCTCATGCCGGCAAGTTCCCCGGGTTCGGTGCCGAGGGCCCGAACCGCCAGCGGATCGGCCGTGTAACGGCTCGCCAGTTGTCGAGCCTTGTAATCGTACCTTCAACGGGCCATTTGTGGGACGTCAACTTTTGGTTCGGCATGCATTTCGTAGCTCGACAGAGCGCCGAACCGCTTCCGTAAAAGTCAATAGTTGATCCGAGGTTCAGTTGCGAGCGTCGGTCAATTCACTTTGAAAGGCTATCCATGGCTACCGGAACCGTGAAATGGTTCAACGCCCAAAAGGGCTACGGCTTCATCCAACCCGATGACGGGTCAAAGGACGTTTTCGTCCATATCACCGCCGTCGAGCGGGCGGGCATCGGCAATCTGCGCGAGGGCCAGAGGCTCAGCTACGAGCTCGAGCGCGGCAATCAGGGCAAGACCTCCGCAGTCGCCTTGAAGTCGGCATAGCAGGTCGCGTGACGCCCACTCGCTCAGTGCGGGCGTCACGCCATCCCCGAGGGATCGATGCCAACGCACAAATTCGCGCCCGGCCAGAGTGTGCGGTTTTCGCCCCACCGCTATGAGGACGGCTCGTCCAGGGGGATTTACACGATCGTCACGAGACTGCCCGAAGCCGGCAACGTCCCGCAATACCGCATCAAGGCAAAGACAGACGGCCGCGAGCGGGTCGTCCGCGAGGATCAGCTGGCCCGCGCGTAAGCTTCGGGGCCAGATAGACCGGTATCCGATCAGATCGCATCAATCGTCATGGCCGCCCTGTGGGCGTTCCGGGGGCGGCGATGACGAAGGGTAACGGTGTTTCAGCACGAACGGACCACGCCCTAAGCCTTTAGCGGCGTCTTGCGAAACGTGCTACGCGGTACGCTCTGCTCGATGACGCGCTGCTTGTTTCGGGCAATCCACGATTCTGCGGCCGCCTCGGTCTCGAAGCTGCTCACGGTCGCCGGATACCGTTCGGGAAGCCTGACTTCAACGCCGAAACAGCCGCCGGACAGGCGAACCACACGGTAGGTCGCCTCGGCATACGGATGTGTTCTCATGTTTACCTATATGGGAACTCCGCGACCAATTTTCCCCTACGACCGCATGGTAAACTGTTGGACCCACCCGCGCGGGCCAAAGACCGCCGGTCCGCTTCCCGGTGCGGACCGCCGATGACAAGTATCTGGGCAGCGCGGCGCCCACCCATGAAAAAGCCCGGCACGAAGCCGGGTCCGTTCGTCGAGAAATCGGGGCGTCGGTCATCGCCCGTCGAGATCCGCTGCCGGCGCACATTCCCGAATGTCGGGCGCCCGTGTCGTGAATGCGACCGCCGTCGTTGGGGCTTGGCAAGCCGTGCCGGCTTCGGCGAGGCTGTCGCCGAGCCCCGGGGCGGGCGGCTGCGCGAGGCGACGATGAGCGGCAGGGCCACGAACGGCGAACGCGCGGCGATGGGCAGCGCGAACCGGCTGAAGCTCGGCCTGTTCGGCGCCAATTGCGCGTCGGGCCGGGCGGTCACCCGGGTCCCGGAACGCTGGTCCGGCAGCTGGCCGGATTGCCTGAAGCTGGCCCGGATGGCCGACGAAGCCGGCATCGAATTCATGCTGCCGATCGGCCGGTGGAAGGGCTATGGCGGCGACACAGACTACCAGGGCGCGACGCTGGAGACCGTGACCTGGGCCTGCGGCCTGCTGGCCCACACAAAGCGGATGACCGTGTTCGGAACCGTTCATGCGCCGCTGATCGCCCCGTTGATCGCCGCCAAGCAATTCGTCACCGCCGATCACATCGGCGAGGGCCGCTTTGGGCTGAATGTCGTGTGCGGCTGGAACGAAAACGAATTCGACATGTTCGGCGCCTCCTTGCGCGATCACGAAAGCCGCTATGAATACGCGCAGGAATGGCTCGATGCAGTCAAACTGGCGTGGTCGCCGGCGGAGGATTTCGATTTCGACGGACGCTTCATCAAGCTCAAGGGCGTGCGCGCCAAGCCGAAACCCTTCGGCGGCACGCGGCCGGTGATCATGAATGCCGGCGCCTCGCCCACCGGCCAGGCCTTTGCGATCCGCAACTGCGACGCGCTGTTCTCCAACATCTCCGACGGCATCTCGTTCGACGAAACGGCGCGGCACGTGATGAACGTGCGCGCCTCGGCGCGCCGGGCCGGGCGCGACATCGACGTCTATACGGTCGGCGTCGTCACCTGCCGGCCGACCGCCCGGGAGGCGCAAAGCTATTATCGCCACTGTATCGTCGACCATGCCGACTGGCGGGCGGTCGACAATATCCTGGCGATGCGCAACGTGACGCCGGAAACCCGTGCTCCGGACGAATTCCAGCGGCTGCGGAACCACCAGGCGAACGGAATGGGCGGGTTGCCGCTGGTCGGCGACCCCGACATGGTTGCCGCGCAGCTCGCCCGGCTGGCGGATGCCGGGCTGACCGGGATCGCGGTCTCCTTCGTCAATTACCTGGACGAGCTGCCCTATTTTTGCGCCGAAGTGCTGCCGCGCCTCGCCCGGCTGGGGCTGCGCCAGGGCCGGGCGGCATCAAAGCAGGCCGCGCCGTGACCCCGCGACACCCGGCCGAGCTTGTGGTGATCGGCGCCGGCGCCGCCGGCCTGATGGCGGCGCGCGAACTCGTCCGCGCGGGCAAGAAGGTGACCATCCTCGAGGCGCGCGACCGTTGCGGCGGGCGCATCTATTCGCTCCCGGCCGAGGAATTCGGATACAAGGCGGAGGGCGGCGCCGAATTCGTTCATGGCGCCGCCCCGGTGACCCGCGCCCTGATGCGCGAGGCCGGGCTGTCGCTGGCGCGCCGCACCGGGACGCGATGGAGCACCCGCTCCGGCATGCTGTCGCCCGACGAGTCGTGGCTTCCCGAGACGGCGCAGTTTTACCGGGCCTTGACGGACGTGACCGTCGATCTGCCGATCGCCGAATTTCTGGAGCGGCATTTTGCCGGCCGGCGATACGACGAATTGCGGCGGTCGATCGCCCGCACGGTCGAGGGGTATGACGCGGCTGATCCGCGCCGCGCCAGCACGATCGCGCTCCGCGATGAATGGATGGCCCGCGACGAGGGCGAGCACGGGCGGATCGCGGAAGGCTACGGCGCGCTGATCGATTACCTTGCCGCGGACTGCCGCCGGCACGGTGCAGCGATCCGTCTCGGCGCCGAGGTTACCGCGATCGACGAAGCCCGTGACCGGGTTGTCGCCCGCTGCCGGGACGGCGCCGCGGTTGCGGGCGACGCGGCAGTCCTGGCCGTCCCGCTCCCGCTGCTGTCCGAAATTGCGCTTCCGCCGGCAGCGCGCGAGAGGGCGGCGGTCACGGCCGATATCGGGTTCGGCAACGTCGTCAAAATCCTGTTCCGCTTTGCCGCGACGTGGTGGGCCGATCACGGCGGGCAGAATCTCTCCGACCTGTCCTTCCTGGTGTCGGAGGCGACGGTTCCGACCTGGTGGACGCAACATCCGGCGCCGTACCCGGTGCTGACCGGCTGGTTCGCGGGGCCGAAGGCCGATCGCGTGTCGTCGTTCCCCGCAAGCCGGCTCGCCGAGATGGGGCTCGACTCGCTCGGCGAGATTTTCGGCCTGCCCGCGACGGGCATCGCTCGTGATCTCCTCGCCTGGCGAGCCATCAACTGGGGCAACGACCCGTTCGCGCGCGGCGCCTATTCCTATGCGACGATCGGCACCCGGGCGGCGCAATCGGTGCTGAAGCAGCCCGCGGGCCCCGTATTCTTTGCCGGCGAGGCGCTCTATGCCGGGCGCGACATGGGCACCGTCGAGGCCGCGTTCGCCAATGGGCGGGAAACGGCGCAGACTATCCTGGCCGACGGATTTTAAGGTTTCGCACGACGCCGCCCCCCATTCGAGCCGCGCCGGAACCGGCCTCGCGCTCCGGTTGCCCGGAGCGCTTTTCGCGTCGGCGGGATCATGGCGACGGAGCACGGAGTGAGTGGCGATACGCGATGACCGGAGAGCCCCGCCGCAGCAATCTGTCCCGGGCCGGGCTCGCGCTCGCTGGCGTGGCCGTTGCCGCGGGTGTCGGCTGGTATGCGCTGCGTGGCGCCGACCTCGTCTTGCTGTCGACGAGCTGGGCCATTCCCGCTGTCGCGGCGCTGCATCTCGTGGAGCAGGCCGGATGCGGCTGTGCATGGGGCACGATCGTCCGGCCGCCGCGCCCGTCGTTCTGGGCCTTTTTTCGCGCGCGCTGGATCCGCGCCTCGGTCGCCGCGCTGGTGCCGGTTTCCGGGGTTGGCGCCGCCCTCGTCGCGCTTCGGCTGTCGATGCATGCCGGGCTGCCGATGGACGTTGCTGCCGCCAGCCTGATCCTCGACGCGACGATCGAAATGATCACCCAGGTCATCTTCACCGCGCTCGGTTTCGGCCTGTTGTTCGCCTTCGCGCCCCGCCTGCGGATATTCGGCTGGGGAGCGGCGACCATGATGCTCGCCGCGGTCGCGGTTGCCGTTCTCGTCGCCGTGCAGCGCGGCGGCGGCTTGCGGCTCGTCGAAGCCGGCCTTTCCCGCCTCGCCCGTCGCTGGCCGAGATTGCTGCCGCTGACGGAAGCCCGGCTGCACGAGCGCCTGGTCGGGCTTTACCGGCGGCCGCTGGCCGCGCTCGCGTCCGGATGGTTCCATTTCGGCTCGTGGCTGCTGGGCGCCGGCGAGATCTGGCTGATGCTGCTCGCTTTCGGCCATCCCGCAAACCTCGCCAAGTGCGTGGTCGTCGAGAGCTTGAGCATGACCGCACGCAGCGCGGGATTTTTGGTTCCAGGCGCGCTCGGCGTTCAGGAAGTCGCCGTCATCGTTGCCGGCGGCCTCGTCGGTCTCTCGCCCGAGACCGCAATGCTCGTCGCCGTGGTCAAGCGGGTTCGCGACGTGGTCGTCGGGGTCCCGGGGCTGCTGCTCTGGCAATGGCTGGAGGGGCATCGGCTGCGGTTCGGGCGTTTTGCCGCAAAGCCGCAGGGAGCACCCGAAGCCGGCATGACCGACCCCCCGGACGCCGGCGCGCAGTGAGCGCCACGACGGCGGAGCCTCGGCTCGTCGCCGCGCACCGGCCGCCTCCTGCCCGGGTCAGTCGCCGCGCGCCTGGCTCAGCGAGCCGAACGTCACCGGCCGCTTGCCGACGCTGCAATTCGTTTCGGAGATCACGCCGAACCTGGCCGTGTACGGTGCAAAGGCGTCACGAACCGAAGCCGGATCGATCCCGTAGGCCTCGAAGCTGAACCGGTTGTTGCCATAGCCGCCGTTCGGCGCTTCCTCCAGCATTCGCGCCATCCGCGACGCCGCCTCGGCCTTGAGGTCGAGCCCGAAATGCCGGTAAAGCGCCGCCACGGTACCGACCGGATCGCTGACGAGATGGCGATGCTGCACATGAAAGATCGGCTCGACAAAGGGCTCCTCGTTGGCCGCGCGTATCAGCAAACGAGCCGCCGCCGACCAGTGCCCGATTTCGTGCCGGCCGATGGCGGCGCGGTCGATATGACGGGTGAAGGGCTTGCGCAGGATTTCGGTCAGCCGGGTGACCGAACCCAGGACGTGGGCGGGATCGCGATGGACGAACACGACCCGCACGTCAGGATAAACCGTTTGCATCGCATCGAGCGCAAAGACATGGTCCGGGCATTTTAGCACCCAGCGGACAGGCCGCCGGTCTTGATATTGAAGGTGCTGCAGAAAGCGCTTGTGAAAGCGATACGCCGAGAGGTGACCGACGCGGTCGAGCCAGCTCCGGTAGCTTGGGATCGAGTATGTGGTGTCGAAGCGCAGGCTGGCGAACACGTGGGCGGTGATCTCGGAGCATTCCTGCGGCGAGTTGGCGTTGATCGGGTGCATGCCGCTGAATTCCGGCGACAACAATTCGAACATGCGGAGCTGGCGGGCGACGCGCTGCTGCCGCCGGTCGCGGCCCCGGGCCCCGTTGAGCGGCGGATAGGGATGGATCAACTCCCATACCCGGGGCACGCGGTTGTTCTCGTCGGCGGTCAAGAGGCGCTGCAGGAACGTCGTGCCCGACCGCGGCATGCCCATGATGAAAAGCGGCCGCTCGATCGGCTGGGCCAGGATTTCCGGCGTCCGTGTCTCTTCGTGGCGCAGCCGCAGCAGGTTCGATAGAAAGCGGCTCACATCCCAGCGCGTTCCGAAATAGCCGAACAGGCTCAAATCCGCCTCGTCGGTGCAGGCATCGAGGAACACCCGCAACCCCTCCTGGAACGGGGTATCGCCAAAATCGTCCAGCCCGGCGGAGCGCCGGGCCCGCTCGATCAGATCTTCGCAGCGCAGCGGTCGGTGCAGGAAGGACAGCATCTATCGCTTACTCGAACCTGAGGCGGTGGTGCATCCGTCGGCGTATCGACGGTGCCAGTGCTAATGATACGCGTTTACGTTGGTCATCACCCCCACGAAGCCCAACTGCCGGACGCCCCGTGCACAACCTGCTCCAACGGCCCGCAGTGCGGCCACGGCAAGGGGAACAACGGTAACAGCGAACCGGCACATCGCGAAACCCGGATGGCCTACCTCAATGTCATTAGACTGGTGATGGCGCGGCCGGTATCGGTTGGTGAGGTGAGACCGGCACCGCGCAATTTGTCGAGGCGATTGTGCCGGCAGGATCGGCATGCGAGAGGGGTCGCGGTGCGGCCTTCCCGCGCCGCAGGCAACGGCGGCGAGCGTCACCGCTGGACCGTCATTCCGGGGCGGCCCAAAGGGCCGAGCCCGGAACCGCGGCATCTGTTGCGACCTGACGCTATACATCCACTGCTGCAGCGGGGAGCCGGACGAGATTGTGGCGGCCCACCTGATCGCCTTTCAGCTGACAGAAAATCCCCGGTTTCTTCGAACCCACCGATCACAGGTGAGTCATTGCGAGGAGCGCAGCGGCGCGGCAATCCCGGCCCGAGATTGCTCCCCTCCGGAACACGTCGGTGGCAGGCGAGAAAGTAACATGGGTTCAACCTGGCGGGGTCCTCCGCTAGGGGGCACCGACTGCCGCCGACCCATGGCCGCCTTTCCGCGCCGCGTACCCGAAGGCCGCAGCTTTCACGCCCGTGGCAGCTCGCTCAACCGCCGTCGCACTGGGCAGTTGCCCGCCAGTGGGCGACCACGGCGGCTTTGCTGCGTCCCTTGATCTCGATGCGCCGACCCCTGTGTTCGCCGACTGCAATCCACAGAGCGCGGGATTTTCGGTAGACATCGATAACGTCCCGCCTGCCCGCCACGATGACGATGCGTTCCAAGGCCTTGCTCCACTGACCGCGGCAGCGTAATGCACGCGCCGGTTGAAACGAAGCCACCCATTTGAATGACATACTTTCCGGGTAGGTATCTGCGCACGCACCGGCCTGCGGCCGCGACGCTTGCCAATCAAGCGCGGTGTTGGCCAGCGAAGCTGACGGCGCGGAACGCGGCCCGTGAGGCGATGCGACACGTCTCGCAGATGCCCGGATCAAGTCCGGGCATGACGAAGGGTGAGTCGAGCGCGCCATTGCCGATTATCCGCTGGCGGCGCTGTTGGCGGCGGGCGTTCTCGGTTATGGGCTCGCCCGCGTGCTGCAGCGCCGGTGAGCCGGCCGCGGGCCGCGCTATTCGCCGCGACGGTGGTAGGCGTCGAGCGCCGCGCGCAGATCGTGGCGCGCCAGATCGGCGGTCCGGTTCAGGGTTTCGAGCAATTTTTCGGCGAGACGCAGCGTGGCCGGGTCGCCACGCCGCTGCAGCCTCTCGACCGTGGCGCGTTGGCGCACCAGGCGATCTTCCGCTTCATGCGCCAGGTCCGTCGCCCTCACGACGTCGCCGTCGCTGAAGCCGTGCTGCAATGCCCAGACGGCGGCCTGGGTCCGGTTCGCCGCATCGATTTTGCGCAGCAGCCCCTTCACATGAACCTTGACGGTGGCCTCCGCGATGCCGAGCCGCATCGCAATCTGCTTGTTCGAGGTGCCGCGCATCAGATGCCTTAGGATATCGGTCTCGCGCATGCTCAGCGGATGCCGGTACGGCGGGGCGGCAGCATCGCCCGGCGGCGCGGCGGCGGACGAGCGGGCGGCGGAGAGCCGCTGCATCAGCAGCGACGGCACCACGCGCTCCCCGCCATGGATCAGCCGCAACGAGTCGATCAATTGCGCCGACGACATCCCGGTCGTCAGAATGCCGTCAACGGCGCTGATCCGGTCGAGGGCGATGAACGGAAGGTCGCTGTCGGCCGCCAGCAGCACCATCTTGCCGGCGATGCCATCGCGCAGGCGATCGAGCGCCCCGGCATCGCCGATGCAGTAGGCGGAATCCACAAGGACGATATCGCTGCCGGGGATGGAACCGGCGGGGGCGTCGGTACGCGACATTTCGCCGGCGATGACGAATCCCGCCTCTGCCAACAATTGCCGCAACATGTCCTTGAACAACCCGGGGCGCAGCACGAGAAACGCCTGCGGCTTCTGAGGCCGCGGCGTGTCCTCTGCGGGCGGCGTTTCATCCTCGCGGCTGACGGCCTTACTCCCAACAGCCAGGCGGTTTCCTGTGCGATCGGTATGTCTACAACAGGACTATTTAACCCGCGGTTCCCTTATTAAGCGTCAAAACGATAAACTATCCCTTATCCCAATTGCCGCATCTCCGCCCCGGCGCGAGCATCCGCGGCGGTTGTGCTTCGCCCGTGCCGCGGCGCGCCGTATGATGCCGCCTGCCCATCAGGGAGGGCCGATCATGACGCAGGCGCCGGCGCCCGGGTTTGCCGCCAATCCCGACTACCGCATCACGTTCGAGCCGTCGCCGCGGCGCGTCCGCGTCGAGTTCAACGGCGAGACGATCGCCGACAGCGCGGCGGCGCACCTGCTGTTCGAGACCCGGCACCTGCCGGTCTATTATTTTCCCCGTGCGGATGTGCGGCTCGACCTGCTGCGGCCGAGCGAGCATCACACCTATTGTCCGTACAAGGGCACCGCTTCGTACTGGAGCGTCGCGGTCGGCGACCGGGTCGGCGAAAATGCCGTCTGGGGCTATCCCGAACCGTTCGATGAGGTCGCCGGGATCCAGGATTATCTCGCGTTCTACTGGGACCGGGTCGATCACTGGTACGAGGAGGACGACGAGATTTTCGTGCATCCGCGCGATCCCTATAAGCGGGTCGACGTGGTCAATTCCTCGCGCCCGGTGGCGGTGATCGTCGGCGGCGTCACGGTCGCGGAAACCCGGCGCGCGCGGTTCCTGTTCGAGACCCGCTTGCCGACCCGCTACTACATTCCGCCCGAAGATGTTCGCATGGACCTCCTCGTCGCCAGCGACAAGGTAACCGCCTGCCCCTACAAGGGCCGAGCACGGTACTATTCGGTCAAGATCGGCGACCGGATCTTTCCCGACCTGGTCTGGTCCTATCCGGAGCCGATCGCGGAATGCCCGAAGATCAAGGGTTATCTGTGCTTCTTTAACGAGCGGGTCGACGAGATCCGCATCGACGGCGTGGCCGTGCCGCGGCCGCTGACGCCGTGGTCGCCGGAATGGAACGAAAAAGCCGCGACCGTGCCGGACCCGCGCGGCCCGGTGGTGCGGCCGTAACATAAACCATGCCAAAGATGACGGGCGCCGCCGTTGCGCCGGTCCCGCCGCACCGGCCCCGCTTTCGCATCGGGCTCGACATCGGCGGCACCTTCACCGACTTCGTTCTGCTCGACGGCGCCACCGGCCGGCTGCGCCTGCACAAATGCCTGACGACGCCGCACGACCCGGCGGAAGGTGCGCTGGCCGGCCTGATGGAGCTGGTCGCCGAGGCCGGGATCGGGATCGGCGAGATCGATGAGCTGGTGCACGGCACCACCCTCGTCACCAACGCGATCATCGAGCGCCGCGGCGCCAAGGTCGGGTTGCTGACCACCAAGGGCTTTCGCGACATCGTCGAGATGGGGATCGAGCAGCGCTACGACATCTACGACCTGTTCCTGCGCTTTCCCGAGCCGCTGGCCCCGCGGGCGCTGCGCCGCGAGATCGACGAGCGCATCAGCCGCGACGGCGCGGTATTGCGGCCGCTCGATCCCGATGAGGTGCGCCGCGAAATCGCCGGGCTGGCGGCGGCCGGGGTCGAGGCGATCGCGGTCTGCTTTCTGCATGCCTACCGCAACCCGGCGCACGAGCGCGCAGTGGCCGCGCTCGCGGCCCGCGAGTTTCCCGACATCGCGGTCTCGCTATCGGCCGAAATCGTCCCCGAACTGCGCGAATACGAGCGCGCGACGACGACGCTCGCCAACGCCTTCGTCCAGCGCCAGATGGACCGGTACATCGCACGGATCGAGGCGGAATTGCGCCGGCGCGGTTTTGCTGGGCGGTTCTACCTGATGCAGTCGGCGGGCGGTCTCGCCTCGCCCGACATGGCGCGCCGCTTTCCGATCCGCCTCTTGGAATCGGGGCCGGCCGGCGGTGGGTTGGCGACCGCCTTGTTCGGCGCCGCCGCCGGCAAATCCCAGGTGATCTCGTTCGACATGGGCGGGACCACGGCAAAAGCATGCCTCGTCGAGGACGGCCGCGTCGACATTGCCCCGTCGATGGAGGCGGCCCGCATCCATCGCTTCAAGCGCGGCAGCGGATTGCCGATCAAGGCGCCGGTCATCGACATGATCGAGATCGGCGCCGGCGGCGGCTCGATCGCGGTGATCGACGAGGTCGGGCTGCTGAAGGTCGGGCCGCGGAGCGCCGGCGCCGATCCGGGCCCGGCCTGCTACGGCAAAGGCGGCCGCGAGCCGACCGTGACCGATGCCAACCTGCTGCTCGGCTATCTCGATCCCGCCTTCTTCCTCGGCGGGCGCATGAGGCTCGACCGCGCCGCCGCCGAGGCCGCCATCGCCGGGGTCGCGGCGCCGCTCGGCCTGTCGCCGGTCGACGCGGCATGGGGGATCCACTCGATCGTCTCGGAAAGCATGGCCGCGGCGGCGCGCGTGCATCTGGTCGAAAAAGGGCGCGACCCGCGCGGCGCCGCGATGGTGGGGTTCGGCGGCGCCGGGCCGGCGCATGCCGCCGCGGTGGCACGCATCCTGGGAGTCGCCGAGGTGATCGTGCCGCCGGCTTCGGGCGCCGCCTCGGCGCTCGGCTTTCTCGCCGCGCCGGTCAGCTTTGAATTCGCCCGCTCGGCGCCGGCCATCATCGAGGAGAGCCTGGATTTCGCCCCGATCAACCGGCTCTTGGCAGAGATCGAGGCCGATGGCAGGCGGCTGTTGTCCGAGGCCGGGATTAGCGACGGGATCACGGTATCGCGCCAGGCCGAGATGCGGCTCAAGGGCCAGATGCACGAGATCGCCGTCGATCTGCCCGGCGGCATGCTCGGCCCTGGCGACCTCGCCGAGATCAGGCGGCGCTTTGCCGAAACCTACACGCGGCTCTATACCCGCCTCTATACCGGCGCGGTGATCGAGGCGCTGAGCTGGCGGGTGCTGGTTTCGGGCCCGACGCCGCAGCTTTTGCCCGGTGGTGAGCCGGCAGCGAGCAACCGCCTGCCGGCGCTGAAGGGCAGCCGCCCGGCCTATTTCGCCGGCGGCTTCCGCGACACGCCGGTCTACGACCGCTATGCGCTGCGGCCGGGCGACCGCATCGACGGGCCGGCCATCGTCGAGGAGCGCGAGGCCACGAGCGTGATCCCGCCCGGCGATCGGCTGGCGGTCGATGACGGGCTCAACCTGCGCATCACGATCGGCGAAGGACAGAAGGCGATCGCGCTGGTGTCGCCGACGATGCCGCGCGCCGAGGCGGCGGCGCGGCTCGAAGCCGACCCGATCGGCCTCGAGATCATGTGGGCGCGGCTGGTTACCATCGTCGAGGAATGCTGGCGCACGGTATGCCGCACCGCGTTTTCGCTGATCATCAGCGAGGCGCAGGATTTCGCGATCGAAATCCTCGACCCCGACGGCAACCCGCTGGCGCACAGCCCGCGCGGCATGCCGGTGTTCAACCTGACATTGCCGCGGGCGGTCAAGGCGCTGATCGCCAAATTCCCGCCCGAAACCCTGGTGCCCGGCGATGTGCTGATCACCAACGACCCGTGGCTGTGCGCCGGTCACCTGTTCGACATCGCCGTCGTCACCCCGGTATTTGCCGCCGGCAGCCTTGTCGGATTGATCGGCACCATTGGCCATGTCAGCGACATCGGCGGCACCAAGGACAGCCTCAGGGCCCGCGAAATCTACGAAGAAGGGATACAGATCCCGCCGCTGATGCTGTATCGCGCCGGCCGGCCCAACGAGGATTTGCTGGCGCTGTTCGCCGAGAACGTGCGCAACCCGAACCAGGTACTCGGCGATCTGCACGCGCTCGTCGCTGCCAACGAGATCGGCGCGCGCCGGCTTGTCGAGTTCATGGCCGAATACGGGCTTGGCGACCTCGCGGCGCTGGCCGAGATCGTCCAGTCGAAGGCCGAGACGGCGATGCGCGATGCGATCCGCCGCATCCCTGACGGCGTCTATGAGAGCGAAATCTGGAACAACCCGCTCGGCACGCACGAGCGCTACCCGCTCAAGCTGACCGTAACCGGCGACGAAATCCACCTCGATTTCGCCGGCGCCCCGCCGCAATTGGCGCAGGGCGGGCTCAACTGCACCCTCAACTATACCGCCGCCCACGCAACCTATCCGCTCAAATGCCTGCTGACCCCGAACGTGCGCGGCAATGCCGGCTGCTACCGGCCGTTCACGGTCAGCGCCCCCGAGGGCACCGTGCTCAACGCGACAAAACCGGCCGCGGTCAATCTGCGCACCCGCACCGGCTGGTATCTTGCGCCCAACATCTTCGCGGCCTTGGCCGAGGCGGTGCCGACCCAGGTGCAGGCTTTTACCGGGTTGCCGGTGGCGATCACCTGCTACGGCACCGAGAGCGACGGCCGCTCCTACAACGATCATCTGTTTCAGGGCGGCGGCCAGGGCGCATCGGCGGGCGGCGACGGCAAATCCGGGCTGTTGTGGCCGACCAGCGCGGCCAACACCTCGATCGAATTGTTCGAGGCGCGGGCGCCGCTGCTCGTCGTTGCCAAGTCATATGTCGCCGACAGCGGCGGCCCCGGTCGCCAGCGCGGCGGGCTCGGCCAGGTATTACGAGTGCGCAAATTGCTCGACGACGGGCGGCCGGCGCTGGCGAGCGTCTATCCCGAGGGGGTCGCGGTGCGCCAGCACGGGCTGTTCGGCGGCCAGCCGGGCGGCGACACCCATGGCTGGCTGCTCGACGCGGACGGCAACAAGCGCAAGGATTACGGCGTCGGCGAACTCGAAACACTGACCGCCGCCGACCAGGTCATCGAGTTGCAACTGGCCGGCGGCTCGGGTTTCGGCGACCCCTTGGAGCGGCCGCTGGACCTGGTCGAGAGCGATCTTGCCGACGGCTACATCACCGCCGCGGGCGCGGCGGCCGATTACGGCTGCGTCGTCGCGGAGGACGGCCATATCGACATCGCCGCGAGCGAACGGCGCCGGCAGGCGCTGCGCGGCGGCGCGCGGCAAGCCGCCGACTGACCCGCCGACTGACCCGCCAGCTGACCCGCCAACTGACCCTGGGGCCGCGAGCCCACCGCACCGGCATCGACGATGACCGCCGCTTCCCTGCTTCGCTGGCTGACCTATCTGGACCTGGCCGGGTGCATTGCCGCCTGGGCATATGCGGCCTATCACGCCTACCACTTCGAGACCGAAATCTGGGCCGCCTATCGCCGTGGCAGGATTGCCGCATCCCTCGACCCGAGCGCGGCAGTGTTCGCGGCCGACCTGCCGGCCGAATGCCGGCCGCCGCGGCGCAAGGTCTTCCGTGCGCTGTCGGCGTTCGCCGCCTTGGCGCTGGGCCTGCTGGTCATCCTATACCTTCGCTGGCCCTGAGCGGTCCGGTCCGGAGGCATCGACCGAAAGGCCGTTCTGCACCGCGATGCGCACCAGATCGGCGGTCCGCGCGACGCCGAGCTTGATCTTGATCTGGCTGCAATTGTTGGCGACGGTCTTGTAGCTGACGCCGATCGTGTCGGCGATCTGGCGCAGGCTGCTGCCGTCGCCGAGCAGGCGCAAGATCTCGAAATCGCGCGGCGACAGCAGCTGCAGCGGCGGCGCCGGCGCGCGAATGTTCTGCAACGCCAGCTCCTGTGCGATGTCGTGCTCGATATAGGTGTGGCCGGCGGACACCCGCTTGACCGCAGCGAGAAGGCTGTCCGGCGGCGCGTTCTTGCTGACATAGCCGGCTGCGCCGGCCTGAAGCGCGCGGGTCACGTAGATCGCGTCGTGATGCATGCTGAGGACCAGGATGCGCACGCCGGGATCCTCGAGCTTCAGCCGCCGGATGACTTCGATCCCGCCGATGCCGGGCATGCTGAGATCGAGCACGACCAGGCCGGGCCGGTATTCGCGGGACAGGGCCAGCGCCTCCTTGCCGCTGACCGCCTCGCGCACCTCGAACCCAGCCTCGCCGGCCAGCAGCCGCCGCAGGCCGGCGCGGACGATGGGATGGTCGTCGACGACGAGGATTCTCACGGGCCGCCCGCCTCAGGCCCGGCGGCGACCAGCGCGGGCGCGAGCCGGCAAGGCATCACGGCGGTGACGGCAAGGCCGCCGCCCGGCCGGTTGCGCAGGGTCAACCGCCCGCCCATCGCCCTGACCCGCTCGCTCATCCCGCGCAGGCCAAACCCGAAGGCCAAGGCGTCGCGCATGCCCTGGCCGTCATCGGTAATTTCGACCTCTATTTCGTCGCCCGCCGCCGGAATGCCGGCCCTATGCTCGATCCGCACGACGATCGCGTTGGGCCTGCCGTGGCGCACCGCATTGCTGAGACATTCCTGGACGACACGGTAGATCGTCGTGTCGATCACCTCGCCGAGGCCCTCGCATTCCGGCGCCACGGCGATGCGATAGTCGATCTCGGGGTGGCGCCGGCGCCAGAACGCGACCAGGTTGCCGATCGCCTCGCCAAGGCCGAACTCGGCCAGGCCGGCCGGCCTGAGGCGCGCGAGCATGTTGCGCACTTCGCGCTGCAAATGCCCCACGGCTTCCGAGATGAACCGGAGATGATCCGCCGCCTCGCTCGCCTGTCCGCCGGCCAGCAGGCGCGAGATGTTGGCGGTATCGACCCGGATCGCGAACAGGAACGGGCTCACTTCATCGTGCAGATCGCGCGCGAGCTCGGCCCGCTCCTCTTCCTGCAAGATCAGCAATTGCTCGTGCAGGCGGCGATTGTCGGCGTCCATCGCGGCGAGCCGGCTCGCCATCCGGTTGAAGGCGTTGTAAAGGCGCGACAATTCCGGCGTCAGGCCCCCCTCGACCCGGGTGCGGTAGTCGCCATGCCCCACTTGTTCCAGGGCGGCGGCCAGCCGGTGGAGGGGCCGCAGGGCGCGGCCGACGAACAGGTAGATCAACAGGATGGTCTGGCCGCAGAACAACGCGAAGATGATCCGGCCGTCATTGAACTCGTTCCACACTTCGAGGATCTCGTTGTGCGGGTCGGTTTCCAGCACGATGGTGCCGTAGCCCCGGCCGGCGATCGCTACCGGCACCCGGTCGGCCTCGCTGCCGACCCCGATCAGCCGCACGAACCATCGCGGTGCCTTGCCGAAATGCGAGCGCTCGACGGCGGGCACGGCAATCGCTGCCGGGTCGCCGGCGAGCGAGACGCGCAGGTGCCGGTTCCCCTTGAACGAGCGCACCAGGTTTTCGAGGTCCCGCCGCGGAGTGCTCGACCTTTGCAGATCGGCGAGCGCGTTTGCCACGGTCTGCCGGCCGACTTGCAGGGCCGCGTGCATCTCGTTCTGCACCGAGCGCGACGCGTTCAGAAAGGCGATCCCGCCGCCAAAGGCAAGGCTTATCACGAGACCGATCGCGATCAGGCCTATAAGGCGCATGCGCAAGGACATCGGCTACCCCCTGCCCCTTGCCGTCGGGCGAAACGCGCCCGCGATCGCCCGGCGCGGCCCGACCCCCTCCCTCCACCGGCGGCGGGCGCTTTTCCCGCAGAAATCAGGAAAGCTTTCTCACTATATTGGGAAACCTTGATCTCGCCGCGACGGCCGGTTTTAGGCCCTAATGGCGGGAACGACAAAAGAATTTGGCAGGCGGAGGGATGCATAGTCGGCGAACCTTCCCGGCGGTTTGCATCGCCGGCATCCTGGCATCGACCGGGGCGGCGGCGCAGACGGCGCCGGCCAGCGCCAATGTCAATCTGGTCGCGCCGCCGCTCGAGGTTCTGCCGCCGGTCGAGGTGATCGCGCCGACGCCGCTGCTCGGCTCCGGGGTCGATCGCGACAAGGTGCCGGCCGAAACCACGGTGCTCAACAGCAAGGACATCAGCCGCGACGGCAACGCCGACATGTTGAACGCGCTGAACCAGCAGGTGCCCGGCGTCAATCTCGATTCGGCCTCCGGCAACCCGTTTCAGCCGAGCCTGTTCTATCACGGCTTTCAGGCCTCGCCGCTGCAAGGCAACGCGCAGGGGCTGGCGGTCTATGTCAACGGCGCGCGGTTCAACCAGCCGTTCGGCGACACGGTCAACTGGGACCTGATCCCGGACATCGCGATCGACCACATCAACCTCGAAGGATCGAACCCGGTCTTCGGGCTCAATGCCCTCGGCGGCGCGCTGGCCGTGCAGATGAAGAACGGTTTCATCTATCACGGCGGCGAGGTCGATGCGCTCGGCGGCTCGTTCGACCACTACGAAGGCGACATGCAATACGGCGTCCAGGCCGGGAATGTCGCCGCCTACATCGCCGCGCGCGGGCTCAACGAGGGTGGCTGGCGCAACCCCCAATCATCCGATCTGGCGAATTTTTTCGGCGATCTCGGCTGGCGCGGCTCGAAAGGCGAGCTCCATGTCGATCTGACCTATGCCAACACCCGGCTGAACGGCCCCGGAACCTCGCCGGTCCAGCAGCTAGAGGCCGATCCCTCCGCGACCTTCACCGGACCCGCCCTGCTCACCAACCGGTACACGCGATTGAACGTGACCGGTAACGTCAACCTGTCGGACAGCACGTCGGTGCAGGGCGACATCTACTACGAATATCTGATGCAGAAATTCGCCAACGGCGCGGTCGCGGACATCGGGCCGTGCAACAACGGCTCCGGCAATCTGTGCGAGTCGCCGGGCGTCTTCGCCACCGACGTCAACGGCAACCCGATTCCCGATTTTCTGAACGGCGGGCCCTATTCGCAGCTCGACCTGCAATCGACCAACACCAACGGGTACGGCACCTCGCTCCAGGTAACCAACACCTCGCCGCTGTTCGGCCACGCCAACCAGCTCGTCGCCGGGTTCAGCTTCGACGGCGCCCAGACGCTCTATGCGGCGAGCAGCTGGATCGGCGCGCTGAACGTCCCCACCTCGATGTGGAACGGCCCCGGGATCGAGATCGATCAGGCCGACGGTTCGATCGCGCCGGTGCGCGTGGCAATCTCGAATGCCTATTATGCCGGGTACTTTACCGATACCTTCGACATCACGCCGGCGCTGTCGGCCAATGTGGCGGGGCGCTACAACCTGGCGCAGATCGATCTGTCGGACCAGCTCGGCACCTCGCTGACCGGCAACCACGACTACAGCCGGTTCAACCCGTCGGGCGGGCTGACCTGGAAAATCCGCCCGGGCCTCAGCGTCTATGCCAGCTATGCCGAGGCCAACCGGGCACCGATGCCAGTGGAGCTGACCTGCGCCAGCCCGACCGCACCGTGCAGCCTCGCCAATTTCCTGGTCGCCGACCCCAACCTGCAGCAGGTCGTCTCGCATACGATCGAGGCCGGCGTGCGCACCCAGACCCGCCCCTTCCAGGATGCGACGCTGCAATCCGATCTCGCCCTCTACCGGACGACGCTCAGCAACGACATCATGGCCGTCGGCAGCAGTTTGCCGGGATTGATGTTTTTCCAGAACGTCGGCAACACGCTGCGGCAGGGCGTCGACATCAACCTCAAGCTGAACTACCGCCGGCTATCGGTCTATCTGGCCTATTCCTACATCGACGCCGAGTTCCAGAGCCCGTTCACTGAGCAGAGCCCGAACAATCCCGGCGCCGACGCCAACGGCAACATCTTCATCACGCCGGGGGATCGCCTGCCCGGCATCCCGGCAAATATCGTGAAGTTCGGCGCCGATTATAACATCACCGAGGCCTGGACCGTCGGCGGCTCCGCAATCGCGGCGAGCGGCCAGTATCTGTTTGGTGACGAAGCCAATCTAACGCAAAAGCTGCCACCCTATTTCGTCCTCGACCTGCACACGCGCTATCAGGTTACCAAGCATTTCCAGTTATTCGCGCAGATCGACAACGCTTTCAACGAACAATACTATACCTACGGCACGTTCGGCCCGACCTCGTCCGTGCCGATCGCGCAGGCGCCGGGCGCAACCAATCCGCGAAGCTATAGCCCCGCCGCACCAATCGGCGTGCTTGTCGGCGTGCGTGCGACATTTTGACCGAGTTCGGCGCGACTCGATCGGTTCGGGCAGATCCAGGGCGGAAAGGCGGCACGCCGCGCCTCTGCGCGGCCTTCTCTTCGCCCCATCATCCTTAAGCGTCGGCGCCGGCTTCCCTCAGCGCCTTGCCGGGTGCGGCCAAACGGCGCATCCTGCCGGCGTGGACGGCCATTCGCCGATCCCCGGCAAGAAAATACGCCCGCAAACGGGCGGGTCGTGGAACAGGCATGGAGGCGGCCATGAGCGGTCCGACGAGGCGTGCGCTTTTGCGTGGATCCCTGGGTTTTGCGGCGGTGGGTGCGCTGGCGCGCCCCTATATCGCCAATGCCCAGGCGAAGACCGCAACGGTATGGTGGAACCAGGGTTTCGTGCCCGACGAGGACGTGGCTTTCCGCAAATTGTGCGCGGATTACGAGAAGGAAAGCGGCAACAAGCTCGACTACAGCATCATTCCGTTCGCGCCGCTGCGCCAAAAGATCATTTCGGCGCTGACCAGCAGCGTGGTCCCGGACCTGATGGAGGCGCCGGCGATCCAGATGAACGCACAGGAGGCCTGGGACGACAAGTTCGTCGATGTCTCCGACGTCGTGGAAACCCAGAAATCTCAGTATCTTCCCAACGCTTTGCTCAGCGCGAACCTTTACAACCGGGTGACCAAGCGGCGCAGCTTTTACGGCGTGCCGCACAAGGCCGCGGTCATCCCGTTCCACGTGTGGGGCAATCTGGTCGAAAAGGCCGGCTACAAGCGCTCTGACATCCCCAAAACCTGGGATGCCTTCCTGAACTTTTTCAGGCCGGTGCAGGACAAATTGCGGGCCCAGGGCATGCGCCATATCTACGGGCTCGGGCTGGAGATCAGCACAGTCGGCGATGATCCGACCAACACGTTCCACCAATGGTTCTTCGCCTATGGCGGGATGGGCCTGGTTACCCGCGACGGCAAGCTTCACGGCGACGATCCGAAGATCAAGGAAGCGGGCATCAAGGCATTGCAGCAACTCGCTTCCGCCTTCAAGGACGGTTACGTGCCGCCGGGCTCGGTCAACTGGAACGACGCCGACGACAACAATGCCTTCCACGCCAAGCAGATCGTGATGGATTTCGACGGCACGCTGTCGACCGAACTGGCGATGATCAAAGACGAACAGGCCTATTACCACGACATGATGACGCTGGGTCTGCCGCTCAACAACGAAGGGCAGCAGATGCCGAGCCAGTTCGGCGTGCTCACCGGCATGATCCCCAAAGGAGCCAAGAATGCCGAGGTCGCCAAGGACTTTATGAAATACACGATTCAGCCCAAAGTACTGAATGAGTACTTGAAGGGCGGGCTCGGCCGTTGGCTGCCGCCGATGGAGTCGATCGTCAAGAACGACCCCTGGTGGACCGACCCGAAAGATCCTCACCGCCCGGTTTACGTGCAGCAAGGCATCTTTGGCGAGACCGTGCCCTATTACTTTGCGTTCAACCCAGCCTACGCCCAGGTCATGGCCGAACACACCTGGAATGTCGCCTGGGCCGACATCGTGACCAATGGCATGGGCACCGAACAGGCAGTAGACAAGGCGTTGAAGCGCATCCAGGAGATCTTCTCGAAGTACCCGATCCAACAGGCCTGAACCCTGCTACACGCCGCCGTCCCGGCGCGGGGGCTGCAATTGACCCCGCCTGACCGCGCGCCTATTCTCCGCCGCACAAATATCGACGCCACGCCCGTAGCAGGGCGAACCGGCGGTTACAGGGAAGGAGGCGGTCGTGTTGGGCGTGACGAGGCGCAGCGTGCTGCGCGGATCATTGGGCTTGGCGGCTGCGGGCGCGCTGGTGCGCCCCTATATCGCGAATGCCGCGGCCAAAGCTGCGACCGTTTGGTGGGTGCAGGGCTTCTTCCCGGAAGAGGATCAGGCGTTCCGCACCCTTGCCTCGGATTACGAAAAGGCAAGCGGCAACACGATCGACTACAGCATCATTCCGTTTGCGCCGATGCGCCAGAAGATCGTTTCGGCGATTACCAGCGGCGTCGTCCCCGATGTCATGTACGCAACCCCGCCGGAAGTCGTGCCGGAACAGGCGTGGGTCGGCAAGCTTGTCGACGTTAGCGACGTCGTCGAGACCCAGAAGGCGCATTTCGCGCCCGACGCGCTGTCGTCAGCGCATTTCTACGACAACACCGAAAAGCGGCGCAGCTATTTCGGCGTGCCGTTCGAGGGCGCGGTCGTTCCCTTTCATATCTGGAAGGATCTGGTCGAAAAAGCTGGATACAAGATGTCGGACATCCCCGACAAATTCGATCCGTTCATCGAATTCTTCATCCCCGTAGAGAAAAAGCTGCGGGCGATTGGCATGCGCCACACCTATGCCTCGGGATTCGTGGTCAGCACGATCGGCAACGACCCGCTCAACACGTTCCACGAGTTCATGATCGCCTATGGCGGCGTCGGGCTCGTCACCCCGGACGGCAGATTGCACGCAGACGACCCCAAGGTGCGCGATGCGGTAATCCGGGCGGTCGACAAATTCAGCGCGTATTTCAAGAACGGCCACATCCCGCCAGGCTCGGTCAACTGGAACGATGCCGACGACAACAATGCCTTCCACGCCAAGCTCTGCGTGATGGATTTCGACGGCACGCTGTCGACCGAGCTGGCGATGATCCACGACACGCAGGCCTACTATCACGACATGGTCACGCACGGGCAGCCGCTCAACGACGAGGGGAAGCCGATCCCGAGCCAGTTCGGGGTCAACAACGCGATCGTTCCGAAAGGGGCAAAGAACGTCGAGGTTGCCAAGGATTTTCTGAAGTATCTGATCCAGCCCAAGGTCAACAACGAGTATCTGAAGCACGCTCTCGGCCGCTGGCTGCCCGTGTTTCCGGCGCTAGCCAAGAACGACCCGTGGTGGACCGACCCGAAGGACCCGCACCGGGCACCCTACGTCAAGCAGGGGCTCGACAGCCCGACTGTGCCGTTCTTTTTCAACTACAACCCGGCCTATGCGCAGTGCCGCACCGAGCACATCTTCAACGTGGCCTTCGCCGATGTGGTCGACCGCGGGATGACCCCGAAGGACGCCGCCGACAAGGCCTTGAAACGGGCGCAAGAGATTTTTGCGAAATATCCGATCCAGCAGAGTTAGTCCGTTCGCGCCCGGGGGCGGACATCCACCCCCGGCGGCGTCAGATAAACCTGTTGACGGGTTGATGAGCACAGTTCACCGTGCTGGCTGGTAACGAGTAGATGCTCGGTGTTAGCGGGCGCGCAAACCAAGCAGGGGAGGACGGCAGGTATGAGTAAGCTTACCCGACGGTCGGTGCTACGCGGTTCGGTGAGTCTCGTCGCAGCAGGGGTACTGGCTCGACCGTATATCGCCAACGCCGCAACGACGACCGCCACGGCGTGGTTCGCCCAGGGCTTTATTCCCGACGAGGATACGGCGCTGCGCAAGCTGGTCGCCGATTATCAAAAGCAGAGCGGCAACACGATCGACCTCAGCATCGTCCCCTTCGCGCCGCTGCGCCAAAAGGAGGTGTCGGCACTGACCAGCGGCGTCGTTCCTGACGTGATGGAGGACGCCGATTTCGAGTTCGCGCCGCTGAACGCCTGGGCTGGCAAGCTTGAAGACCTGAGCGACGTGATCGAGGCCAACAAGGCCGATTATGCACCGCTGGCGCTGACGCTGCGCAACTACTACGACAACGTTGCGAAAAAGCGCGCGTACTACGCCATGCCGATGAAATTGGCGGCGGTCCCGTTCCACATCTGGAAGTCGCTGGTCGAAAAGGGTGGCGCCAAGTTGTCGGACATGCCCGACAAGTGGGACGAGTTCCTCGATTTCTTCAAGCCGCTGCAAGCCAAATTACGGGCTCAGGGGATGCGCCACACCTACAGCTACGGCTGGGAGGTCAGCACCATTGGCGTGGACCCGCTGAACACGTTCAACGCGTTCATGATCGCCTACGGCGGCAAGGACCTGATCACGGCAGACGGCAAGCTGCACGGCGACGATCCCAAGATCAAAGCCGCGGTCGTCAAGGCGCTGAACCGGCTCAGCAGCGATTTCAAGGGCGGCTACGTGCCGCCGGGCGTCGTCAACTGGAACGACGCGGACGACAACAACGCCTTCCATTCCAAGCTGTGCGTGATGGATTTCGACGGCTCGATTTCGACCGAGTTGGCGCTGTTCAAGAACAAGCCGGAATACGACGATATCCTGACGCACGGCATGCCGTTGGACAATGACGGCCACCCGCTGCCGGCGCAAGTCGGCGTGTTCGGCCCGGTCGTTCCGAAGGGGGCAAAGAACCTCGCGGTGGCCAAGGAATTCATCAAGTACTCGATGCAACCCAAGGTGCTCAATGAGTACCTGAAAGGTGGGCTTGGCCGTTGGGCGATCCCCTATCCGTCGGTTGCCAAGAGCGATCCGTTCTGGCTTAAGGACGATCCGCACCGCACGGCGTTCATCGAGGAGACGCTGATCGGCCCGACGATGCCGATTTACGAGGCGTACAGCCCGGCGGTTGCGCAGATGAATGCCGAGCACGTTTTCCAGGTGGCGTGGGCCGACATCACGAGCAACGGCATGGCGCCGGAGGCAGCGGCCGAGAAAGCATTGAAGCGGGCGGAGGCAATCTTCGCCAAATACCCCATCCAGCAAAGCTGAGAGGCCAGCATGGACGCGACCCAGGTTCTCGACACTGGCAGAGCCCGACGCCTACCGTGGCTGCGCGCATGGCGCGGCGGGTTGCAAGGGTCCGAGTATACCTGGGCCGTCGCCTTTCTTGTGCCCTACATCGCCGTGTTCCTGGTGTTCGTGATCTATCCGGTGGTCTACGGCCTGTGGATGGGCAGCGAGCCGAGCCTCTATACGACGCTGTTCAACGATCCGATCTACTGGATGACGATCGTCAACACGCTGCTGTACCTCGGCATCGCGGTAAACCTCAAAATGGTGCTTGCCCTGCTGTTGTCCGGGTTTTTCATGCGCCCCGGCTGGTGGGTCAAGGCCCTGCTGATGATTTACGTCCTGCCCTGGGCTGTGCCGTCGATGCCGGCGTTCATCTCGATCCACTGGTTTTTCAACGGCGATTACGGGTTCCTTAACAACGCGCTCTATGACCTGTTCGGCGTCAACGGCCCGGCGTGGCTCGATTCGCGCTGGCTCGCCATGGGGTCGATGATCACCTCGTACATCTGGAAATGGATGCCGTTCTGGACCGTGATCTTCCTGGCTGGGCGGATGGCGATCCCGTCTGAAATCCGCGAGGCGGCCAAGATCGACGGGGCGACCGGGGTGCGCAGCTTTGTCCATATCAGCTTCCCGATCCTCGCCAACCTCTACCTCGTCTGCACCCTGCTCTCGACGATCTTTACGGTCGGCGACTTCAACACGGCCACGTTCGTGACCGGCGGCGGCCCGGCGTTTTCGACCTACGTGCTGGCCACGCTCGGCATCCGCGACGCCTTCGACCTGTCGCAGCCGCGGCTCGGCGTGGCGGCCGTGATCACGGCATTGCCGCTGGTGATCCCGCTGGTGATCCTGCTGATGCGCAAGCTCAAGACCGCACAGGTGCAGCTATGACGACAACGACAGCCGACACGGCCCTCGGCCAGATCCGGCCGGTCGCCCGCGACACCCAGCGGATGCGGCGCATCGCGCGCCGCCGCCGCTATCTGATGAATGCCGGCGCGGCGGTATTGAGCATCGTGCTGGTCGTGTGGACGCTGACGCCGATCTTCAACATGGTCATGGTGTCGCTGGAGAGCCACAACGACGTGTTCAGCAGCCGGATCTGGCCTGCCTACCCCTCGCTCAGCGGCTATTGGCTGGTCTTGAGCCAAGGCTATTGGTATCTGGAATTCTTCTGGCACCAATACGGCAACAGCGTCTATCTCGGCGCCGCCGTCACGATATTGACGCTGACGATCGGGTCGCTGACGAGCTTCTCGATCGGCCGCATGCGCGTCCGCTACGGTTGGGTCGTGACCAATGCGGCGCTGCTGACCTATGTGATCCCGGCGACGTTCCTGGCGATTCCGTTCTATCGCCTGGCGCAGACCTACGGGATGATGAACAATATCTGGTCGGTCATCGCGGCGCTGGTCACCTTCGCGACGCCCTACGCGATCTTCATCTTCCAGAATTACGGCGCCAGCATCCCGATGGAGCTTGATGAGTCGGCACGGATCGATGGTGCCTCGCCGCTGCAGATCTATTTCCGCATCTACCTGCCGCTGATGGCGCCGGCGCTGGTCGCGGTCGGCACCTATGCGCTGCTGCTGGCGTGGAACGACTACCTCTACCAGTTCCTGCTGTTGTCCTCGAAGCAGAGCATGACCGTGCCGGTGGCCCTCGCGCAATTCCTCAACAGCGACGAGGCGCCGTGGAACTATATGATGGCGACGGCGATCATCTATTCACTGCCGCCAATCGCCACCTATTACATGTTCCGCAAAAAGATGACCGGTGGCCTGACCATGGGCGGGGTCAAGGGTTAAGGGTTAAAGAGCCGGCCCCGGCCCGCCAGGCGGCGGGCCGGGCGCGCTCAGCGCGGCAATGCCGCGGCGAGCGCTGCGTAGGCGGCCTCGTCGGTACGATCATAACATAGCGGGGTCACGACGATGCATCCGGCCTCGAGCGCGGCGATGTCGCTCTCCGGCCCCTGCTCTCGCGGCCCGCGGCGGAAATTGATCCAGTGATATTCAAAGCCGCGCGGGTCGGTGCGGGTAAAGACGTCGATCCCGTGCACCACGCCCGGTCCCTGCCGCGCCAGCGTCAGCGGCCCCGCATCCCCCGGGGGCAGGTTCGGGAAATTGACGTTGAGGCAAGTCGCGGCGCCCCAGCCGATCGCCAACAGCCGGCGCACCGTGTCGGCGCCGAGCGCCGCCGCAGTGCCCCACGGAACCTGGGCGCGGTCGGTATAAGCCTGGCTCAGCGCGATGGCCGGCACCCCCAGCATCATCGCCGTCATCGCCCCGCCGACGGTGCCGGAAAACACGTTTTCGAGCCCGAGATTGGCGCCCCGGTTGACGCCCGACAATACGAGCTGCGGCGGGCTTGCCGCCATCAGGTGCGCAATCGCCAGCGCGGCGCAATCGCCGGGCGTGCCCACGACGCCATAGCGCCGCGGCCCGCGCGCGCTGACGCGGAGCGGCTGATGCAGACTGATCGCATGGGATACGCCGCTCTGGTCGTGCTCAGGCGCAACGATCCATATTTCGCGCGCCAGTTCCGCCGCGATCGCTTCGAGCACCTTCAGCCCTTGAGCGTCGATGCCGTCGTCGTTGGTCAACAGGATGCGGTCTAGCATGCTCCGGTGTAGACGCAGCGCGTTCGCGCGGCAAGCCCTTGCGTTGCAATCCAGCCGCGCATACCACTTGTCGATGACGCTCGCGAGGCAGCCATGTTCAAGCGGATCGACCACATCGAGATCGTCACCAACCGACCGGACGAGACCGTGCGGTTCTATACCGACATCCTCGGCTTCACGGTAAGGGCGCGCGACCACATCGCCCGGCCGGGCTCGGCTGCCGCGCTCAACCTGGTCTACCTCGATCTCGGCGGCACCACGGTCGAGTTGATTTCCTATGAGGGGGTTCCGGTTTCGCCGCAGCCGGAACTCGAACATCTCGGCTATCGCATGATGGCGATCGAGGTCGAGGACATGAAATCGGCCCTTGCCTATCTGAAGGGCAAGGGCATCGAGCCGGTCTGGGGGCCGATGTTCCGCGACAGCTATGCCCGCGCCGAGATCTGCGATCCCAACGGCTATCGCATCGAGTTGCGCGACTGGTTTTAGCGCTGGTCTCCGCCGGGCGCGGCGTGCGATCCTCGCGCCACTGTTCCCCTGTCAAAGCGGAGGCCGCGATGGCGAAATACATGCTGGTCAGTTTCAAGACCTGCCCCTGGGTGCAGCGCTCGGCGATCATCCTGCGCGAAAAGAACTGCCCGTTCGAATTCCGCCATATCGAAAGTGACAACCGGCCCGACTGGTTCCTGGCGATCTCGCCGCACAAGAAGGTGCCGGTGTTGCAGGTAGACGACCGGATCACACTGTTCGAATCGAGCGCGATCAACGAATACCTCGACGAGGTCGTGCCGCCGCAGCTTCATCCGGCCGATCCGATCCAGCGCGCGATCAACCGGGCGTGGACGGACTATGTGCCGACCTTTGCCTCGTCGGTGACCGGCTGCGCCTATGCCGCGACCAAGGAAGCGTACGACGCCGCTGTCGCCAAGATTCCCGATGCGTTCGACCGGCTGGAGAAGGCGCTTGAAAAGCAGGGCAGCGGCCCGTTCTTCAATGGCGCCAAATATTCATTGGTCGATGCCGCCTACGCGCCGTTCCTGCAGCGCTACTTCTTCCTCGACCGCATCCACCCGCTCGGCCAGATCGAGAAATTCCCCCGGCTCAAAGCATGGGCCGAGGCGCTGATGGCGCGGCCGTCGACTCATTCCTTCCCCCCTGCGGAATTCGAGGAGATGTATCGGCAGAATATACGGCGCCGCGGCAGCTATCTGTCGCAATTCGTCGAGCCGGCAAAGGCGGCCGCTGAATAGGCGCAACCGGCAAAAACCCGGTCATTCCGGGGGCACAGCCAACGCCGTGTGCCCGGAATGACTCTGGGCGGGCCGCTCAGTTGTAGATCCACTCCCTCTCGAAGCGGGCGTAGCATTCGCGTTCGCCCGGCATCTTGACCCAGCCGGCCAGAAGGCGCGGCGTGGCGAGCAATAGCCGGTCGCGCAGATGCGTCGTGTTACGCCCGTATTCCTCAAAGGTCGAGATCGTGATCTTCTGGTTGTGCGGGTCGTCCTGAAAGCGGCACGCGCACAGCGCCACGGTTTCCATATAGGCGCGCCGGTCGGCGCCGGATTTGAGATAGGCGTTGGCGATCGCGGTCGCCTTGGCCGGGTCGAGCGCCATGATCGCCGCGTCGAGCTCGGCCAACAGCGCCTGCGGCGTGCGGCCCGCCGGGTCGTAGCCGGCGGCCTCTTCCTCGATCACCGACCGGCTCAGATTGTTTTCGTGCGCGACGTCGTTGATGAAATTGGCCATCAGGTAAAGGATGCGGGCCTTGTACGAATTTTTGGTGTTGCGCATCCAGTTGTTGGCGACGTTGCAGTAATCGAACGGATGCTGCCCGTTGGTGAACTGGCGCGGCACGGTCGTGCGCAGGATCAGCTCTGCCGCGCCGAGCTGGATCGTGTCGCCGAGGCTTTGGATCGACTTGCCGTTTTTAAGGTGGCTGGTGATCAAGTTTGCCACCGTCTCGCCATCGGCCAGCATCATCTGCTGGAGCATGCCTTCGACCTCGGCGGGCGACAGCGGCGTTACGTTGGCTTGTTCGAGATTGACGCCGCCATCCGCAAATTCCGCGTTGATCCGCACCGAGGCGGCATCGTACAGCGAGTAATAGAGCGGCCCGACCGCCATGTCGGGAACCCCCATATAGAACACGCCGTGCGACTTCTCCCAGCCGATGTAGTTGGCGAGATCGGTCACCGCCCGGGCGCGGATCGCCTTGTGGCCGGTGTTGCGCGCCTTGCGCCCGATCACGGTCTCCTGCAGATCGATGAGGCCGAGAAATTCGATCGTTTCCTGCAACGCCGGGCGGGTTGCCGGGTCTTCCGCCAGGCCGAGGAACAGGCCGTGCGCCCGCCGCGAATCGCCGGTCATCGTCGCGATCATGTAGGAATGGAGCCGTTCCTCGGTCGTGCCCTCTTCCCGGATCGGCGGCACATCGTCGAGCCACACCACCGGGCCGTAAGATGGCGGCGGCACGGTGACGCCCTTCATCGTCGCGTAGCGGCCCGGATATTTGAACAAAAGCTGGTTCCAGATGTCGAGCCCGGCGCCGATGTACCAGACGCTCTGCAACAGCGGCAGCAGGCGATATTTTTCGGGCAGATACGGCATCAGATAGGTCGATGCCCTCAGGCCCAGAAGCGTATGGTCGTTGTTGGTCAATGCGATGTTGCCGTCGCGGATGTTGATGTGGCACGGCACGTTGACAAACGGCGCCTCCGCCGCGGTGACCAAGCTCAGCGCATCGCCAATCGAGCGCCCGTCGCGCACCAGGTTGAAAAACAGGCCGGTGGTCTTTGATTGGTCGCGTTCGAGGATCGCCTCAGTCAATTGGCCGAACGCCTTGTCTTCGCTGATCTCGCTACGGTTGAGCAACATCGGGTGCTCCTTCACTGCGCGGCAGGCACGTCTTCGCGTGCAAAGCGTAGACCCGCCTTTGCCTTCACGTAAACCGCCGCCGATGTCCTGACCGCCTCCCCGAATTCGCATGGCATCCACCGTCTGTGTTGTCATTGCGAGGAGCGCGGCGACGCGGCAATCTTGATGGAATGATCCGCTCGGGATTGCTTCGCTACGCTCGCAATGACGGTCCTGATCGAAGGGGGGAAACGGCGATGCCGCGCCTGTGCGCCAATCTCGGGTTCCTGTTCTGCGAAGTGCCGTTCCTCGACCGTTTCGCCGCGGCGGCGCGGGCCGGGTTCGCCGGCGTCGAATTCGCCTCGCCCTATGAGTACGACGCGGCGGAGCTGCGTACCCGGCTCGACGACAACGGGCTGACGCAGGTGCTGATCAACACCTTTCCCGGCAACCGCGCCGCCGGCGAGCGCGGCTTTGCCTGCGTGCCGGGGAAGACCGCGGAATTCCGCGCCAGCATCGACCAGGCGCTCGACTATGCGACGGCGCTCGGCTGCAAATTGGTGCATCTGCTGGGCGGGATGCCGCCCGCCGGGTTGCCGCGCGAGACGGCGCTGGCGCTTTATTCTGCCAACCTTGCCTGGGCCGCCGAGCGCGGGGTGAAAGCCGGGGTCAAGTTTCTCGTCGAACCGCTCAACCCGCGCGACGCGCCCGGCTATATCCTCGGCACGCAGGAACAGGGCGCCGCGATCGTCGACGCGATCGGCCGCGACCGGCTCGGCCTGCAATTCGACATCTACCATGCCCAGATCGCCGGCGGTGACCTCGGCACCCGGCTGGCCGCGCTGATGCCGGTGATCGACCACATGCAACTCGCCGACGTGCCCGATCGCCACGAGCCCGGCACCGGCGAAATCGGCTGGGGGTATCTGTTCCGCCACATCGATGCGCTCGGCTACCAGGGCTGGATCGGCTGCGAGTACCACCCCGCCGGCGACACGGTCAAAGGGCTGGCGTGGCGCGAGAAGTACGGAGTGTAAGCCTAGCTGCCGGTGGGTCGTGCGTCCTTGGAGACGGATGCTTCGCATCCTCCTCAGGGTGAGGATCGTTGGGCATGGCATCACAGGCGCTCCTCATCCTGAGGCGCCGAGCGCAGCAAGGCCTCGAAGAACGCACCACGCCGATCCCGGCCGAGTAATGAAGAGGAGGTAGCGATGCCTAAGACCGCCCTGTACGCCAGCATTGGGCCGGAATTGACGCAATACGATCTCGATGTCGAGGCGGCG
>JASHNY010000143.1 GCA_030041385.1 Alphaproteobacteria bacterium
GGATCGGCGACCATGTGCTCCATGATCTGCGGGAACGATTCGCTGTTGGCAAAGCCGGTCACATCGGCAGGATTCGCCGCCCAGCCGAAGCCCTTCAGGATGCCGTTGATGCCGTCGCGCGCCGCGTCGCCGAGCGGCGGCAGGTCGAGACCGGCCTGCCCGCACATGTCGGCGGTCAGCGAGCTGATTCCGCCTGAGTGCGAGACCACCGCGATGCCGGGCACTTGCGGCTTGGGGGTGTGGGCGAGGAGGTGCGCGACCTCCAGGAGCTCGTCGTAATCCTGGACGCGGATCACCCCGTACTGGGCGAAGATCGCATCGTACCGAGCATCCGCGCCGGTCAGCGCCGCGGTATGCGAGCGCGCGGCCCGCGCGCCGAGCTCCGAACGGCCGATCTTGATCAGGACGATGGGCTTGCCGCGCTCCGCCGCGAGCTTTGCCACCTCGAGAAACTTGTCGGCGCGCTTGAAGCCTTCGACAAAGCCGGCAATGACCCTTGTATCCGGATCGTCGAGCAGGTAGCGGGCGAAATCGGTGAAATCGAGGTCGGCCTCGTTCCCGGTCGAGATTATGTAGCTGAAGCCGATGCCGTTCTCGACCGCCCGCACCAGGAACGGCCCGAACGCCGTCGCGCCGCTTTGGCAGACGAGGCCGATCGGCCCGGTCAGGCCGGACGCCCCGCGCGAGGAAGCGGTGGCCCAGATGTCGTCTTTGACATTGGCGAGCCCCAGGCAGTTGGGGCCGCTGATCCGCATCCCCGAGGCGCGGGCAAATTCACCCAATTCTCCCTGCAGATCGCGCCGGTCGTCGACGCCGCGCTCGGCAAAGCCGGCCGAAATCACGATCGCCGATCCTGCCCCCTTTCGGTGGCTCTCCTCCAGGACATCGAGCACCTGATCGTAGGGCACGACGACGGCCACGACGTCAGGGGCCTCCGGCAGGTCCGTCACGCTCGGGTAGGACTTCTCCCCCATGATTTCGTCGTAACGCGGATTCACGGCATAAACCCGCACCCGGTCCTTGGCCTTGAGCGCCGCCGCCAGAAACCGCCCGCCATACTGCATCCGCGGCGTCGCGCCCACGATCGCAATAGAGCGCGGGTTGAGCATTTTGTGGATCGACGCCATTTGCGGCTCTGTCCACAACTCCATGACACTCGAACCCATGCCAGGGGGTTCGCGCGCTACCATGAACCGGTGTTGGCCATGCTGGTCCAGGGTTCGGCAGGCGGCAGCGCTTCGCCGGCTTGCAGCAGCTCGATGGAGATGCCGTCCGGCGTGCGGATGAAGGCCATGCGGCCGTCCCGCGGCGGGCGGTTGATCGTCACGCCGTGGGCGATAAAGGCGCTGCAGGTGGCGTAGATGTTTTCCACCGCGTAGGCGAGGTGTCCGAAATTGCGGCCGCCGGGGTAGGGCTGGGGATCCCAATTATAGGTGAGTTCCACGGCAGCCTCCTCGTCGCCGGGGGCGGCGAGAAACACATTGGTGTAGCGGCCTTTTTCGTCCGGGCGGCGGCGGATCTCGCGCAGGCCCAGCACCTCGAAGAAGGCGATGGTGTCCTCAAGCGAACTGACGCGGATCATGGTGTGCAGATATTTGGTCATGGGGGTCTCCTCCTGTCAGCGTGTCCATGCGGCGCGGCAAACGCATTGAGGTGTGTGAATGGGAATGGTCCGGATGGCGACCAGAATTATCCAAATCGGCTGATACCGCAAAAGCGAAATGTCCGCTGTAATAAGTCGTTGTCGTGCGAGAGACGGTGACCGGCCCGACGCCACACCGTGAACGGCGGACCGATCTTGAGAGATGACCCAGTGCACGGACGCCGAGATAAAGCGTTGCTCTACGAATCGCCTGCACTCGCCGCTGCATCTGCCGGAAGGCGCGCTTCGCGTGGCCGCGACCCCACGATGATTCCAAGCGACAAGCTGAGCGCGGCCAGAAAGATGACAAGGCCAAGCAGCCCCGTTGGCCGCAACGCAGCAAAACGTTCCATCGCGACCACCCCAAGCGCGGCACCTGTGATGACGAGACCGCAGCCCCAATAGCCCGTGGCGCCGGCCGCGAACGACCAGCCGTCGCGCGCGGTGACAAGCGATGCAAGGACCAGCGTTAGGATGTTGGCGCTCATACCAAGCCAAACGGGATGAATGCCATAGGCGAAATTGGCTACACCCCAGCCGCTCAGCTCATACCACCCCATGCCGGCGAGGAAGCCTACGACCATCGCGAGGAGCGCCGCGGGTCGTGTCGCACCGCGCCACAGCAGCGCGGTGATCACGGGCGCGAACGTCGCAGAATTCCGAGTTGTCCAGGCGAGGATATTCCACCATGCCGACTGCTCTGAGCGCAGCAGGCCGAATACCACCATCAGGACTGTGAGCAATACCAGCGACCAGCGTGTATAGCGGACGAGGTCGCGCTCGCTGGCCTCCGGACGGAAGGCCATCATCACGTCGCGGCCGAGCGAGGTCGCACCGGAGAACTGGCAAGGTCCGCCCCAACCCAATGCGCAGGCCCAAATCCCGAGGAAAAAAACGCCGACGACCGGCGCCGGCAGCACCGTCTCCATGTAGCGCGGAATGGCGATCAGACCCTGCCCACTCCCCGGCAGTGCCGCTGCAGCGGCGAGGCCGAGCAGCGTCGCGATGATCACGAATGGCAACCCGAAGATGCAGGCCCAGTAGAGCCCACGCCGGCCCTCCTCCGGAGTACGGCAAGACACCGCCATCTGGAACGTCGCTTGCGCCAGCGGGACGTTCACGATGAACGTGCCGAACCAGGCCGCGATCTGCGTCATCCCGACGGTATCGGCAGCGACGTATTGAGGCTTTGCCGCAGCGAGTTGCCAAATCCCGCCGATGCCCGTGCCCGCCAGCACGGCGACGACCCCGATGGTCAGCATCACCAGGAACAGGACGCAATTGATGCTTTGTGCGAGCGCGAGGGACCACATGCCACCGCCTTGGAGATAGGCGAGCAGCAGCACCGCGGTCAGCACGAGTGACCAGAGCATGGGGATACTGGTCGAGACATGGACGGCGGAGGCGAACGCTAGCGCGGTCGCCACAGACCACATCGGGAAAGCGAAGGCGGTAATCGCGCCGGCCACCCCGCGCGCTGTCCGGCCGTAGTGATCCCCAATAAGGCCTGAAATTGTAACGAGAGCGCGTTCGCGAAACGGCGTCACCAGGAACAAGGCGATCAGTAGCACTTGAATGCTCTCGGCGACGCCGTACCACGCGGCGGAGATGCCCTTAAGGTAGCTGAGTTCGAGCACCGCAATGAAGGTCGAGCCCGAGAACAGGCCGGTAACGCAGAGGGCGACGAGGAGGGGCGAGAATTGTCGTCCGCCAACAAAGTAGGCACCGTCGCCCGATCGCGCCCTCTTCTGGGCTATGCGACCCACGCCGATCAGCACCGCCGTGTAGACGACGGCGAGACCGACGACCCAATGGCCGGAGGTGTTCACCGCTTTCCTCCCGCCGTCACGTTCCAGGCAACGTTCATCCGAGCGCCGCTGTCGTGAATGAGGTTGTAGACCGGGCAACGCTTCAGGGTGTCACGTTTCAACTGTTCGATTTGCTCGTTTGGTGCCGAAGTCGTAAGCGCGATCGCGATGTCGACGGATTGGAAGTGCGGCGATACGTCCGCCGTGCCGAACAGGCCGCGCTGGTCGACTAGGCCCGCACTCTCGATCTTGAGATCGTCGAGTGCGATGCCACGCTCCTTCGCAACAACCTCGATAACGATGCCGAGGCATCCGTTGAGCGCGCCGGCTACATATTCCATCGGCGTTGGCCCCTCATTGCGGCCGCCGATCTTTTCTGGTTCGGCTGTGGTGAAGCTGAACTCGCGCACCGCGAGATCGTTGCGATAGCGACCCTTCCACCGGCTTTGCGCACGCACGGTCTTGATCTGCGGCGTCGGTTCGTAAGCCGGCTGGGTATCCTCATTCATGGCACGTGCCTCGTAAACGTTGACTTTGCAGAATGACGCATGGGCTGAGGCTCTTCTACAGTCAAAGTGGCCGCAGATTCTATATTCAACATATTTCTTCCGTTTAATTAGTCGTCAAGCCTTTGCATTCTCTGCGCTATGAAGAGGGCGCAACGTGGGGGCTCGGAGAAAATTCCGTTCGCCGACTGCCGTGTGCACGGACCCGCGGGCTTCCGCCACCTACCGCGAGCACATCCTCAGTTGGAACCGGAGCGGCGTTCTTCCTCCTCTCCTGGCTCACCAGCGTCGACAGAATCCGCGCCTTCATGCCGACTAGCTGTTCGACAAAGGCTGAACGCGCCCCGGCGAAAGTCCCTGATGTTCAGACCAGGGAGTCCGGGTTGCGAACGTAGTCCTTGATCGCATCGGCCGCCCAGCAGGCCAGCATGCCGATCGTCTCGGTAGGGCCGTTCGCGGGGTTTTGCGGGAAGGCGCTGCCGCCCACCACGAACAGGTTCGGGACGTCCCACGACTGCAGGTATTTGTTGACGACGCTGGTCGACGGATCGCTGCCCATCACGGCGCCGCCCACATTGTGCGTGCTCTGGTAGCCCGTGATTTGGAAATGCGTGCCCTTGTTCCGGCCGCCGAGGCCCGAGCCGTTGAGCGCCCGACCGATCTCGGTGGAGCGCTCGTTCATGTACTTCATCATCCGCAGCTCGTTGTCGTTCCAGTCGAACGTCATGCGCAAGAGCGGCAGGCCGTAGGCGTCTTTGTAGGTCGGGTCCAGGTCGAGATAGTTGTGCCGATAGCTGAGGCACGATGCGTGAATGTGGATCGTCATGTTGCGGCGGTAGTACTGGGCGACCGCTTTCTTCCATTCGCCGCCCCAGCGCGGCGTGCCGGGCGGCACCACCTTGCCCTTGATCGGCGCCGCGCCGCGCGCCGAGACGTTGACATAGGCGCCGCCGATGAAGCCGAGCGGGCCGCGGTCGATCAGGTCGCCGTTGAATTCGTCGATCGACGTGTTGACCTGGCCGCCGCCGATGAAAGGATTGAACTCGCGATCGTCGAAGAACACCTGCACTGAGCCGCCTTGCTGGTAAGAGTAGCTGCGGCCGACCACCCCTTTGCCGGTGAGCGGATCGTAGGGCGTGCCAATGCCCGACAGCAGCAGCAGCCGGACGTTGCTGAAGCAATAGGCGCCCAGAACCACGATACTGGCCGGCTGCTCGACTTCGTTGCCGCGCGCGTCAATGTAGGTCACGCCGGTGGCCTTCTTGCCGGTGGAATCGACGTTGACGCGCA
>JASHNY010000024.1 GCA_030041385.1 Alphaproteobacteria bacterium
CAATGCCCGCGAGATGGACGCGGCGGTTCAACAGCGCGCCGAGAAATTCGATACGATGACCGCCGTGCAGAACATGCAGTCCTACGCGAAATTGGCGGAAGCGCATGCCGAGCACATGAAGAGATTGGTCAGGGCGTTCGACAACCTGTACAACATTCTTCCCGAGTCGCAGCGAAAGCTTGCCGATAACGTGTTCCATGCGCGGGCCGAGGCTCACGCCCAGCAGCATGCCGCCGGCGCCGAGAGCCATTGATTCGGCTACGGCCTCGCGCCATTAGCGCACATCCTGGTCTGCCGCTGGTGGTCCAATTCAGACGAATGAACCCCGACCGTCATTCCGGGGCGGCCCAAAGGGCCGAGCCCGGAACCCATGTTCCAGAGGCCGGTGTTCATGGGTTCCGGACTCGCCGCTGCCCGGCGCTCCGGAATGACTCGAGTGACGGGTTTCAAATGTCAGATTCCAAACATTAGCCATGCCCCGCTTGCCACGCGGGCATGGCTTGTCGGTTCGGCGTTCCCGCCGAGCCGGAAAGTGAGGCGCCGGCCTGGTATGGTTCTTGCGGTGGTTCCGCTTGTCCCGGTAATGCCGGGCGTCGGCACGCAACCGCGGAACGCGAAGGATGGCATTCGAGGGCGGCGGCGCAACCGGGTTCCGGATCGGCATCGGCCATAACGGCGGGCCGCCGCTCGATCCCGGCGCGGATTGGCGCCTCTATTGTTGGAAGAAGGCGTATGCGCGGGCCTGGAAGACGCCGCCACGCGAAATCGCGCTCGCCCGGCTTGCCCGCGCCGAGGCGCTCGGCATGAGCTACCGCGACTACACCGCCATCGTGCTCGATACCGGCACGCACTTGTAGCGCTGCGGACACCGCTGGCGGGCCGGCGTCGACACAGAACCGACCCCTGATCGCGCTTTGGCCGGGCTTGGCCCGGCCATCCGCGAATTACTTCGAGACGTTCGTGGACCCCCGGATCAGGTCCGGGGGAAGCGAGACATAATGGCCGCTTCAATCAACAAGTCAGGCTCTACCGTGCCTTGGCGAGGTTTTGCGCGGCGAAATCCCAGTTCACCAGATGATCGAGAAACGCCTGCACGAAATCCGGACGGCGATTCTGGAAATCGAGGTAGTAGGCGTGCTCCCACACGTCGCAGGTCAATAGCGCGGTCTGGCCTTCGGCCAGCGGGTTGGCGGCGTTCGGGGTGCTGGTGATCTTGAGCTTGCCGTTGTCGGCGACGAGCCACGCCCAGCCGCTGCCGAACCGGCCGACGGCCGCCGCCTTGAAGTCGTCCTTGAATTTGGCGAGGCCGCCGAGGTCGCGGTCGATCGCGCTGGCGAGGTCGCCGCTCGGGTTGCCGCCGCCGTGCGGCTTCATGCAGTTCCAGAAGAACGTGTGGTTCCACACCTGCGCGGCGTTGTTGAAGATGCCGGTCTTGGTGCTGTCGTTATGCGTCGCCCGGATGATTTGTTCCAGCGACTGGCTCTCCATCGGCGAGCCTTTGACCATATTGTTGAGGTTAGTGACGTAGGCCTGGTGATGCTTGCCGTGATGAAAGTCGAGCGTCTGGGCCGATGTGTGCGGCTCCAGCGCGTTCTTCGGATACGGCAAGGGCGGCAGTTCAAACGCCATGATGGTCCTCCCACCTTGATGATGACACGGGTCGAAATCGCCCGATCTTAGCTGATCTGATGAGTCAGGAAACCCTTACACCGCGTCCCGGTTCCGATATTCGCGACGGTTTGTCGCCGGTCGCGGCGTTGGTCCGCCGCCACGATCGCGACCGCTACCAGACCGTGCTGTTTGCCCCGCCGGAGCGTCAGCAGCCGCTGTTTGCGCTCTACGCCTTCAACTACGAGATCGCCCGTGTGCGCGAGACCGTCAGCGAGGTGATGCTGGGCCGCATCCGCCTGCAATGGTGGCGCGAGGCGGTCGCCGCCGCCTATGACGGCGGCGCCACCCGCCGGCATGTCGTGGTCGAGCCGCTGGCCGAGACGATCCGGGCGTATGCGCCGAGCCGGGAGCATTTCGACCGGCTGATCGACGCGCGCGAAATCGACCTCGCCGGCGAACCGCCGGCGAGCCTTGCCGTGCTCGAGGATTACGCCGAGGCCAGTTCGGCGCGGCTGACTGCGCTCGCCGCCGAGATTCTCGGGCTGCGAGACCCCGCGACGCGGGGCGCGGCGCACGAGATCGGCCTCGGCTACGGTCTCGCCGGATTGTTGCGGGCGATGCCGTTTCATGCCCGTACCGGGCACAGCATGATCCCGGCGGACATCGCCGACCGGCACGGGATCGATCCCGGAGATTATGCGGCGCTGCGCACCAGCCCGGCGATCCGCGCGGCAACCCAGGCGCTCGCCGAGGCCGCGGCGGCGCATCTGGCCCGCGGCCGCGAGGGGCGGCGCCGGGTGCCGCGGGCCGCGCTCGCGGCCTTGCTGCCGGGGGTGATCGCCAGCCGCTTCCTGGTGCGGCTGCGGCGCGCCGGCTTCGACCCGTTCGCTCCGGCGCTGGCGCTTCCCGACCCGCTGCAAAGCTGGCGGCTCGTCGCCGCCGCCTTGCGCCGCCGGTACTGAACCGAAACGCTCTCAGCGGCCGTGAAAATCGGGCAGGCGGCGCTCGGCGTAGGCCTTGATGCCTTCCTGAAAATCTTCGGTGCGGCGCAGCCAGTCCTGCTCGACCAGTTCGCGCTCGGTTGCCGCATCGATCGCGTCGGCGAGCCCGCGGCGCAGGGTCTCGCGCGTCGACAGAACCGCGAGCGGCGATGATTGCGCGATCTCCAGCGCCAGCGCCTGCGCCGCGCTGCGCACTTCCGCCTGCGGCACGAGCCGCTCGGCGAGGCCGATTCGCACCGCTTCGTCGCCCGGGATGCGGCGCCCGGTATAGAACAGCAGCGCCGCCTGCTGGGCGCCGACGAGCCGCGGCAAGGTGACGGTCAGGCCGAAGCCGGGATGAAAGCCGAGCCGGTTGAAATTGGCGCTGAACCGTGCCTCTTCGCAGGTGACGCGAAAATCGGGCACGAGGGCGAGGCCGAGCCCGCCGCCGATCGCCGCGCCCTGGATTGCGCCGACGATCGGCTTCCTGGTGCGAAACAGCCGGCTCGCCTCCTTGTACAGGTGCCTGCCGGCGCCGCTGCGCGCCGATTCGGCGACCGTGCCGGTGTCCATCCGTTTCGAGAAATCCGCGCCGGCGCAGAAATGGCGGCCTTCTGAGCACAGCACCGAGGCGCGGCAGGCGGGATCGGCGTCGAGCCGCTCATAGGCCTCGCCGAGCTCGGCGACCAGCACGGCGTCGAAGAAATTGTTCGGCGGGCGCCTGATCTCGACGGTCGCGACCAGCCCGTCAAGCGTGACGCCGATCTCCTTGAAGTGCGAATAGTCGGTCATGGGCTGGCTCCCTTGGGACAGGGGTTCACCACGGAGACACAGAGGAAAAATTTGCGCCGGCGCTCCATGCCCTCCGTGCCTCCGTGGTGAACTTCAACGCAGTGTTTCTGCGATCGTGCGACACCGGCTGCACAGACGGCGGCACGGCTTAATTCCGCTTCACGATCAGCGCGTCGACGACGGTCAGGCCGGCGCCGGCCTCGTGAACGATGACCGGATTCAGGTCGATCTCGGCAACGCGGTCGCGGTGGTCGGCGGCAAAGCGCGATACCGCGACCATCAGGTCGGCGAGCGCCTGCTTGTCGCACGGCGGCGCGCCGCGCACCCCGTCGAGCACCGCGGCGCCCTTCAATTCGCCGATCAGGTCGAGCGCCTCGTCGGGGCCGAGCGGCGCCGGTGCGAACGCTACGTCGCGCAGAACCTCGACATGGATGCCGCCGAGCCCGACCATCACCATCGGCCCGAAATCGGGGTCGCCGGTGATGCCGAGAATGATTTCCTGCCCGCGCCGCGCCATCGCCTGCACCAAGACGCCCTCGATCCGGGCGTCGGGCCGGGCTTGTCGCGCGTTGGCCAGGACCCTGCGGTAGCCCTCGCGCACCGCCGCCTCGCCGGACAGGTTCAGCATCACCGCGCCGGCCTCGGTCTTGTGCAGGATGTCGGGCGATTGCACCTTGAGCGCGACCGCGCCGCCGATGCGTCCGGCCGCCGCGACCGCCGCATCTTCGCTCGCCGCCAGTTCCTCGGGCGGGCGCTTCACCCCATAGCGGGCGAGAAGGGCCTTTGCCGCATGCTCGGTGAGTGCCGGGCCAGACGCGGCAAGGGCGGCGGCGACACCGTCGCGCACCGCGGCGTCGGTCTCGGTGACCGCTTCACGCCGCTGCAACCGCGCCTGGAAGCGGCCGTAATCGACCAGGGCGCGGATCGCCCGGGCGCAGCTCGGCATCGCCGTGTAGCAGGGGATGCCGACCGCGGCAAACGCCGCCATCGCTCCCGGCGTCGCGGTCGTATAGGTCGACAGGATGATCGGCTGCGGCGTCGTCGTGGCGATGCCGGCGAGTTCGTCGGCGCGTTTCTTGGCCGTCCCTTCATTGGCGAGCGAGGCGATCAAGACGATCGTGTCGATCCGCTGCGACTGCCGCACCAGCTCGACGATCGGGGCGTAGCCGACCTCGCCGATCGCCTGGGCGGTGGCGTCGATCGGGTTCAGCGCCGAGGCGTAGGACGGCAGCATCGCCATGATCCTGGCCTGCAATTCGTCTTCGAGCACCGGCAGTTCGAGCCCGTGCGCCGACAATATGTCGGCCATCCACACCGCGCTGCCGCCCGAGCCGGTAATGATCGCGACGCGGTTGCCGCGCGGCAATTTGCAATAGGCGAAGGCGGTCGCGACATCGACCATGTGGTCGAGGTCCTCGCCGCGCACGATGCCGTAATGGCGGAAGATCGCGTCGTCCACCGCGCCGACATGGGCAAGCGCGCCGGTGTGCGACGAGGCCGCCCGCCGCCCGGCATCGGAGCGGCCGACCTTGGCGACGATCAGCGGCTTGCCGGCGCGCGCGGCCCGCTCCGCGACGGCGCGGAACCGGGCCGGCCGGCGAATCCCTTCGAGATAGGCCAAGAAGATGTCGGCGCCGCCGGCATCGAGCACCCAATCGATGTAATCGTGAGCCTCGAGAACGGTCTGGTTGCCGGAACTCACCTGGTAGGTGAATTTGAGGCCGCGGTCGCGGCCGCGGCTTAGAAACGAAAAGGTCAAGGCGCCGCTCTGGCAGCTGACGGCGATCGGCTTGGCCGCGTCGCCGGCGGGAAGCAGCGGCCGCGCCGGGTCGTGAAACACCGGGCTGAAGGTCGCGACCAGCGGGCGCAGCGGGTTGACGAGCCCTTCCGAATTCGGCCCGGTAACGACCATGCCCCAGCGCGCAACGACCTCCTGCAATTCGCCGTCGCGGGAGGCGGCCGCTGCGGTCTTTTCCTCGCCGAAGCCCGAGCTGATCACGACCGCGGCGCGGATGCCGCGCGCACCGCATTGGTCGAGCGTGGCCACGACATGCGCCGCCGGCACCAGGATCACGGCGAGTTCCGGCGCCTCGGGCAGGTCGGCCACGCTGGCATAGGTCTTGATCCCCAGTACCTCGGGCTGGCTGCGCGTCACCGGGTAGACCCGGCCGTCATAGCCGTGCCCGATCAATTGGCGGGTCAATCGCCCGCGCAATGAGTGCTCGTCGCCGGCGGCGCCGATGATGGCCAGGCTGTCGGGGGAAAAAAGCGGGCGGAGATCAGGCATCAGCGCAACCCGAGGCCGCGGGCGATGATGCCGCGCAACACTTCGCGCGTGCCGCCCTGGATCGTCAATTTGGGCGCGATCAGCGTGGTGTAGCGCAGTGCCTCTTCGAAGCGGTCGTCGTTGCTGGGCGGCGCCGAATCGCCCTCTTGCGGGGCCAATAGCCGCACCTTGTCGGGCAAGGCCTGCTCCCAGTTGGTGCCGAGGTCCTTGACCGCCGCGGCCTCGACCGCAGGCGTCTTGCCGGCCTGCAGCATGCCCGCCACGGACAACGACATGCGCCGCAATGTGGCGAGATGGGCGACCTCGCGGCCGATCCCCTCGGCCAGCCGCTCGTCCGGCTCCGGCCCGGCACGGCGTACCAGCTCGACCAGGGCCGAGAAGGTTTCGAGCCAGCGGTCGGGGCCGCTGCGCTCATAGGCCAATTCGTCCGAGGCCTGCTTCCAGGCCATGTCGACCTCGCCGATCAGATGCTCGTCGGGCACGAAGGCATCATCGAACACGACCTCGTTGAAATCGTGCGCGCCGGTCAAATTGATGATCGGCCGCGTGGTGATGCCCGGCGTTTTCAGCGCGATCAGGAACTGGGTCAGCCCGTGCCGGCGGTTTTCCTTGGTCGGCGGCGAGGTGCGCAGCAACGCGATCATGTAGTCGGAATTGTGCGCGTTAGAGGTCCAGATCTTGCGGCCGTTGACCAGCCAGCCACCATCGGTCTTGGTCGCGCGGGTCGAGGCGGCGAACACGTCGGAGCCGGAATTGGGCTCCGAAAGACCGATGCAGAAGCACAACTCGCCCGAGGCGATGCGCGGCAAGATCGCCTGCTTCACCGATTCCTTGCCGTAGCGCAGGATCATCGGGCCCGATTGCCGGTCGGCGGTCGAGTACGAGCGGGTCGGTGCGTGGTACGCCAGCATCTCCTCGATCACGACGTAGCGTTCGAGGTGCGAGCGCTCGTGCCCGCCGTATTTTTTCGGCCAGGTCATGCCGATCCAGCCGCGCTCGCCGACCTTGCGCGCGAAATCCTTGTTGAACGGGCCCTTGCCGCTGCCCGCGCCGAAATTGCCGGCGGCGATCTCGGCCTCGAGAAAGGCGCGCACCTCGCGCCGCAATTCCTGTGCCTCCGGCGGCAATTCGACCGGATCGAAGTGGAAATTGTAGGGCATCGAAACCTCACGATCCCGCGGTCAGAAACGGCCACAACGCATCGGCGCCGTGCGCCGCAACCATGCGGCCGAGCCGGGCGGCCCACACCGCCTCGTTGCCGAACTCCTCGCGCCATGCCCATAGCCGGCGCGTCGCATGGTGCAATGAATGCTCGTAGGTAAAGCCCATCGCGCCATGGACCTGGTGCGCGATCGCGGCGCCGGTGCCGGCGGCCTCGCCGGCGCGCATCTTGGCGATGGCGATTTCGGCTGCGACCTGCTCGCCGGAGATGCCGTGCCGGGCGACCGCCTCGGCCGCGGCGTCGGCGGCCGCACCGGCGGCGGCGACCTCGCCGGCGAGGGTGGCGAGGTTGTGCTGCACCGCCTGGAACTTGGCGATCGGTCGGCCGAATTGCACGCGGTCGAGCGAAAACTGTACCGATTGGTCGAGGATGTGATCCAGCGCGCCGGCCATTTGCTGGGCGCGGATTGCGGCGCCGAGCCGCACCAGCGCCGCGAAATCGAGCCCCGCCGTGGGCTTGGCCGCGACCGGCGCGGCGCCATCGAACGACACCTCGTCGCGTGGCTCGCCGGCCAGGCTCTTGCCCGGGGCGACCGTCACTGCATCGGCGGCGACGAGCGCCACCACCATCGACGCACCCTGCCGTGCGAGGACCGCAATGTGCCGGGCGTTGCGGGCAAACGGCACGTGCCGGGCGCGGCCCTGCAGCCGGCCGCCGGCGAGCGCGAGAGTGCCGTCTTCGTGCACCGGAGCGATCGCCATCGGCCCGGGCGGCGCGCTGATCCCGGCCTGCGCCAAGAGCCAGCCGGCGAGGAGGGTTTCGGCGAGCGGCACCGGCGCGGCAAACCGGCCGGCGATGCGGGCGACGGCAAACCCGTCGAGCATTTCCGCCCCGGCGCCGCCGAACTCGTCCGACACCCAGGTCAGCGGCAGGCCGGATTCTTCGAGCGCATCCCACAGCGCCGCGGGCCAGGTGCCTGCCTCGGCCGCGTTGATGGTCTGCGGCTCGCAGAGGTCCTGAAAGATCCGGGTCGCGGTGTCGGCGATGATCGTATCGGGCATGATTCCTCCCCGCGGCGCGGCAGCGGATCGAACCATGAAGCCCGCCGGGTTGACAAGGGCGGGGGCGACATGGTCGACCGGCGCCGACACTCCGCCATAACGGGTTGCCGAGGTTCCGCCATGCTGATCGCCGATGCGCAAGCGCATATCTGGGCCGCCGACACGCCGGCGCGGCCCTGGCCGCCGGGACACGCCCACCGGGCGCATCGCCCGCTGCCGTTTTCCGCGGCCGACCTGCTGCGCGAGATGGACGAAGCGGGGGTCGACCGCGCGGTCATCGTGCCGCCGTCATGGGAGGGCGACCGCAACGACCTCGCGCTGGCCGCCGCCGCCGCTCATCCCGGCCGGTTCGCGGTGATGGGACGGCCGCCGATCGCGGTGCGCGATCCGCATGCCCTCGACCATTGGCGCGAGCAGCCCGGCATGCTCGGCATCAGGGTCACCACCTCCGGGGTCGGCGCGCTGGCGCTGTTCACCGAGCCCGACGGCGATTGGCTGTGGGCGGCGGCCGAGCGCAACCGGCTGCCGGCCATGGTGTCGCCGCCCGGGTTGCTGCCGGCGGTCGGGCAACTCGCCGCGCGCCATCCGGGCATGCGCTTTGTGATCGACCATCTCGGCCTCGTGCGCGGCGGCAAGGACGAGGCCGCGTTCGCCGGCATCGCCGACCTGCTCGCGCTCGCCCGCCACGACAATATCGCGGTCAAGGCGTCGGCCCTGCCGCGCTATTCCAGCGAGCCCTATCCCTATCGCCGGCTGCACCCGTTCCTGCGCCGGGTGTTCGACGCCTTCGGCCCGCGGCGCATGTTCTGGGGCACCGATCTGACCGGGATACCCTGCACCTATCGCCAGGCGGTGACGCTGTTCACCGAGGAACTGCCGTGGCTGGCGGGCGGCGACCTCGATCTGGTGATGGGCCGGGCCTTGTGCGATTGGCTTGGCTGGAACCTTGCCGGCTAGCCGCGGCGTACCGCCCACTCGATCCGTTGCGCCGGCCCGCGGATTCGGCTAAAACCCGCGGAAATCAACGGCCGGGGCGTGGCGCAGTCTGGTAGCGCACCTGCTTTGGGAGCAGGATGTCGGAGGTTCGAATCCTCTCGCCCCGACCATAGCGCAGCGGCGCCCGTCCGGCGCAAGGGAGTAGCGGGGCGATGGCCCAGGCGCGCATCTACAAGCCGAGCAAGACCGCGATGCAGTCGGGTCGCGGCGGGCAGTCCCGCAAATGGCTGCTCGAATACGAGCCGGCGACGCCGCGCGTGCCGGAGGCGGTGATGGGCTGGACCCGCGCCGACGACACGCTGAACGAGGTGCGGGTGCGCTTCGACACGCTGGAGGAGGCGGTCGCGTTTGCCCGCCGGCACGGGCTCGACTACACGGTCATCGAGCCGCACCTGCGCACGCCGAAGCAGAAGAGCTATGCCGACAATTTCCGCTACGACCGGATCCGCGTCTAGTGCGGCGGATTTGACGTTCGCATGATCTTGGTGGCGGCCGTCCGGGGGTGACCCGGCCATCTGGACTGGGCGCCGGTGAAGGCGGTGCGGCACGTGTCGCAGATGCGCGGGTCAAGCCCGGGCATGACGAAAGGTTAAGGCGCTCCAACCTAAACGGATCACGCGCTAGGGCCCCGTAGCTCAGATGGATAGAGCACCTGCCTTCTAAGCAGGTGGTCGCAGGTTCGAGTCCTGCCGGGGTCGCCAGCATCAGGCGCGGGCCGCGCATCGGCGAGAAACCGCCGGCAGCGGCGCGGCCGCGCCGTTTTTGCGCCCCCCTCGCTGCTCTCGGCAGGGGTTTGTTAAGCCTATGTGCCCACAGTGTGGCCAGTCGTCCGCTCGCGGCGACGATCCCGCTCGCACCGCGTCAGGCGAGGGCATGGTCATGCGTCTGGGCGAAATACTGGTCGGCGGCGGCTACGTGACCGTGGCCGATGTCGAGGTCGCGGTCCGCCGCCAGCGGATCGAAGGCGGGCGGCTGGGCGAAAACCTGGTCGCGCTCGGGCGGCTGAGCGCGGATCAACTCGCCAAGGCGATCAACGCCACGCCGGCGGTGCCCTCGACCATCGCCGATACCGGCGTCAGCCAGCGCAACCTGCTCAACCTGCTGCTCAAATTGATGCACATCGAGGCGCTGGAGACGGTGCCGGAACTTGCCGAGCGGATGAAGCTGCCGTCGCGCATCGTCCAGGAATTGCTCGACGACGCCACCCACCAGCGCTTTGCCCAGGCGATGGGATCGGTGCCCGGCACCGCGGCCTTCGCGATCCGTTACGGGCTTGGCGAGCAGGGCCGCGCGGCGGCGCGCGACGCCCTCGAGCAGAACGCGTATCTGGGGCCGGCGCCGGTGTCGCTCGCCGCCTATCAGCGGCAGATCCTGCGGCAGCGCGTCGCCAACGAGATGCTCGGTGCCGATGCGCTGCGCCAGGGCTTTGCCGGCCTCGTCGTGCCCGAGCACTATCTGCGCAAATTGCTGCCCGCCGTGAATGCCGGGCGCACCGTGCTGCTGTTCGGCCCGCCCGGCAACGGCAAGACCACGCTGGCCACGCGCATCGCCAAATTGTTTCGCGACGTGATTTTCGTGCCCTATGCGGTCGATGTCGCCGGGCAGATCATCAAGGTGTTCGATCCCGCGCTGCACAAGCCGCCGGTGTCGGACGAGGACGCCACGATGCTGGCCAATGCCGGCGGGCTCCAGCGCGAGCGGTTCGACGAGCGCTGGGCCGCGTGCCGCCGGCCGGTGGCGATGGCGGGCGGCGAATTGACGCTCGACATGCTCGAATTGCAGCACAACCCGGATACCAGGTTCTACGACGCGCCGCTGCACGTGAAGGCGCTCAACGGCATGTTCCTGATCGACGATTTCGGCCGTCAGAAATTCAACCCGACTGACCTGCTGAACCGCTGGATCGTGCCGATGGAAAACCAGGTCGATTTCCTGCGCCTCAACAGCGGCGCCAGCTTTTCATTGCCGTTCGACGAGCTGTTGGTGTTCTCGACCAATCTGAAGCCGTCCGACTTGATGGACCCCGCCTTTCTGCGCCGCATTCCCTACAAGATCAAATTGTTCGCCCCGACCATTGACGAATATCATCAGATCTTTTCGGCGGTCGCGAGGTCTTATGGCCTCATTCTGGCGGACGATGTGTTCGACTTCATCGTCGAGCGCCTGATCCGCGAGTTCGGGCTGGCTTATTACCAGCCCAAATTCATCTGCGAGCAGGTGATCGAGGCGTGCAAATGCTTTGGCCTGCCGCCGCAACTGACCCGGGAGCGCGCCGCCGAGGCGCTCGCCAACCTGTATTTCGACATCGAGGACGCGCAGGACGGCGAGGCCGCGGCATAACCGCGGTCAGGGCACGATGAAGCGGTCGATCTTGCGGGTGCGAAACAGCCATTTCCCGTCGATCCTGACCATCTCGTCGGCATAGCCGCCGCCCGAACCGATCTTCGGCCCCTCTGCGCTGTTGGTGGCGACGATCCAGTTGGAGCGCACCGACGCGCGGTCGCCATCGAGCGCGATTGCGATGTTGGTCACCAGATGGATGGCCCGAGGCCGCGGCTGCGGCGCCTCAGTGCGCAGGCGGCGCGCCAATCCGGCGATGGCGGTGCGGCCGGTCGCCGCACCGAAAGCGGTGTCCCAGGTGCCGTCTTCGGTGAACAGCGCCGCCATCCCGTCGAATTGGCCGCCATCGAGGCGAAAGCAATACTCCGCCAGCACTTCGCGGATCGCATCCTTGTCTTCGTCGCTTGGCATGACTTCCTCGCGGTTGTTGGTTGCCGCCGCAGCGTAAGGCGAAACCCGCGGCCGCGAAATCGCCCGCCGCCGGCGCATATGTATTGCCAGAAAAAGGTATGCATGGCTGACCTGCTGTGCCGGCAGGTTGTGCAATGCAGCATAAGCTCCCAATCTCCCAACGAGACACTCGCCGAAGGTGGGGGTGCAAGGCACAAAGCGCTGACCGTTCAAGCAGATGTTAACCAAACTGAGCAAGGGTTCGGCGGTGAGCCGGGCAGACAACCGGAGTGGATTATGCGTTTGGCACGTTTGAAGCCGCGGATGGGGCAACCGCCCCGCGAATTCCTGCGCCGGCTCGACCGGGTGGCCGGCGACCTCAATGTCGTTCTGTTCATCTTTGTCATCGGGCTGGCAACGCTCGATTTCACCTTTCTGGTGACCCAGAAGGTCGTGGAGCAATTACCGCCCGCGACCCGCATGGTCGATGGGCAGCCGCCCGCCGCCGCCAGCCCCCCGGCCGTGGCCGTCACGCCCGCCCACCCGGCGCATCAGGGCTAATTCGGCAGCCAGGCGAGCGCGCGGATCTCGGTGAATTCGCGCGGCAGCTTGGTCCAGGAATCGCCGGCATCGCCGGTCGCGTACAGCTCGCCGTAATGGCTGCACGCGACGATCCGCGCAGGGTCGGCGTCGTTCACGGCAAACGCCCAGATCGGCGAGTTCGGTTCGGCCGGCAGGTCCAGCATCTTCCAATGCCGGCCGCCGTCGTTCGAGCGCTGGATCGCGCCGGTGCGCCCGACGGCACCGTCGCCGGTGGCGACGAACAGCGTCTCCGCGTCGTCGGTCTTCACCGCCAGGCTGCGGCAATACGGCAGGGCGAAATGCCGGCCGACCCCGAGGCCCTGCCAGCTCTGCCCGCGATCGGTGCTGGCGAAGATCTCGCGCGGGGTCGTCGTGAATACGGCCTTGCCCGCGGTCACCGCGGTGGTCACGTCGTGGATGTCGGGGTCGGGAATCCCGTCGGTAATGCGCGACCAGGTCTCGCCGCCGTCGAGGCTGCGCCTGACCCCATCGACCTCGACCCCCGCCCATACCGTCCGCGGTTCCTCGGGATCGACGGCGAGGGCGGTCACCCGCGGGATGCGTACATTGGGGCAGTCCTCGGCCATATCGACCGGCAGCTGATGCCAGTGCGCGCCGCCGTCGGTCGAGCGGAACAACGCCGCCGGCCGGGTTCCGGCAAAGACGATGTCCGGGTTGGTCGGGTCGAACGCGATCTTCCACACGTCGCGCGTGTTCATCGGCGAGTCGAGCCGCTCAAAGCTCTGGCCGCCGTCGTCGCTGCGGTAGATGCCGTCATCGGCGCCGGCGAAGATCGTGCGCTTCTCGGTCGGGTGAAGGCTGAGGCCGTAGATGCGGCTCTCGCTCCACAACCCTTTGACGACGCGCCGCCAGCTCTCGCCGCCGTCAGGGCTGAGCCAGACGCCGCTGCCGATCGTGCCGACGCAGATCGAAAAATCCTTGTTCATCGCGCTTCCTCCCTGGATAGGGGTGCCATTGCGACGAGGGCAGCGACAACGCGTCTCGATCGGACGAGGCTTTTATCGCATCGAGATGGCTTCGCTCCGCTCGCAATGCCCGACTGGCTCGGGCGTAGTTCCGGCTGAGGCGTCCCTATCCCTAATGCGTACCCTCCCACCCGGTGTGGGAGATGTCGATGACGACGCCGTCCGGACCCGCCCATTTCATCTCGAAATTGGCATGGCCGGCGCGCACTTCGGCATAGGCGTCAGCCTCGGCCTCGGTCTTCGCCGTCAGCCGCTCGGCATGCGCGTTTTCGAGCTTGCCGCAGGCCTCGCCCAGGCTCTCGACCTCGAAGCCGAAATGATGGATGCCGCTGAAATTGGGGCCGTGCGCGCCCATGTCGGCCGAGCGCTCATCCTTCCAGTTGAGGATGGCGAGATTGATGTGGCCGTCGGTCAGGAACACGGCGCCGTTGGGGCTGCGGCGCAATTCCTTGAGCCCGAACGCCTCCTTGTAGAACTCCGCCGTTTTCGCCGGCTCTTTGGTGGTCAGCGCGATGTGTCTGATGCGCGGCATGGTTTTCCTCCTTGATGCCGCCGGGGAGCCGCTCGCGGGCCCTGCACCGCCGGCTTTCCGTCGAGTTTAAGGCGGCCGCACCGGGTTGTCGATGCGCTGGCCGGTGTTCGCCTCGTGTCTCATCCCGGCCCCGCCACCGGCCTCGGCCGTGCGAAGCTGGCGTCGAGCTCCTCGATCGTGCGGCCGCGGGTCTCGAGCCCGATCAGCAGGTAGGCGATGACGGCGAGGACATACCAGGCCGCGAAATAATTGAAGCCGGGAACGATGCCCGCGAGGGTCGCCTTCGGGGTGACGTAGTTGGAGGCGCCGATGATCACGGAAAGCCCGGCCGGGCCGATGAACTTGCCCAGGTTCGACATCCCGTAGACCAGGCCGAAGCCGCTGGCGCGCAACGAGGCGGGCCACATCTCGGCCATGTAGGGGTAGCTGATCGCCGAGTTGCCGTTGCCGAAAAAGCCCTGCAACAGCAAGAGCGCGAAGAACATCAGCACCGCGCCGATATAGACGGCGTGCAGATAGCCGGCGAGTGAGGTCGCCGCCGCCGCCAGCGCGCAGCACAGCGCGCCCGCGGTTTTGCGCCCGATCACATCGGTGATCCACGAGCCGACGCCGCGGCCGACGATCTGAACGAGGCTGATCCAGATCACCAGAAACGACGCCTCGGTCGGCGAGATCCGCAGCACCAGAACGAGCAGTGTGACCATCCACAGCCCGAGACCGACCGCGCCGGTCTGGCTCAACCCGACCAGCGCGCCGGCGGCGATGCTGCGCGGGTACCGGAACAATTCCAGCCATGACGATTTTTGCGGCGGCGGCAACGAGGCCGGCAGAACGATCTGCTCGACCGGCATCTGCAATGCCCACGCCAGCGAACGGCGCGCCTCTTCGACCCGGCCGCGGCTGAGCAGCCAGCGCGGCGATTCCGGGACCCAGACGCGGACCAGAAACGCCAGGAGCGCCGGCACCAGGCCAAGGGCGAACAGCCCGCGCCAGCCGACGATGGCGCCGAGAAAGGCGGCAAAGGCGGCGGCGAGCAATCCGCCTCCCGGCACCAGGGCGATCGACAATCCGCTGATCAAGCCGCGTTTCGAGGCGGGCACGAATTCCTGCAGCAGCGGCATGTCCACCGAGGCGACGCCGACGACGCCGAACCCGACGATGAACCGCATCGCCGCCAGATAGGCCCAGCCGCGGTCGGGCGTCAGCGCCATCGCGCCGGTGGCGAGCGAAAACATCAGGATCGTGATCATGAACACCTTGCGGCGGCCGATCTTGTCGCCGAGCCAGCCGAAGAAGATCGCCCCCGGAACCGCCGCCACGCCCGACGAAAACAGGATCAACCCGGATTGGCCATAGGTCAGGTGCCAATCCCGCACGAAAAACGCGAGGGTGAAACCGATCAACAGGAAATCGAAGAAATCCAGCATGATCGAAAGGATCGACGCGGTAAAAATCTTCCATTGGTTGGCGGTCAGCGATTGTTGCTGCTCCAGCAGTTCCAGCATGGCGCTCTCCCGTTCTGACGGTCTGCCGCGCGGTGCGGTTACCATTTTTGTTATGCGGAGGAGGGTAGCGCGCCGCAGCCCAGTCGACAATCGCCGGTCCGGCCCGGGCGCTGACCGGGTCGGTGTTCGGTGCGGTCTGCGGGCGGGATTCCCCGGTATTTCGGGGGATCGTGAAGCGGGCCGCGGGCGCGCGATTCGCCGGCAAATGGCGAATGCCCACAGGCCAGATCGGCCGCAACTACAGAGCTAGCTTCAAGATAGACGAAGCTTCTCGGTTCTCAACCGCTTTACGTTAGAACAAGCGCGGGCGTCTGTCGGGAAGCTTTCATGACTTTGATCGGGCAGGTTCATCCGGGCGCAGCGGCAGCAAGCCGGGCGCACAGGATTTCGGCGGCCGATGTGTTCTCGGTCATCCTAGTACTTGCCGTGGCCGTGGCCGGGGGCATTTCGCTGCGTTACTCGGTGGCGCAGTATTGGCGGCAGCAGGCGGAGATTGCAGACTTCAGCGCGCGACAAATTCCGGGTCCGGTCGTGCCGCCATTGTTCGACCGCATCGGCCACGAAAAGATCATCGACGAAGTGGCGGGCGGCATCTTTACCTTGCTTGTGGAAATCGGGCTGATCCAGCTGTTCAAGCGGCAGGAGACAACGGCGCGGAGAAGCGAGCGGCGGCTCCGCAGAATCATCGCCCGGCAGCAGCGCCGAACCGCCGCATCCGCCAGGCCCATCCGAGTCAGGCCCATCCGAGTCAGGCCGATCCGGGTCGGGCCGATCCGGGTCGAAGAACGCTGGCGCCCTGCGCCCGGCGCCGCTCTACCCGCGGCCGCCGCCGACCGAGCCTCGGCCGTGGTCTGGGGCGACCGCGTGGCCCGGCATCAGCTTCCGCCGGGCGGGTCCGGGCTGGGCGACGAGGCAGCGGCCGCGACGCACGCCCCGGCCGTGTTGGAGGTCGTCGCGGCAGAATAGGCCGCACGCCTGCCGGACGAACCGGCCCTGCCGGGCGGCCGGGAAGGGTTTTATTGCCCCGGCTTCGTTGCGCCGTCACGCCCGCAGCGGCGCCGAAAGACGCCGAATTCCTGACCGGCGGTGCCGGCAGCCGAAAATGGGTAATGCCTTTCCGCTTCGATGGTCGGGGCTTGGCAGCGCGGTTTCAACGGGTTACCGCGATGACGCAGACCACTATGCGAGAGCAGGTGGGTAGAACATCTCTTAATGTAGCCTTGGCGGCATTACCGAAAGAGGTAGAACCGAGAAGCCAGAAGGGTGACTTGACGGTGCTGTGACTTCGTCGAATGCTGACCCCTAAGGTTGAAACGTCATCTCGGTGTGGCCATGAAAACGGTGGCTTTGGCCTTATGGCTGTCCCTCAGCGTCACGCCGGCGTTCGCCTGGCCTTTCCCATTTAACCTGTTCTTCCATTCTCACTCGCATTCCTATTTTGACTCGGATACCGGCACCGGGCCCTACAATACCGGGCCCAACAATACCGGGTCTTACAACTACAACCCCGGCAGTCCGGGCATCAACCCGGGCAGCCCTTGCGCCGACTGCTCGATCCACGGCGCGCCCGCCCCGTTGATCGGCCTCGGTCTCCAGGGCGCACTGGCCATCGGTGGCGTGCTGCTCGGTGCCCGGCTGTTGCGGCGCCGCAAGTAATCACGCCCGGTGCAGCGGCAAATTCCCCGCAAATAGCGGCAAGGCGGCAGAGCGGGTGCCTCGCCATGCGCGGCGACGGGGCGTCTTTGGCCCAGCCATGCCGAGCCGTCGTTTGACTTTCGGGCTTGGCCGCGCCTAGCCTTCCGCGATCGGCCCTTTCGGCCGCTCGGCTGCCTTTCGGGAGGAACGGTATGAGCGCGCATCAAACGCCCGAGGAGATCCGCAAGAACCTGAAGCATCCGGTCATCGACGGCGACGGCCACTGGGTCGAATACAAGCCGGTCTTTGCCGAAAAGATCCGCAAGGTCACCGGTGACCTCGGCGCCAACGGGTTTCTGCAGTCGCAGCGCCGCATCCCCGACTCGCTGAGCATGACCCCGGAGGAGCGCGCCGAGAAGGGCGTGGCGATGGAAGGGCAGTGGGGCCGGCAATCGGTCAATACGCGGGACCGGGCGACGGCGATGATGCCGCGCCTGTTCTATGAACGGCTCGACGAGCTGGGCATCGATTTCGGCATCGTCTATCCGACCGCTGGGCTCGGCATCCCGCGCATCGGCGACGATGCGACGCGCCGCGCCGTGATCCGCGGCTTCAACGTCGTCACCCACGACTACTTCAAGGATCTGAGTGATCGCCTCACTCCCGCCGCGGTGATCCCGGTGCATACGCCGGACGAGGCGATCGAAGAGCTCGAATTCGTCACCAAGCAGCTGGGGTCCAAGGTCTGCATGTTCGGCAGCGCCGTGCGCCGGCCGATCCCGCATGCCAAGAACGCGTCGCCCGATCTGGCGCGCTATGCGATGGGCTTCGACCAGCTCGGCATCGACAGCGAATACGATTACGACCCGGTTTGGCAGAAATGCCGCGAGCTCGGCATCGCGCCGACCTTCCACACCGGCGGCCGCTCCTATGGCGAGCGCAACAGCCCGACCAACTTCACGTTCAACCATATCGGGCATTTCGCCAATGCCGGCCACAACGTCGCCAAGGCGCTGTTCCTCGGCGGCGTGACGCGACGCTTTCCCGATCTGCGCTTTGCCTTCCTCGAAGGCGGAGTCGGCTGGGGCTGCCAATTGTTCTGCGACCTGATCGAGCATTGGGAGCGGCGCGGCGCCAACGGCCTCGCCAATATGGACCCGAACAAGCTGAACCGACCGCTATTGCGCGAGCTGGTCGACAAATACGGCTACGCCGACATCGCCGCCGAACTCGACAAGCGCGACGGCTGGCCGCTCCAGGAGGACTTCCTCACCGGCGGCATGCCGCCCGACGACTACATCCACTGCAACATCACCAAAAAGCAAGATTGGATCGACCTGTTCGCGACGCCGTATTATTTCGGCTGCGAGGCGGATGACCGCATGAACTCCGTGGCTTTCGGCAAGACGATGCCGCTGGGCGCACGGATCAACGCGATCTATTCATCGGATATCGGGCATTTCGACGTCGTCGACATGCGCGACCCGCTGCCCGAGGCGTGGGAACTGGTCGAGGACGGTCACATCACCACCGACGATTTCCGCGACTTCACCTTCGCCAATGCGGTGCGGCTGTGGGGCACGCAGAACCCGCGCTTCTTCGAGGGGACGCCGGTGGCGAAGGAAGCTGCGGCGGTGCTGAATAGCGCCAAGGCCCCGTCCTTCCAGGACGCCGCAAAGTAAAGGGGACGGAGGAGCGCGGGCGTCCCGCCCGCCCCTCGCTCCCTCACCCTCCCATCGTGACAGCGACGGTCGGGTGAGGATGCGTGCGTCAGGCCCTCGTAATCCGCCGCGGCGGAAAGATGTGGGCCGGCTCGTCGGCGTAGGCGAAATGGCGCGGGATGCGCCGGACCATCGCCTCGAAGCCCGGCCACACCGCGAGGAACTGCTGAAACAGCTCCTCGCTGAGGTTAAGGCCGGCGTCGTTAAGGCGTTGCCGCAATTCGGCCTCGGAGGCCGGCGGCAGACGGGTCGGGTCGTCGGGCATCGGCGCCTCCTCAAGCCAGAACCGGGTGGCGCCGGTGCCAGTCGGTCGCCTGCTGGTACGCATGGGCGATGCGCAACACGGTCGCGTCCTGCATCGGCCCGGCGGCGATCTGCAAGGACAGGGGCAGCTCCTCGGCGCGGGTAAAGCTGCACGGGATTGTCAGCGCCGGCACGCCGCTGATGCTGAACGGCTGGGTGATGCTGAGGCCGAAGGCGAAACGGTCGGCCGCCGCCGCCTCGGGGTTGGCACGGTCGGCGATGCCGAGCGCCCCGGCGGTGACGAACGCATCGACCCGTTTCAGCGCCGCGGCTTGCTCGCGCGCCAATACCGTCCGCCAGCGCAGCGCCTGCACGTAGTCCTCGCCGCGGATGATCGCGCCGGGCAGCACGCGGTTGCGGAAGATGCGGCCGAAATCCTGCGGCCGGGTGCGGAATTCCTCGGCATGGATCGCGAAATGCTCGACCGCCGAGATGATCGACTTGCAGTCGGTGTATTCCCTGAGGCCCGACAATTTGACCGGCTCGATCCGGGCGCCGAGCCCTTCGAGCACCCGGAGCGCCGCGTCGATCGCGCCGGCGAGTTCGGGGTGGGCGCCGGGGCTTTGATGCCAGCCCTCGACGAGCCCGATCCTCAGCCCGCGGATGCCGCCGCCCAACTCGGCGGCGTAATCCGGCACCGGCACATCCTCGGTCGAGGGGTCGTCGGGATCGTATCCGGCGATCACCCCCATGACCGCCGCGACGTCTTCTGCACTGCGGCTCAGCGGGCCGCAATGGTCCATCGTAAAGGTGTTGGAAAACACGCCGCGCCGGCTCACCCTTCCGTAGCTCGGCTTCAGCCCGGCGAGGCCGCAAAACGCGGCCGGCCCGCGCACCGACCCGCCGGTGTCGGTGCCGATCGCAAACGGCACGAACCCCGCCGCGACCGCCGCGCCGGCACCACTCGACGAGCCGCCGGGCAGGTAATCGGGGTTCCACGGATTGCGCGCCGGCGGCCATGGCAGGTCGAAGCTCGGCCCGCCATGCGAGAATTCCCAGGTTGCGAGCTTGCCGAGCAATACCGCGCCGGCCGATTTCAGCCGCCGCGCCACCTCCGCATCCTCCTTGGGCACGAAATCCTGGCGGATTTTTGAATGCCCGGTGGTCGGGATACCGGCGGTCTCGATGATGTCTTTCAAGGCATAGGGGATGCCGTGCAGCCTGCCGCGGCGGACGCCGGACGCGATCTCGCGCTCGGCCCTCTCGGCGTCGGCGAGCGCCGCCTCTGGCGTCACCCGGATGAAGCTGTGCAAGGCCCCGTCATGCTTTTCGATGCGGTCGAGCAGCGCCTTGGTCGCCGCCACCGGCGAGGTTTCGCCGCGATCGTATGCCCGGCCGAGTTCCGCGATCGTCAGAAACGACATGTCCATCTGTCTCCCTCCGCGTCGCAAGAACTCTCGGACAGGCGCTCGTGCGTCCTTCGACTGCTCGCTCCGCTCGCGCTCAGGATGAGGGGCATTGGTGACGCCGTTCTCGTTCACGCCGCGTTGTGGAAAACGGAACGCGGGCGTCCCGCCCCGCCTGCGGCCGAGACGGCCGCGCTCCGACATTCACGCTGCGCGCGCAGCGGCCGTCTCGAAGGACGCATCATCTTTGTCGCCCGCCGCTTCGGTGGGTGCGGAAAGATCACGAAACCAACTGCACCACCCCGCCGTCGGCGTCGCGCCCCTGCGCGCGGTACTGTCCGATCTTCTGCAACAGCGGCAGGTCGGAGACGCTGTAGAGGACGGCGTCGCGCGGGCCGCGGTTGATGTGGCGGCGCCAGCGAAAATTGGGCACGACGAAGAGGTCGTTCTCCCGCCAGTCGAAGCGCTCGCCGCCGATCTCGGTCGAGCCTTCGCCGGCGAGCACGATGTAGAACTGGTTGGCGGTCTCGCGTTTCGGCCGCGTCGCCTCCCCGGGCCGCAACAATTGGGCGGCGTAGTCGAGGGTCGGGAACACCGAGGCGCCCGTCGCCGGATTGACGAAGCGCACCTGGATCGCCTCGTACGGGTCGCCGGCCTCGCCCCTCAGCGCGTCGAGCGCGGCGCGGATCGCGTCGCCGCGATAGTGGAACACCGGCGTCGTGTCATGGCCGATGCCGCGGCGGTGCGAGACGAAATTGGGCACGATGCCGCCGGCGCCGTAGAGCCGCTCCGAATAGCCGTCGGCGAGGGTCGGCTTCTGCGCCCGGGCGTTGCCTTCGCGCGTGCCGGGAAAGTCTTCGTCGATCCAGTTGCAGTCGAGGAATTCGAGCAGCGGAAAGTCGAGGATGTCGGCCCATACCACCGGGGTCGCGCCGTCATTGCCGTGGTCGTGCCAGGTGCCGTGCGGGGTCAGGATCAGGTCGCCGCGCGCGGCGCGGCAGCGCTCGCCCTCGATCGTCGTATAGCCGCCGTTCTCCGACAGGATCGTGCGGCTGGCGTTCGGCGTGTGCATATGCACCGGCGCCACGTCGCCGGGATTGTAGACCGACACCGCGCAGCGGATCGTGCTGGCGACCTGCAATCGGCCGCCGAGCCCGGGGTTGACCAGCAGGAATTGCTGGCGGTCGGCGAACTCGATCGGCGATGCCTCGCCGGTCTCTGCCGCGGTGCGGGCGATCTCGGCGATGCGGTCGAGATAAGGGCCGATCTGATGCCAGCGCCAATGGTGCGGCGCCGCCTTCATCTGGTTGGCGCCGACCCGGCCTTCGGCAACGCGGCCGGCGACATCGATGCCGGTCTCGCGAAACCACGGGCGCTGCGCCGGGGCATTGGCCTGGGTCCTTAGCCAGATGTGATACTTGCCGGCCTCGGCATTGAGCCGCTCCATCGCCGCGCGGGCGGAGGAGACGGGCAGCGCGCTCGGATCGGCGGCGGATGCGGTCATCGCCGGCTCCTTCTTGGCTCGCATCACAATGGGCCGCGTCGCCGGCCGAGACAAGCGCCGGGATGCTCAGCGGATCAGCTCGCGGCGGCGCAATTCGGCAATGATCCGGTCGGCGAGGGTATCGGCGTCGGCACCCATCGTGTCGAGCCGCAATTCCGGCGTTTCCGGCGCTTCATAGGGCGAGTCGAGCCCGGTGAAATTGGGGATCGCGCCGGCCGCGGCGCGGGCGTAAAGCCCCTTCGGGTCGCGGCGCTGGCACTCGGCGAGCGGCGTATCGACGAACACTTCGAGAAACGCGTGCGGCGCCGCGATCTCGCGCACCATCTGGCGGTCGGCGCGAAACGGCGAGATGAAGGCGGTGATCACGATCAGGCCGGCCTCGCCCATCAGCTTTGCCACCTCGCCGGCGCGGCGGATGTTCTCGACCCGGTCGGTGTCGGTAAAGCCGAGGTCGCGGTTCAGCCCGTGGCGCACATTGTCGCCGTCGAGCAGCATCGTGTGGCAGCCCAGTTCGAGCAATTTGCGCTCGAGCCGGTTGGCGATCGTCGATTTTCCGGCGCCCGACAATCCGGTGAACCACAGGATCGCCGCCTCCTGGCTCTTCTGCGTGGCGCGGTCGCGGGCGGCGACGCTCAGCGCCTGCCACTCGATGTTGGCCGCCCGGTGCAGGGCAAAGGCGATCATCCCGGCGCCGGCGGTCTCGTTGGTGTAGCGGTCGATCAGGATGAAGGCGCCGGTGTCGTGGTTGGCGGCATAGGGGTCGAATGCCAGCGGCGCGTTGGTCGAGAGGTTGCAGAACCCGATCTCGTTGAGGTCGAGCGTGCGCGCCGCGACGTGCGCGCCGTTGTCGATGTCGATGCGGTGCTTGAGCGCGGTGACCGAGCACAGCACCGAGCGCGGCCCCAGCTTGAGCCAGTAGACCCGGCCGGGAACCAGGCGTTCCTGCTGAAACCAGATGATGTGGGCGGCGAACTGGTCGGCATGTTCAGGGCGCGACGCCGGGTCGACAAGCAGATCGCCGCGCGTCACGTCGATCTCGTCGGTCACCGTCAAGGTCACCGCATCGCCGGCCTCGGCGCGTTCGCACGGGCCGTCGAACGTCACGATCTCCTTGATCCGGGTGGTGCGGCCGGACCCCATCGCCAGGACCGCATCGCCGGGCGCGATCGCTCCGGCGGCAACGGTTCCGGCAAAGCCGCGGAAATCCCCGTTGGGCCGGCTGACCCACTGCACCGGAAAGCGGAACGGCCGGACCTGCGCGCCGCCCGTCTCCACTGTTTCGAGGTGGGCAAGCAGCGTCGGGCCGTCGTACCAGGCCATCTGCGGCGACGGCGCCGTAACGTTGTCGCCGCGGCGCGCCGAGATCGGGATCGCCGGCAATGAGGCGAAGCCCAGCGCCTGGGCAAAGCGCGCGTAATCCTCGGCGATCCGCGCAAAGACGGCGGCATCGTAATCGACCAGGTCGAACTTGTTGATCGCCAATACGACGTGGCGGATGCCGAGCAGCGAGCAGATCAGCGAATGCCGCCGCGTCTGCGCCAGCACCCCCTTGCGCGCATCGACCAGCAGCAGCGCAAGATCGGCGGTCGAGGCGCCGGTCGCCATGTTGCGGGTGTACTGCTCGTGCCCCGGCGTGTCGGCGACGATGAACGAGCGCCGCGAGGTCGAGAAGAAACGGTAGGCGACGTCGATCGTGATGCGCTGCTGGCGCTCGTCTTCGAGCCCATCGAGCAGCAATGACAGGTCGAGATCGCCGCCGGTCGTGCCAAAACGCTGCGAATCGCGTTTCAGCGCGTCGAGCTGGTCGGCGTGGACCGCGGCGCTGTCGTAAAGGAGCCGGCCGATCAGCGTCGACTTGCCGTCATCGACCGAGCCGCAGGTCAGAAAACGCAGCAGCGGCCGCCGCGCGCCGGCGCCTTCCGGATCGTGGGGCATCAGAAATAGCCCTCGCGCTTCTTGCGCTCCATCGACGCCTCGGCATCGCCGTCGATCAGCCTTCCCTGCCGCTCGGACACGGTGGCGCCGCGCAATTCGGCGATGATGTCGGCCGGGCTTGCCGCCGGCGACTCGATCGCGCCCGACAGCGGATAACAGCCCAGCGTGCGAAACCGCACCCGGCGCAATTCGGGACGTTCCCCCGGCAACAGCGGCAGGCGGTCGTCATCGACCATGATCCAGGTTCCGTCGCGCCTCACCACCGGGCGCTCCTTGGCGAAGTAGAGCGGCACGACCGGGATGTTTTCGCATTCGATGTAGCGCCAGACATCGATCTCGGTCCAGTTCGACAGCGGAAAGACGCGCATCGACTCGCCGGGGCTGAGGCGCGTGTTGAAGAGGCGCCACAATTCCGGCCGCTGTGCCCGCGGGTTCCACGAATGGCCGGGACCGCGGATCGAAAAAATCCGCTCCTTGGCCCGGCTCTTCTCCTCGTCGCGCCGGGCGCCGCCGAAGGCCGCGTCGAAGCCGTGGCGGTCGAGCGCCTGTTTCAGCGCCTCGGTTTTCATCACCTGGGTGTGCAAGGCGGAACCCGAGGCAATCGGGTTGATGCCGCGGTCGAGCCCTTCCTGGTTGGTGTGGACGATCAGCTCGATCTGGAGGCGGCGCGCGGTCTGGTCGCGAAACGCGATCATTTCGCGGAATTTCCAGGTCGTGTCGATATGCAATACCGGAAATGGCGGCTTTGCCGGGTGGAACGCCTTCAGCGCCAGGCGCAGCAGCACGCTCGAATCCTTGCCGATCGAGTACAGCAATACCGGCTTGCGGAATTCGGCGGCGGCCTCGCGCAGAATTCCGATTGCCTCGCTTTCAAGCTGCCTCAGATCGGCCGGGAGCGGCCGCCGCCGCGCGCCATCCATGCAAATTTCTCCGGGAACGGTGCGGAAGCTATTTTTTCTCGGCGGCGTATTCGGCCTTGGAGCGGGTCAGCTTCTCCGGGTGAACGATGGTCTTGTTGACCGCCGATCGCGCCGCCCCGAGATTGGGAAACTCGGTGTCGGCGCCGTCGCGCTGCAACACGTAAACTGCCGACATCGCCTTGCGGCTGACCTGGTCGGCGACGGTGCGCTTGACGATCGTCCAGTGCACGCGGCGGGTGCCGCCCTCCTCGTCGATGTCGTCGAAGCCGCGATCGACCACCGAGTCGAAGCTGTAGAGCTTGCGCTCGGGGCGCCGCGATGCGGCATCGCCGCGCCTGCGGCCGCCGCCGCGCTCGTCGCGTCGGCCC
>JASHNY010000025.1 GCA_030041385.1 Alphaproteobacteria bacterium
AAACCGTGCCATTTCAATCTCCTATGACGCGACACCAGGCCGCTACAGCCTGCTTAACGCGACAGGAATGGAACGGTTCCGGAACTAGCTATCCGGTCGCCTACTCCGCGGCAGCGACCGCCCCGGCATGGCGCCCCGGCGCGGCGACCGGCGGAGGTTTGTTGCCTTTGGCCAGCACCGCTTCGAGCATCCTTCGGATCTCGTCGATCTTGGTCGGATGCTCGACCTTATGGCCGAACAGGTTCTTGACGTAGAACACGTCGACGACCTTTTCGCCATAGGTCGAAATCTTCGCGCTCGACACCTGCAGGTTGAGGCGGGTCAATTCGCGGGTCAATTCATAAAGCAGGCCCGGCCGGTCGCGGCCGTTGACCTCGACCACCGTATGCGACCGGCTTGCCTGATTGTCGATCAACACGCGCGGCGGCACCGTGAACACCCTGGTGCGGCTCGGAAACGGTGGCACTCGCTCCAGTTCGCGGTGCGGCTTAAGGTCGCCGGTCAGCACATCCTCGAAAATCTCGGCGAGCCGGGCCAGCTTGTCGGAGCGGGTGAACGGGCCGCCGCCCGGCTCCTGCAGCCAGAACGTATCGAGCGCCATGCCGTTCGACATCGTCATGATCTTGGCATCGACGATATTGGCGCCGCTGATCGCAAGCGCGCCGGCGATGCGCGAGAACAGGCCCGGATGGTCAGCCGTGTACAGGGTTATCTCGGTCACTGCGCGCGCGTCATCGATGCGCTTCTCGACGGTCAGCGGCACCCCGCTCGCATCCGCCGAACGCATCAGGCGGGCGTGGCGGGCGTGGGTCTCGGCGTCGAGCGACAGCCAGTAGAACGGATAGCCGCGGCCAACGAATGCTGCGAACTCTTCGTCGGTGAAGTCGGCGAGCAGGCTGCGGGCATCGGCCTGCGCCGCCGCAATGCGCGAATCGCGGCCCTCGACATTGAGCCCGCCGGAGATCACGTCGAGCGCGCTGCGATACAGCTCGCGCAACAGCGCCGCCTTCCATCCGTTCCACACCTTGGGGCCGACGGCGCGGATATCGGCGCAGGTCAGCACCAGCAGCAGTTTCAGCCGCTCGGGCGATTGCACCCGTTCGACAAAGTTCTGGATCGTCTGCGGGTCGCCGATATCGAGCTTGAACGCGGTGCTGCTCATCAACAGGTGCCAGCGCACCAGCCACGCCACCGTCTCGGTCTCCTCCGCGGAAAGCCCCAGCCGCGGCCCCAGCCGCATCGCCACCTGCTCGCCGAGCGCGGAGTGGTCGCCGCCGCGTCCTTTGGCGATGTCGTGCAGCAGCGTGGCGACATAGAGGGCGCGGCGCGACCCGATCGCCGGCGCGATGGCGCTGGCGACCGGCAATTCGTCCTTCAGCGCGCCGGTCTCGATGTCGTGCAGGATGCCGATCGCGAACAGCGTGTGCTCGTCGACCGTGTAGTGATGGTACATGTCGTACTGCATCTGCGCGACGACGCGGCCGAAATCGGGAATGAACTTGCCGAAGACCCCGGCCTCGTTCATTCGCCGCAACGCCGTGGCGGGGTCCTTGCGCGAGGTCAACACCGCCATGAACAGGCGGTTGGCCTCCGGGTCCTCGCGTACCTGAGCATCGATCAGCCGCAGCGACTGGGTGGCGGCGCGCAGCGCCCGCGGGTGAATGTCGAGCTCGTGCATCTGCGCGACATGGAACAGGCGCAGCAGCGCCACCGGGTCCTTTTGAAAGAAATCCTCCGACGGGATCGTCAGCCGTCCGCCGTCGAGGATGAAGCCGTCGAGCGCCCGGCGCCCCGCACCCCACCGCAGCCACGACAGCCGCCGCCGTCTTTTCTGGTCGATCTGCAGGATCGCGCAAAAAATCCGGGTCAGGTCGCCGACATCCTTGGCGACCAGGAAGTAATGCTTCATGAACCGCTCGACGCCGCGGCTGCCGGCATGGTCGGTATAGCCCATGCGCTGGCCGATCTCGGCCTGCATGTCGAAGGTCAGGCGCTCTTCGGCGCGGCCGGCGAGATAGTGCAGATGGCAGCGCACCGTCCACAGAAAGTTCTGGTCACGCTCGAACCGGCGCGCTTCCTCGGGCGAGAGCACGTTTTTTTCGACCAGGGCGGCGACATCGTCGACCCGATAGATGTATTTCGCGATCCAGAACAGCGTGTGCAGGTCCCTGAGCCCGCCCTTGCCTTCCTTGATGTTCGGCTCGAGCTGGTAGCGGCTGTCGCCGACGCGCTGGTGCCTTGCGTCGCGCTCGGCCAGTTTGGCCTCGACGAATTGCGCGGTGCTGCCGCGCACGATGTCGGCATCGAAATGCTGCCGCAATTCGCGGTACAGCGCCTCCTCGCCCCAGACGTAGCGGGCTTCGAGGAGCGAGGTGCGGATGGTCAGGTCCTGCCCGGCATAGCGCAGGCACTCGGCTACCGAGCGCGTCGCCTGACCGACCTTGAGCCCGAGATCCCACAGCATGTAGAGCAGATACTCGACCACCTGCTCGGTATGCGGCGTCTGCTTGTAGGGCAGCAGAAACAAGAGGTCGATGTCGGAATAGGGGGCCAACTCGCCGCGGCCATAGCCGCCGACCGCGACGATGGCCAATTTCTCGCCCGAGGTCGGGTTGGCGAGCGGATAGATCTGTTCGGCAACGAAATCGAACAGCACGCGGATCAGCTGGTCGATCAGAAAGCAGCGTTCGCGCAGCAGGCGCGCCGCGCTGCCCTCGGCTTCGAAGCGGTGGCGGATTTCGGCGTCGCCGGCGGCAAGCGCCGCCTTCAATACCGGCACGAATGCGCGCCGATCGAGCGCTGGGGCGGCTATTGCCGCGGCCGCGCGCGCCAGTTCCTCGGCAATCGCCCGCCGGTCGATGATGTCGCGCTGCCGTGCGATGGAAGCCATCCAAGGCCCTCAGAGATGCCGCCCCGCGTCGACGCCGATGATCGAGCCGGTGGTATGGGTCAGATGGGTAACGCTCGCCAATACCGCCAGCGCCACGTCGTGCGCCTCGATCGCGCGCTTCAGCGGCGTTGCCATCGCCGCCTTGTGCATCATCTCCTCGGTGCGGCCCGGTACGAACCCGGTATGCACCATGCCCGGCGCGACGACGATAACCCGGATCTCGGGCCCCAGCACGCGCGCCAGCGCCATGCTCATCGTGTTGAGCGCCGCCTTGGAGGCGCCGTAGATGATGCTGCTGCCAGTGCCGCGCTCCGCCGCTCCCGACGAGATGTTGACGATGACGCCGTCGCCGCTCGCCTTGAGCAGCGGCACGAAGGCGCGGATCGTTGCAAACGGGCCGCGCACATTGGCGGTGAGGACCGCGTCGATCAGATCGTCGTCGAGCGCGTCGAGGTCGCTGTGCGCCACCATCCGGGTAAAGCCGGCGGAGTTGACCAGGATATCGGCACGGCCGAGCTCGCTTTTGACCGCAGCGGCGACCCGGTTGATCTGAGCCGTGTCTTCGAGCGGCAGGTGCATGGCCCGGTGGCCGCTGCCGGCGAGTTCGGCGACGACGGCATTGGCCCGGTCCACGCCCTTGTTGTAGCCGACGACGACACGCGCCCCGGCCTTGGCGAACAATCGGGCGCTGGCGGCGCCGATGCCGCTCGACGCCCCGGTCACCACCGCAACCTTGCCGGCAAGAGAGGTGTCGCTGTCTGCCATTGTCGGCCGCCCCGTATGCAAAAACCTTGCGCAATGCTACGCGGGCGATCGGGGTATTGTCACCGGGGTCGCAAGCAACGCGTGGAATGGGATGAGCGAGGCGCTTTGGTTTGCTCCGGCGATGGTCGCGCTCGGTGCGACGATCGGGTTGATCGGGGGGATTTTCGGGTTCGGCGGCGGCGCTGTCGCCATCCCGGTGCTGGGATTGCTATGCGGGCTCGATCAGCATATGGCGCAAGGTACCGCGCTGCTGATGGTGGTGCCCAACGTGGTGCTGTCGTTCTGGCGCTATTGGCAGCGCGGCGGCATCGACCTGCGCATCGCCGCGGCACTGGCGCTCGGCGCCATAGCGTCGACCTACCCGGCGGCGCGGTTCGCCACCGGCCTCAATCCGCATGCGCTGCGGGTCGCCTTTGCCGCGTTTTTGATTGCGCTGGCCGGGGTCATCGTGCACCGCGTGCTCGGCCGCGGCTCGCCGCCGCGCCGGCCGCTGGCCTGGGGCTGGTCGGGCGCGGTCGGGGTCATCGGCGGCATGGTCTCCGGCCTGTTCGGGGTCGGCGGCGCGCTGGTTGCGTCCCCCATCCTGACCACGTTTTTCGGGGTCCGCCAGGCGGAGGCGCAAGGCCTGGCGCTCGCCCTCGTTACCCCCGGCTCGATCGTCGCGCTGGTCACCTATGCCGGTGCCGGCAAGGTCGATTGGCGTCTCGGCGTGCCGCTGGCGATCGGCGGAGTCTTGTCGATCTCGTTTGGCGTCGCGCTCGCCTACCGCCTGCCCGAGCGGCGATTGCGGCTGAGCTTCTGCGGCCTGCTGGCCGTGGCCAGCGTGCTGCTGGCGCTGCGCGCGTAACCCGGCCTCAGCGCCCCTCGCCCTTGCCGAAACGCGGGTACTCGGTGTCGTCGGCAAAGGCGGCGTCGCCCTCGGTCGCCACCGGCTCGGCATAGTCGAGCGCGCCCTGGATATTGTCGCCCCACACCTCGCGCGGCAATTCGTACAATACCTCGACGCCGTAGCCGTTGGGGTCGCTGATGTAGAGGCTGTGGGTCATGCCGTGGTTGACCCGGCGCTGGAACTTGACGCCGTTGGCGCGCAGCCAGGCAAGCTGCTTCAGCCAGGCCTCGCGGTTCGGCATCGTGATCGCGATGTGGTTGATCGCGACCGGCATGCCGAACATCTGCCAATCCTTAGGCGGCGCCGGCAGCTCCGGGTTTTCGACCAGGGCGATATCGTGGTGGTTCATCGACCCGTTATGGTCGCCCGAATAGAAGCGCATCGGCCGGCGGCTCGACTGGCCGACCTGCTTGAAGCCGAGGATCTCGGTCCAGAACCGATGCGATTCCTCCATGTTGCGCACGTTGATCACCAGGTGGTTGATGCCGCCGGGGGTCACCGCCTCGGTCGGGGCCGCCGGAACGAGCGGGGTGGTTCCATCCGCCATCGTCGTCTCCAAGATGCTGAAACGGGTGTTGCTGGTTAGAACAAATATAAGGTCTTGCCCGGGATCTTGCCAATCGCGATGAAAAGGCGCCGCGCCGGCGCGGCGTGCGGCAGTGACGGCCCGGGTCCATGACAATCCCGGCGTTGCCGGCTAGGCTTTGCGGCGGCGAACACGGGAAGGCGGCGATGGCAGATTCTTCGGGGGCGCAGTCCTTGGGTGCAGAGCACGCCGGCGGAACCGGGCATGGCCCGATGACCGGGCGCCGCTATCTGCAGAGCCTCAAGGACGAGCGCGAGGTATGGATCGACGGGCGCCGGGTCGCAGATGTCGCCACCCACCCCGCGTTCAAGGACATGGTCGCCGAACTGGCGCGGCTTTACGATTTGCAGAACAGCCCGCAATACCGCGATGAGATGACCTGCATCGACCCCGACAGCGGCGAGCGGATCAGCCTCTCGTGGCTGCTGCCGCGCTCGGCCGACGACTTGAAGCGCAAGCGCCGCAACAGCGAATTGTGGAACCAACTGTCCTGGGGCCAGCTCGGCCGCAGCCCCGACATCTTGGCGCCGTACATATTGTCGGCCCTGCATTTGAAGGACGAGTTCAGCGCCGTCAAACACCCGCGCTGCGACTTTGGCGAGAACCTGCAGAATTATTACGAATACTGCAAACGCCACGATTTGTTCTTGACCCATGCGCTCGGCGACCCGCAGGTCGACCGCAGCCAGCAGACCCAGAACGAGCGCCGCGCCGTCGCCGAGGACACCGAGGTCGCCGTGCATGTCGTCGAAGAGACCGCGGACGGGGTCGTCATCACCGGCGGCAAGCAGTTATCGACCGCGGCGCCGCACAGCCATGAGGTCTATGTCTCGCTGTCGGCGACCTTTGCCCAGCGCAACAACCCGAAATGCGTGCTCGCCTTCGCGATCCCGACCGGCACGCCGGGCCTCAAGATCCTGGCGCGCGAGCCGGTGTCGCGCTGGTTCGGCTCGTGGGGCCATCCGCTGCAGATGCTCGATGAGCAGGATTGCATGCTGTTCTTTGAGCGGGTGCTGGTGCCGTGGGAGCGGCTGTTCATGCTCTACGACCCGACCCCGATGGTGAAGATGCTCGGCGCCGGCGGCCACGCAGTCAGCTTCAATTTCCTCGGCTGGAGCAATCTGTGCCGGGTCGAGGTGCGGATGCGCCTGTTGACGGCGGTCGCAACGATGGTGGCCGAGGCGATCGGCGTCATCGAATTTCGCGAAGTCGCCGCCAAGCTCGGCGAGATGGCGACGTATTGCGAGATGTGGCGGCATGCGATGAACGGCATCGAGCACGAGGCCGGCCCGACGCCGAGCGGGCAATGGACGCTCGGGCCGTCCCGTGCCACGCATATCTGGTTTGCGCAGATCTCCGGCCGCATGGTCGAATTGCTGCGCGAGATCTGCGCCTCGGGCATCATCATGCAGCCGAGCGAGAACGACCTCGCCAGCCCCGAGATCCGCCAATATCTCGACCGCTATATGCGCGGCAAGGATGTCGATGTCGAATACAAGTCTCGCCTGTTCAGACTCGCGCATGACCTTGCCGCATCGTCCTACGGACTTCGACAGGATATTTACGAGTACTGGCACGGCGGCGATCCCAACCGCAATCGCATCAACCTTTTGCGCAGCTTCGACCAGCGCGAAATGAAGGGCCGGATCCGCGAATTGCTCGCCGGCCCGCTGCCGCACGGCGAGATACCGTAAGCCGCTGCGCGGCCGGCCGCCCCGGCTGGCCTGCCGCGAGCCCGGCGCGGGCCGGTTTTCCCACCCCCAGTTGAATCAATAGGGTAGCAATGTGGTGCGACGCGGTGCGAAGAGGCATTCACGCGGCGCCTAAAATTCGTCATTATCTAGCCAGCGGGCGATGGTCCCCGTCTTGACGATCTTGGGAACTTACCTTGGAAACGGATAGAGGTTATCGGCAACGGCGTCGGCGTGGCTTCGATGACGAGGATCACGACATGCATCCTCGCGATTTCGGGGCGGCGCCGCGCTACAGCACGCCACGGTTTCAGGAGCCCTCCGGGCCTCCGGTCCAGGCCGTGGTCAAATGGTTCAACCCCGACAAGGGGTTCGGCTTTGTCGAACTTTCCGACGGGACAGGCGATGCGTTCCTGCATGCAAGTGTTCTCGGGCGGGGCGGCATCACCACGGTGCAGCCGGGTGAAACGCTGGAAATCCGCGTGGCGGCGGGTCAGCGCGGTCCGCAGGTAACCGAGGTCATCAGCGTCGACAGCAGCACGGCAACCCCGACCGCACGGCCGCGGACGGGCTTTCGTTCTTCCGCCGAGCCGCCGGCGCTGGGCGCCAGTGTGCAGGAAACCGGAACGGTCAAGTGGTTCAACGCGATGAAGGGTTTCGGCTTCATCGTGCGCGACGGCGGCGGCAAGGATGTCTTCGTGCACGCTTCGGCGTTGCAGCGAGCCGGCATCACCAGCCTCAACGAAGGACAGCGCGTCGTGGTCGACATCGCCGAGGGCCGCAAGGGGCCCGAGGCGGTCGGGATCCGCTTGGCCTAGGCGGGCGCGCCGCCGGGCGCGGCGCCGGGTTCGAGACAGCCGTTGTGCCAGCCTTCCGCGGGCAGGTCCCGCGGACGGCATTGGCGTGGCCGATGACGGAAGCAAACGATTCGCTCTTTTGCATGGCCGTTGCCCCGGCTCGGCCGTCTGCAGGCGTGCGGCCGACCGCTATAGCGGCGGTGTAACGCGTTCACTTTTTCGTTATCCGCTAAACCCCGCCGCGCCTGCCGGAAACGCCGACTGCGGGCCTCACCCCATCGTCGAGTTGAAGGCGCCGCCGTCGAGCAGCAGGTTCTGCCCGACAATAAAGCCGGACGAGGCGCCGCACAGAAACGCGCAGGCGTCGCCGAACTCGGCGGGGTCGCCGACGCGACCGGCCGGGGTCGACGAGCCGCGCTTGGCAAGCTGCTCCTCGAACGAGATGTTCTGCCGCCGCGCCTCGTATTCGATGCCCGAGCGCAACCGGTCGGTCAGAAACGGCCCCGGCAATAGTCCGTTGATCGTGACGTTGTACTTGGCGATCTGCCGTGAGATCCCGGCGCAAAATGCGGTCAATCCGGCGCGGGCGCCATTCGACATGCCGAGATTGGCAATCGGCGACTTCACCGAGGCCGAGGTGATGTTGACGATGCGGCCGAACTTGCGCTCGCACATGCCGTCCACGACCGCCTTGATCAGCATGATCGGGGTCAGCATGTTGGCGTTGACCGCCTTTTGCCAATCCGCGACCGACCATTCGCGGAAATCGCCGTGCGGCGGGCCGCCGCAATTGTTGACCAGGATGTCGGGGTTGGGACAGGCGGCGAGCGCGGCGGCGCGGCCCGCTTCGGTCGAGATGTCGCCCGGCACCGCGGTAACCTTGGCGCCGGTTTCGCGGCGGATGTCGGCGGCGGTGGCTTCCAGCGTCTCGGCCGTGCGCGCGGTGATCACCAGATCAACGCCGGCCCGGCCCAGCGACATCGCGCAGGCGCGCCCCAGCCCCTTGCTCGCCGCGCACACGATCGCCTTCTTGCCCTTGATCTTCAGATCCAGCATGTCGCCCTCCTCGCCGGCAAATTGGTGATGCCGTTATAGCGGGAAAGCTGCGCGGTGAAACACCTATCCGCTGCCCGTGCCGGGCGGCGCTACTTGCCGTCGCGCAATGCGTCGGTGTCGCGATAAATCTGCAGCCGGGTGACCCTGAGCCCCGGCACGCCATGGGTACTCATTGCCCGCTGCCACGACAGGAACTCCTCGACCGACAGCTCGTAGCGCGCACACGCCTCCTCGAGGCTGAGCGTGCCGTTGAACACGGCCGCGACGATATCGGCCTTGCGCCGGACCACCCACCGCCCGGTGCGCGGCGGTGCCGGCAACTCGGCGCCGGCCAGGCCGGCGGGCGGCAACGCGGGCGCGGGGGTTTCCCGGATGATCATGGCGGACCGTCTTTCTGTTATCGTGGATCGGTCCCAATCCATTCTCAAACTGCGTGCCAGGACGCTGGCCGCGCACAAACGGCGGAAAGCTGCGGAATCCGCAGCCGCGCCGCAGTAGAACCAGGGATTCATGTCGCAAATAGCAACGCGGGCTGCGACGCCGTTAACCATGATTGTGATTAATATTAACGGATATTAACCATAAAACTGAGATATATTTTACCTATATTATAATTACCTTCCCTCACTTACCGGCGCTGCAGAACAAGCCGGGGGAGGGTTTCGATTTGTTGCGCCTGTCGGCTGTTCCGTTACCGCTTACCGCCGTCATCATGACGGCCGCGCCGGTCGGCAGCCTCGCCTTGGCCCTGCTGTTGCTCGCGCTTGCCGATGTCGCAGTCGTCGTCGCCATCGCCCGCCTGATCATCGCTCGCCGCCGGGCGGCTGCCGGCTCGGTCGTGATGATAGACGACGCGGCGTCGGTTCGCCTCCGTCGCCGCACCAGGCCGGAATTGCGCGCGCGCCGCCCGGCCGGGATCATTGAGATGCAGGTACGCTGGCGCCAGGCCGCCGAGGCCCATCGGCGCAGCCGCAGCCAGGGTTGAACGCCACCGGCGGCGATCTTCCTCAGCCTTGGGCGGCGAGGGCGAGATCGACCAGCGGCAACAGGGTCGGAAAGGTCGGATAGCGGCCGGCGACAATGTCGTCGCGGCTGGCCCAGGCGACGGCGGCGGCATCGTCGGCCGCGACCCCTTCGCCAGCGCGCCAGATGCCGCGCACCGCGATCAGCACATAATGGAACGGTACCTGGCCGTCATCATCGCGGCTGACCGCGTCGTGGACATCGAGCACGCCGGCCGCCTCGGCGACGATGCCGGTCTCTTCGAGAAGCTCGCGCATCGCCCCTTCGGCGACCGTTTCGCCGAGTTCGAGCACGCCGCCGGGAAAACCCCAGCGCCCGGCGTTCGGCTGCTGGGCGCGCTGGACGATCAAGGCGCGGTCGCCGCGCACCACCACCGCGAGCACGGCGACGATCGGGCGTTCCGGATAGCGCCGCGCCGCGCGGCGGGCTTCAAGTTCTTCGGTTGAGGGGGTATTGGGTTCGCGTTGTTCACTCATATCGTCATTCCGGGATCGCCAGACAGGCGAGGCCCGGAACCCATGAATACACAAGCCGGGACATGATGCTCCGCCCGTCGTGCCGGCATGTCCAGGTTCGTGTTCATGGGCTCCGGGTTTGCGGGCTCACGCCCGCGCCCCGGAACAACCAGCTAACGTATCAGTCCGCCGCTTCCCGCGGGCGGCCGTGCTCGTCGGTGTAGATCGCGCCGCCCTGCTTGAGGAATTCCTCCGACTTCTCGGCCATGCCCGAGGCGGCGTAGTCGCGGATTTCCTGGGTGATCTGCATCGAACAGAATTTCGGCCCGCACATCGAGCAGAAATGCGCCAGTTTCGCGCCGTCGGCGGGCAGGGTCTGGTCGTGGAACTTCTCGGCCGTCTCTGGGTCGAGCGACAGGTTGAACTGGTCGCGCCAGCGGAACTCGAACCGCGCACGGCTGAGCGCATCGTCCCGCTCCCGCGCGGCCGGGTGGCCCTTGGCGAGGTCGGCGGCGTGCGCCGCGATCTTGTAGGTGATGACGCCGGTCTTCACGTCGTCCCGGTCGGGCAGCCCCAGATGCTCCTTCGGCGTCACGTAGCAGAGCAGCGCGGTGCCGAACCAGCCGATCATTGCCGCGCCGATGCCGCTGGTGATGTGGTCGTAGCCCGGCGCCACGTCGGTGGTCAGCGGGCCCAGCGTATAAAACGGCGCCTCGCCGCATTCCTCGAGCTGCTTGTCCATGTTGACCTTGATCTTGTGCATCGGCACGTGGCCGGGGCCTTCGATCATGACCTGGACATCGTCTTCCCAGGCGATCTTGGTGAGCTCGCCGAGGGTTTCCAGCTCGGCGAACTGGGCGCGGTCGTTGGCGTCGGCGATCGAGCCGGGGCGCAGCCCGTCCCCCAATGAATACGACACGTCATAGGCCCGCATGATCTCGTTGATCTCGCGGAAATGCGTGTAGAGGAAACTTTCCTGGTGATGCGCCAGGCACCATTTCGCCATGATCGAGCCGCCGCGCGAGACGATGCCGGTGACCCGGCTCGCGGTCAGGTGGATGTAGCCGAGCCTGACGCCGGCATGGATCGTGAAATAATCGACCCCCTGCTCGGCCTGTTCGACCAATGTGTCGCGGAACAGTTCCCAGGTCAGGTCTTCGGCCTTGCCGCCGACCTTTTCGAGCGCCTGGTAGATCGGCACCGTGCCGATCGGCACCGGCGAATTGCGCACGATCCATTCGCGGATCGTGTGGATGTTGCGCCCGGTCGACAAATCCATGACCGTGTCGGCGCCCCAGCGCGTCGCCCACACCAGCTTGTCGACCTCCTCGGCGACCGATGAGGTGACGATCGAATTGCCGATATTGGCGTTGACCTTCACCAGGAAATTGCGGCCGATGATCATCGGCTCGGTTTCCGGATGGTTGATGTTGTTCGGGATGATCGCGCGGCCGCGGGCGATCTCGTCGCGCACGAACTCCGGCGTCACATATTCCGGGATCGCGGCGCCGAAGGATTCGCCGTCGATCGCACCGTCATGCCGCAACCTCTCGCGGCCGAGATTTTCGCGGATCGCGACATATTCCATCTCGGG
>JASHNY010000026.1 GCA_030041385.1 Alphaproteobacteria bacterium
GGGCGCGGCCGGCTCGCCGCCGTGCACTTCGCCGGAGTGGGGCTCGGCATTGCCGTCTCCGCCGCGCTGGTGGATACCCTGCAAGCAGCAGGCGCCGGATGGCGTGTGCTCTGGCTCGGCTGCGGGGCAGCCGCGATCATCGTAATTCCGATCGTGGCGTGGCTAGTGCCCGACGTAACGTCGGGACGGGCGGCATCGCCAATCGCTCCGTCGCGCTCGCCCAGCAAGGTGCCCGGTTTGGGCCGACTCAGTTTGTGTCATGGCCTGTTCGGCTTCGGCTACATTGTGACCGCGACCTTTCTCGTCGCAGCGGTACGCAGTGCTCCGAACGCACGATCGCTGGAGCCAGTTGTCTGGGTTATCGTCGGTCTTGCCGCGATACCCTCGACCGCAATTTGGGGTTGGGTTGGGGCTCGCTGGGGGGCGCTTGGCGCCTACGGCCTGGCTTGCCTGCTGGAAGCCTTCGGGGTCGCCGCCGGCGGATTGTGGGCTACCTCGGTCGGTGCTCTCCTGGCCGCAGTCCTGCTTGGCGGCACTTTCATGGGGATCACTGCGCTCGGCTTTGCCGCGGCGCGCGCGCTCTCACCTGAACGGCAGCGACGTTCTTTTGCGCTCATCACGGCCGGCTTCGGCGTGGGGCAGATGGCGGGACCCGCGATTGCCGGCTGGTTGATCGATCGTACCCATAGTTTCGCGCTGCCGTCGTTGATTGCGGCAGCGGCGCTTATGGTTGCCGCAGTTATCGCCGTGCAGGCCGGACGGACCTTACTGCCGCTCGGCCATTCGCACCCGGGGTAAGGGTATCGAATGCTTGTCTGAGAGAGACCGGGTTACGAGGTCATCTCCCTTTGAGATGCCGCATATCACAATCGTTCGTTTCTCCTGAAGAGGCAGAAAAGGTCTACTTCTCCCATGACAGATGTGCTCTCTCCCTTAGCCCGAAGCGAGGCCTTCTGCGAGCGCTTTGGCCTGCGCGTGCCGCTACTGCTCGCCCCGATGGCTGGCGCCTGTCCGCCATCCCTGTCTGCCGCAATCGCGAACGCCGGCGGGCTCGGTGCGTGCGGTGCCCTGCTGATGCAACCCGCCGCCATCTTGGATTGGGCGACGGAGTTCCGTGCGACCAGCAATGGCTCGTTCCAGCTCAACCTATGGATTCCCGACCCGCCGGCATCGCGCGACGCGACTCGCGAGACGGCGGTGCGAGAGTTCCTCGCCCAATGGGGACCGGAGGTCCCGCCCAGCGCCGGTAATACCACGCCACCGGATTTTTCGGCCCAATGCGAAGCATTCCTCGAGGCGGGACCGTCAATCGTCTCTTCGGTAATGGGGCTCTATCCTCCAGACTTCGTTCGCCGGCTGAAACAGCGCGGCATCTCCTGGTGGGCAAACATCTCGACCGTCGCCGAAGCGCGCGCCGCCGAAGACGCGGGCGCCGACGTCGTTGTAGCGCAGGGCATGGAGGCGGGTGGGCATCGCGGCAGCTTCGACGCTAACAGCGCCGAGGCGCGTATGGTGGGTCTCTTCGCGCTCGTCCCGGCGGTAGCGGACGCGGTCAAAATACCCGTCGTGGCGACCGGCGGCATCGCGGATGCGCGCGGAGTGGTGGCCGCGCTGCATCTTGGTGCAAGCGCCGCACAGATCGGCACCGGCTTCCTTCGCTGTCCGGAGGCCAAGCTTCATCCAGCCTGGGCAGACGCGCTAGCGCGCACGCCTCCTGAGGGCACCCTGGTCAGTCGCGTGTTCAGCGGGCGGCCGGGACGTAGCGTCGCCACGGCGTATGCACTGGCTGCGACCACTCCGTTGGCCCCGGTGCCGGCTCCTTACCCCGTGCAACGCGGTCTGACCCAGGCCATGCGTGACGCGGCGGTCAAGGCCGGGAACGTCGATTGCATGCAGGCCTGGGCCGGGCAATCGGCAATGCTTGCACGGGCCGAGCCCGCCGGAGATGTGGTTCGGATGATTTGGGATAGGGCGCGGACGCAGTTGCGATGATTCCATGCCGCAAAGTCGGACCCGTCGCCGACCAATAGGACTCTAGCGGGTTGCAAAAATCCGATCGCCTGCCACGACCAGCGATCGCGCGCATTTTCCATGACGTCAGCAATTGTCAGATGGCGGTCTAAAGTCGGCTTATGGCGCCACAGAGTACGCGAACGCGCGGAGCTTGCACGGATGTCCGATCGGGAACTTCGAGATATCGGCCTGTCGCGGGCGGATGTGTGGTCAGAAAGCCGCAAGCCATGGTGGCTCCAGTAACGGTCGCCCCGGCCTGCACACTGACGCGAGCGTGCGGAGCCAGGTTGATCACTCGACACGTTTCGGCGTCGTCCGAAGCATCAGTCAAATCTGGTGTGCTAAGTAAGTTCCTGCCCGTGGCCACTCAAACGGCCATGGCTCTTTCAGGATATCGAAGGACTTAAGCCATGCCCCTCGTGGATAGCCGGGTACATCAGGTCCGATTCGGAAACTCGAAATTCCAACTCTGTCTGCGGGAACAGCGCCCGTCGTCCGGCGATGCCGCGCGACCAGTTCTTTATGTCCACGGCTTTACCTTTCCGTCCGACCTATCGATCTTCTGGGAAGTGGACGGCCGATCTTGGGCTGACGCGTTGAATGAAGCAAATTTCCCGGTTTGGGGCCTCGATTTCCTTGGCTTTGGCGGTTCATCGCGATATCCGGAAATGGACCTCGCGACGCCTCCGGCCGGAAAGCCGCTAGGCCGTGTAGTCGAGGCGAAGGACCAGATTCTGTGCGCAGCAAAACATGTGTTGGCGACCAGTGGAGCGGCGCGGCTATCCGTTATCGCGCACTCCAGGGGTACGATTCCTGCGGGGCTCTTCGCAACGGAGTATCCGGACCTCATCGACCGTGTTGTTTTCTTCGGGCCGTTCGCCCAGAGGCATATGTGCGAGCTTCCCTACGGTCTGCCGACGGATCCCGAACGACTTGCCCCATGGCGGGTCGTCACTATCGCGGCGCAGCATGAACGCTTCGTCGAGGACGTTCCTGCGGGCAACCCTTCGGTTCTGAATGAAGAAAACTTTGAAGCATGGGCGACAGCCTATTTGGCTACCGATCCTACGAGCGCCAGTCGGGATGCGCCTTCCGTGAAGGTCCCTAACGGACCAGCGGCCGACGTAATTGAGGCATGGACGGGCCGCATTGCCTATAACCCGGCAAATATCAAATCTCCGCTTTTGGTTGTTCGCGGTGAGTGGGACAGTCTCTCGAATGACGATGACGCTGCGTGGTTCATGAACGGGGCGACCGCCAGCGTTGGAAGGCGAGATGTCAAGTTGCCAAATGGCACTCATTTGATGCTGCTTGAGAATGGCTGCGACGCGTTGCACAAAGCGAGCGTCGAATTCCTGTCGGAACCGTGACTTCTCTGTCACCGGGAAATGGTGACGGTGCTCGCATCTGGCGGAGTAAGGATCGGCTGCTTCACGCTGCTGGAACCGATCTGAGCCGGCCGTTGACCTCGCCGAACGCGAGGGTTGAGTCTCAAGGTTAGACCAGTGTCTGGTCCCCGCCGGGCAGGGCGTCATTGTTCATGCGGCCGCGACGCAACCACCCTGCTTGACAACGCGTTTTGTCGAAGCCGGTGCTTTCTGGAGCATCTCGGGCGGGCGGATCGGCCGCGCAACGAGGTTTCCCCCGCAGTTGGGACAAATTCCCCCCAAAACTTCGTCAGCGCACGTTGTGCAGAAGGTGCATTCGAACGTGCAAATGACCGCTTCTTTGCTCGAAGGCGGGAGGTCGCGGTCGCAGCACTCGCAGTTGGGCCGTAATTCAAGCATGCTTTCCCTCCAAAATTGATTAGACCGCGGTGATGGGTTCGCCTCAGCAAACCGATCCGGCGTTTGTCGAGCCGATCGGCCCACAAAGAATACGCAAATGGCGAGGAACTGGAGCCCGGCCGCGACGATGGCGACGGCTGCCATTTCGGAGGCAGGGAAGGCCCGCCCACTATGGGCCAGGTTTCGAAAAATGCCGAAAGTCGCCGGCGCGAACGCATAGGTCGCCTGGGATATTGCCACAATTAGCGCCACAGCTCTCAAGCCGTCCTCCTGCGAGAACCCCACCTGAGCGATTAGAGGCGGCAGCGATGTGGCGTTGCCGATCCCGATGCCGAACAGAAGCGTCCCCGCAATGATAAGAGCAGGCGATTGTCCATCAGACTGGATCAACGCGACGCCGCCTAAAACCTGCACGCCGTAACTCATTATCGCAACAGTGCGCCGGTCGGCATTTGCAGGAAGCAGTGTGCCGATGGCTGCTCGTGCTCCCGCGGAAAGCAAGTTGGCGAGACCGAGGACGGCGCCAGCTGTGGCAGCGCCCAGAGCCGGCGCGGATACCGAAAACAATTGGGAGAGCGCGCCAATCTGAGCAAACAGACCGAGTGACATTCCCAGTGCTAAGGTGCGGAATTTCCAATCCAGCCATAAAGCCGTACCGGGCAACCGGGGGTTCAAATTCACCGGTGCCGGCGCTGCAATCCCGCCTGCGTCCCCCTCGATGCGCTGGCCGGTATTTTCCGGCGAGCAACAGAAAATAAACGCCGAAAGACAGCAGACCGTGGCGATCGCCACGGCCCCAACCATCAGCACGGCACGGAAAAATCCGACCCGAGCAATCAGAAAAACCCACAGCGGTGAAAACAGGAAGCCACCGATGCTTGCGCCGTTATAGGCCCATGACAGCGCTTTGGGCCGGAGGCGCGAAAACCACGGAGCGATGAGAGCGTTGATCGCGGCTGCTCCCATGGCGGCCCATCCAGCGCCGCTGAGGACTGTCGAAAGAAAGAGTTGCCACGGCTCGGCTGCAGCGGCCCACCCGAGAAGCCCAATAGTCAATAGTACCGCACCCGCCGTCGTAACGATCGGCAAGCCGAACCACCGGTAAAGTCTTGGCAGGTTCGCGATGACGGAGGCGCCGACGAGGTAATGCACTGTCAGCGCCATGGACACCGATTCGACCGGCCAGCCTCGATTTTCATGGATCGCCTGGAGAAAGATAGGCGGTCCGAAAAACCCCATTCCCCACCCGAAAAAAGCCACGACGAAAGCCGCGTAGACGACGCGCCACCCGAAAAAGGGCCTCTCGGCAAGGCTCTGCGGCATGGGAATCATGCGCTACGGTAGTCGGCCGAGTGAATGAGTGGTCGATCCAACACTTCGTAAATCATCGAAACATCGGCTCTTGCGCAATGCCCCTCCGGCGCTTACCGAGACTGAGCTATTCGGCACTTCGGGTCCGGCTGCGCCGGACCGACAGCTGACCCAAGTCCAGCAACGGGTTCGGTGGATAACCGGTTCCAGATAACCCACAGCGTCGTACGTTTGCGGAACCGGATCCGCTGGTACAATCCGAGCGCCGGATTGCTCGGGAATACATGGAGGAACGGGATCTCTCCACGTGCAATCGCTGCCCGCGCCAAGCAAGCCGTCACCGCACCGCCGAGGCCGCGCCCTCGCGCTCCGGGATGCACGGCAATGGCGCTAAGCTCGACATAGCCGCCAACGCGCAGCCGCTCACCGCCCATAGCGATCAGCCGACCACCCCGACCATCCCGGATTCCGACATAAAGACCCAACTCGGAAGTGCGGGGGCCGAAGGGCCCGGGCTTCGTCTCTCCGATGAGCGTGAGCATTTCCGCCGTGTTCTCGGAGCCAAGCTGCACAATTCCCGACTCAGCATCCGTCGCGGGCGGCAACGCGTTGGCGTCGCAAACGAGTTGGAAGATGGGCTGCGTGCTCAGCGTCTCCCAGCCACGCGGCGGCGGCTCGTTTGCCGGACGGAATAAACGCGCTTCGGTTCGAGGCGGAAGGTCGGCCGCGAGATCGGCGTACGCGGCAGGCGTTGCCTCGGCCACAGCGGAGAACGGGGCGATGTCGCGCGGGTAATGCCGCGCCTTTCCGCGACCCAAAGCCAGGTGTGCATGAGGTCCTGTCAGTGCATGCCAGACGGGATTGTCGAGCGCCGCCGTCATGACAGAAACTCGATCGTCCGCAAGAT
>JASHNY010000027.1 GCA_030041385.1 Alphaproteobacteria bacterium
GGGCTAGTTCCGTAACTTCCGCCACTTTGGCATCCACCGGCGAAACCGTCACATTTTGTTCCGCCGGCCGCAACCTCAACCTCGCCTTCTCCACCCTCGCTCGTCCATTGCCCGCCCTGCAGGTTGCCAGGTGGAATGCGCGGCCCGTCCGGATCGTATTTCCGTAGCGACGCCGTGCCGGCGATCTTCGCCTCGTCAGCCGCCCAGCGGTACCACGCCGGTGGCGTCGTAGATCATCGGGCGGTCGCCGCCGGGAACCGGGTCGAGGCCCAGCAGGCCGCGCGCCTCGTTGATCGCATAGATGCCGTCGCGGACATAGGTGTCGAGAATTTTGGCCTGCTCGGCCGGGTCGGTCGCGCGCTGCTCGGCCCAGGCGAATTCGAGGTCGCCTTCGCCAAGCCGGTCCTGGATCACATGGTCGGCGAGCCGCTTGACCCAGCCCATCAAGGGCGCCATGCCCTCGTCGAGCGCGGCGGATTGCGCCGTGTCGGCGGTGGCGCGGTTGATCTGCTTGATGAACGCGGTCGGCGGCAGCGAAAACGCGTAGCAGACGATCCGCGCCAGCCACTCGTCGAACTCGTCCTTGTACGGTGCCTCGGCGAAAGCCTGGTATTTGGTCCCGCTCGGCGCCCAGACCAGCCGCGTGCGCGCGCCGGTATTGCCGGCCAAGACGCTGTCGAACCACTCCTGGAACTGCCGGATCTGCTCGGCGTTCCAGCCGTCCGGCGCGCTCAAAAGGCCCGGCGGCACGTTGCCTTCGGTGAAATGCTGGAGCTGCATAACCTGGCGCCGCAGCGCGATGTTGACGGTCATGATGATCTGTTCGACCGGGCCGAACCCATAGGCCTTGTGCGGGCGCGGGTTGCGCGGCAGGTAGAGAAGATCGTCGCTCGTCAGCAGTTTCCACGGCCGCCCGTGGATCACCTGCTCGTAGGCTGGCGCCGGCGGCCGCGGGCGGCGGCCGGTGTCGTCGATCAGCACCTTGATCGTGGCGCCGTCGACCGGATCGAGGCCGATCAGCTCGCCGCCGCGGTTGCGGCGCAGTTCGAGCGCCGGTGCGTCGAGCACCATAAGGTCTTCGAGCACTTCGCGCAGCCACGTCGCAAACGGCCGCTCGCCATCGGGCCGCCGCCAGAATTGGGTGACGCGGGCGATCCGCGCCGCCGTGTCGGCACTGGGGCGCGTGCCGTCGCACGGTTTGATCGTCCAGTCGAGCTTTTCGAGCTGGTCCTTGCGCGTCTCGATCGCCAGCCGGGTGATGTCGTGGCCGTCGGCGAGCGCGCGCAATTCCTCGAACGACACCGCCTCGTAGGAGCGCGGCGTGTAGATCGTGTTGACGCCGACCGGAAAGTCCCAGGCTCGCAGCTGCTCGGGGTCGAGCGGCGCGAGCGGGTAGCCGGGCGAGAAGATGCCGAGATCGGGCTGGAAAACGTTCTGGAACCGCGCTTCGAGGCCCTGCTGGCCCCAGCTATAGGACACGTTGAGGGGCGTGCGCTTACCGCCTTGAGGAGGCATCAGAAGCTGCTCCAGGCTGCCCGCTTCCACGTATTGGGAGCGGTGCAGGCATAAAGGTAGTTGCTGTCGAATTCGATCTGGCCGGTCTGGCATGCCGTGCTGCTCGTCGCCGGCGTGCCGGTCGCCGGGAACATGCCGTTGGCCGACGCGGTCGCCGGGGTCGCCGAGACGACGCGGAAGTTCGTGCCGTCGAAGGCAAGCCGCACCAGCTCGTAATTCTGTCCGTAAAGGCTCAACGAATTCTGCGCACCGCGGGTCCCCGGCAGCAAAATCTGCCCGCCGCTTGCCGCGTTGACCTGAATCGTCAGGCTCTTGCTGTTATCGGTGGCGAACCCCATCGACCACCCTGCCGCGATCGCAGTGGCGGACGGCAGGGTCACCGTGAGGCTGGCGATCGGCGAGTTGTAGGCGGACATCGTGGTGCCGCAATCGAGCGGCCCGGCCGCATAGGTGCTGACCGCGGGGAACGCCCATTTCGCGGTGCAGGTGCCGCCCGAAAGGCCGATCGAGGCCGCGCTCGCCGGCGTCACCTGCATGACCCGGAAATTCGATCCGTCGAACTGCAGGGCCGCCTGTTCGTAATTGCCGGCGGCCAGCGCCAGCGAAGTTGCCGCCGCGCCGCTGCCCGGATAGACGATTTTGCCGCCGCTGGTCGCATTGACCTGGACGCTGACGGTCTTGCCGTTGTCGTTGGCGATGGCGATCGACCAGCCTGGATTGATCGCCGTGGTCGGCGGCAGCGTGACCGCCAGGTACGAGCTCGGACTGTTGTAGGCCGAAATCGTGGTGCCGTTATCAGCGAGGCCGGCCGTGTAGGCGCTGACCGCCGGAAAGCTCCACCGGTCGATGCCGCCGGTCCCGGCCAGGCCGAGAGACTGCGCCGTCGCCGGCGTCACCTGCTCGACCCGGAAATTGCCGCTGCCGTCATATTGCAATGCGACGTACTCGTAATTGTTGCCGGCCAGGCTCAGCGTGGTCTGCGGCGCCGGGTTGGCCAGCGGATAAAGGATGTAGCCGCCGCCGCTGCCGTTGACGGCGATCGTCAGGCTCTTTCCCTGGTCGGTGGCAAACCCCATCGACCAGCCCGCGGGCAGCCCCGCGGTCGGCGGCAGCGTCACGGCGAGGCCGCTCGCGGTGCCGTAGCTCGACACGACGTTGCCGTTGTCGGCGAGCTGCGCGGCGTAGCCGGGACCGGGCGGGTAGAGCCAGTTGCCAGGCCAGTCCCGGCTTTCGAGCCCATTGGTGGCGAGCGTGTTGCGGGTGCCGGCGACGACGCGGAAATTGCTCCCGTCCGACTGCAATTGCAGATACTCGTAATTGCCTGGCCCCAGCGTCGCCGACGACAGCGCCTTGCCCCCCGCCAGGATTGAGCCGGTCGGCGCGGTCACGGTCATGCCCTTGCCGTTGTCGGTGGCAAATCCCATCCACCAGCCGGCCCCGACCGCGGCCGGCGCCGGCAATGTCACCGCCAGCGACGCACCGCTCGTGTTGTAAGACGACACCACGGTTCCGCTGTCGATCCCGGCCGCGGTGAAACTCGCCGTCGCCGGAAACTGCCACTGGGCCCAGTTGCCGCTGCCGCTGACCTGGATGCCGACCGATTGCGGGCCGCGGTTGACCACCGCCGCGGCATAGGTTGGGTTGATCAGCAGATTATGTGTACTCGCCGTCGCCGAAACCGCGGTGACGCAGTTGAAATAAGGCGAGATGAAGCTGTTCTGCCCGTCATGGGCAAAGGTGATGGCAAGACAGGTCGGCGACGCCTCCATGTCGAAGGCGAAGATCGTGTTCGAGAAATTGTAGCCGTTTTCGAGCAGCAGTGCAGTGCCGCCGGTGCCGGCGGCCGACCCGGCGCCGGCAATGCGCGAAAACTGCGTCTGCTCGAGGGCGATGCCGGCCGCGCCGCCGGCCGAATCGGCGACCGCATAGACACTGCTGTCGAGCACATAGTTGAGCTGCAATCCGCCAGCGCCGGCGGCAGTGCTGGCATTGTTGACGATCAGGTGGTCGATGCGGATCGAGTTTTGTGCGTCGGAGAAATCGGGCTTGCCGATCGCGACCGCATAGGAAGGCGTGTCGGCATCGACGAACAGCGTGCCCTGCTCCTTGAAGTAGAAGCAATTGGCCGCGCTCGCCGTGGTGCCGCCCGAGCACTCGACCTGCAACACCGGCCCGGAGGCGATCGTGCGGCCGTCGATCGTCGCGCCGTCGGAAATCAGGCGAAAGCCGCTGCCCGACTGGCCGGCGTAATCGATCGTGATCTCGCTTGACACCTTGTAGGTGCCGGCACCGAGGTGCAGCGGCCAGTTGTTGGCCACCGCCGCGTTGATCGCGGCCTGGATCGCCGCGGTGTCGTCGTGGCTGTCGTCCCCGGCTGCGCCTCCTGCCATGTTCGGGCAGCGCACGTCGATCCACGGCTGCCCCGAGCAGATCAGCACCTGGCCGTCGAGCGTTGCCGTTCCGCTCGCCGACAGCGTCGAGAAATTGCCCGCCGATTGCGCCAGGGCGCTCCAGCCGAAGGCCAGGCACAACACGAACGCGGCAGGCGCGAGGGCGCGGTCGACCCATCTCGTCATCACGGCGGGCTACCAGCGGCGCGCGGCGAAAATCTGCCCGGTGGTCGCGCCGAACAGGCTGACCGCGCCGGCGGGCCTATAGCCGGGCGGCGTCGCAAAGATGCCCCCACCGGCAATCAGCTGGATGCTGGCGCCGCCGGCGGAGGCAGCGCCGACATCCGAAATCCACAGCGCCGCCGACGAGTTGTTCTGCACCAGAAACCCGTTCGCGGGCACCACGCCGCCGAACAGCGATTGGGCGGTGCCGCCGGCGGCAACCGCGCCGCTGCCGTCGCTCGCCGCCGCCCCGGCCGCATTGATCACCGGCAGCGGGTTCTGCGGGCCGACCGGGGTCGACACCCCCTGGGCATTGGTCGCCGCCGGCGCATGTACCGGCACCAGGTTGCCGTTGCCGTCGATTGCCGTCGACAGCGCCTGCACGGCGGTATTGGCATCCTTGACGAACAGCGTCATCGCGTATCACCTCCTGTCGCGGCGAGCCGGCGGTAGACCTCGAAGATGCCTGCATCGGCCATCTTCCCGACCAGAAGCTCGCTAAGGCCCCACACCAGCGCATCGACCCGATCCGGCGAATAGCCGGCGGTGGCGCGGTCGAAATTGCCGGTAAAGGCGCACATCTGGTCTTCGAGCTGCGGGAAGGCCCCGACATGGTGCACCCGCCCCTGTTCATACAGCGCGGCGACCGGCTCGGCCCGCGCAACCTTGCCACGCGCCGCCCGGACGGCGGTGAAGGGCACGCTGGGATCGACGACCCGCAGCGTCGCCTCGACCATCTCGCCGCCGTTGTTGACCTCGGCGACGATGCGGTCGGCGCCGTGCACATGCCACGCCGCCAACGCCACCTTGGCCCATTCGGGCGGTGCGTAGCGGCCGGACAGGTCGGCCAGCACATAGCCGTGCGCGGTGCCCTCCGCCGTCGCGGCTCGGCCGACGACGACGATGCCGGTCTCGTCCGAGTTGCCGCCACTGGTCGCGGCCGGATCGATGGCGACGACGATGCGCTCCAATTCGGGTGCGGCCGTCGCGTGTGCGGCCTCGATCGTCGCGCGGGACCACAGCGCCCCGGGCACATCTTCGAGAATCTCGGCGTCGAGCTCCTGGCGCCCGAGCCGGGTGCCTTCATAGCGGCGCACGATCTGCTCGATGAAGGCCGGCGCCAGGTTGACACGGTTTTCGGCGGTGGCGCCGCGGGTCACGGCGACGTTCGGGTCGCTGACCAGAGTGCGGATCAATTTGGTCGGGCGCGGGGTTGTCGTGACCACCGCGCGCGGGTCGGTGCCGAGCCGCAACCCGAACATCAGCATGTCCCAGGCCTGCGGATAGCGCCACGCGGCGAGCTCGTCGCACCAGGCAAAATCGTGCTGCGGACCCCTGAGGCGCTCGGGTTCGTCGGCGCTGTAGGTCGTCGCAATCGCTCCGCTGGGCCAGGTCAGCCGCCGCTTCGACGGCTCGTAGAGCGGCCTTTCCTCCGCCGGCGCGATCGCCAGCAGGCCGCTTTCTCCTTCGACCATCACGTCGCGCGCATCGGCAGCGGTCGGCGCGACCAGCGCGACGCGCTGCGCCCCCTGCGCCACCCGTGCGCGCACCATTTCGGCGCCGGTGCGGGTCTTGCCGAAACCGCGCCCCGCAAGCAAGAGCCACACCCGCCAGTTGCCCGGCGGGGGCTTCTGGCTGTCGCGGGCCCATAGGCGCCAGTCATGATTGAGTGTGTCCGCCTGGGTCTTCGTCAGCCCGTCGATCAGCCAGTTCCTCGTCGCCGCTGGCAGCGAGGCGAGCCAGGCGGCGCTTAAGCACTTCACGAGGATCCTCCGACGCATCGGAAGGGGCTTCGCCGCCCTGCCGTTGCGCCGGTGGCGGGAACATGCCGAGACAGCGGGCTATGGCGTCGAGGGCCGCCTTCTTGTTGTACATTTTGACCCGGTAGCTGGCGCCGCCCGAGCCGGCAGCGGTGATTTCCGCGATCGCCGCGGTGTCCGCAGCGTCGATGCTCTCCACCGGCTTGATGACGACGCTGTCCGATTTCCAATCGACGATGTGACCGAGATCGGCGAAAGCGATGCGGGCGTATTCCTCGAGCACGCGCTCGACGGTGATATTGAGGCGCGCCGCCACCTCTTCCAGCTCGTGCGCGTGCGCGGCCGCCTCGTTCTCGGGTGCCGCTCGCCGCGACCGGCGTTTCGGCGCCGGATCAGAGCCTGCCCGACGCCGCGACCGAGATGCCAAGAACCATCCTCACGATCAAAGGCGGCGGGACCCGGCGCCGGCGCGGCGCTCGCCGGCGGCGATCTCGTGTCCCACTTCGCTCAGGATGGCGATCTTGTATCAGATCGATCCGGATTTGTCAAGTGATAAATGCTATTTTAGCAATTACGGCGTTGGCGAAAATGCGTTTCGAGGGCACCGAGAGCCGCCACAAATATGCCCGACGCCGCCTCCTGGCTCACCCGCCGGCCGCTCCAGCCCTGTTCGAGCGCCCACTCCTTCAGCGAGCGCTCCCACCCCAACACATGCCACAGGCAGGAGCCGGCTGGCGAGGCGATCCCGCCCAGCGCCTCGATTGCCTGCCAGACGGCGCGTCGCGCCGCCTCGATGCGCAGCCCCGGCGGGTTGCGGTCGACGCGGCTGCCGCGCTCGCCGAGATGCAGCCGCGACAGGTCTACGGCGCGCAAGGGATCGAGCTGTGCCTGCGCAAAGCAATGGCGGAAATCCTCGCCTGCCTGGCGCATCGCAGCGGTGATCGAGCCGCGGCGTTCCATGATCTGCAACGTATCGACCGCACGATAGGGCCGCGCCGGGCGCCCCGCCTCGTCGGCGATCGGATGCGGGCTCGGTTCGATCGGGCCGTGCCGCCTGCGTTCGGACGTGACCGGATCGTCCGCCCTGGATACCGCCGCTTTGGGCCTGGCCGAGCGGGTCATAGCCGGCGATCCTTACGAACATAACAGGAACAATTCGGCCGCAAAAAAAACTGCGCCGCCCGTTCGAGCCGGCGCAGGAACCGCTCCGGCGGCAGGCGCGCCGGGCGGCCGCGCCGCCCGCCAACCGCCCGTGCCAGCGCCTCGGCTTCGCGCAGCCGGCGGCGCTCGGCCACGCTGCCGCCGGAGACATGACACAGTGCATGGTGCTCGGCGCAATAGGACGAGCCAGGCCGGCGCGGCGCACCGCAGGGAATGCATCGTCCCGCGCCGTCGGCGCCCATCACCGGGTATGCGCACCCCTCCCCGCCCCCTTGCTCTGCCGCGCCGCCGTCGCGTTCACGATCGAGGACCTTCACGGCACTCTTCTCCCCCTCTTGCGAATGTCGCACGAGCGATATATTGTATAGTGTTATCGTGTCAATATGATAATTTGCGATATTGATATGATCGATGCAATGTGGCTGCAGCAGTCGTTGCAACGGGCCGGCGCCTCGCAGGCCGATCTGGCACGCCATCTCGGCCTTGCCGCATCGGCGATCTCGCGCATGATCAAGGGCGAGCGCCAGGTGAAGGCCCTGGAAGCGGTGCAGATCGCCGCTTTTCTCGGGGTGTCGCCGGAGGAGGTGCTGCGCCATGCCGGCGGTGAGGCCGCCGCGCCGCCGGCCGGCGAAGCGGCGCGACGCGGCCGTCCGCCGCGCGCCACGGCGGG
>JASHNY010000028.1 GCA_030041385.1 Alphaproteobacteria bacterium
CGATGCTGCCGGCACAGGCCGAGGCTGCGGGCGAGCCGGGGCCGCCGCCGGTGCTCGAATCGGGGCTGGAACCCGAGCCCGGATCTGCGGCTGCCGGTCCGGCAAAGGCGGCCGGTCATTAACCGGATGCCGCGACGGGGTGTCGCAGCCGGGCGGTTCAACGCGATCCGATTCTGTGCTAAAGCATAAGTTGATCACAGAGGGTCTTTATGGTCGCTCCCGCAACCGATTCGCATTGATGACTAACAGGTTAGAGCGGTATCCGATCAGATCGCATCAATCGCCATGACCGCCCCCGGAACGCCCGCAGGGTGGCCATCCGGGGGTGACCCGGCCATCTGGGATGAAGCGGTAGGTCTCGCAGATGCCCGGATCAAGTCCGGGCATGACGAAGGGTAAAAATGTTTCAACACGAATGGACCATGCTCTAACTGATTTGGAAAAGCGCTGGCCCGTGCGCCCTATAACTATGGCGAGGCCTTTGCAGGCGGAGGGGGAATGGTGCAGGCGATGACGCCGCCGGGTCAGCGGCATGACGCGGCGGAGAGCGACTACCTCGTCGAGCTCGAAAACGAGCGGCCGGCACCGCCGATCGCTGTCCAGATGGTTCGGATATTGCGCGCCATTCTGGTGCTGATCGTGGCGGCGGTTTCGTTGGCGCTGTTCTGGCTGGTCGCGACGACGCTCGGCGTGCTGTAGCGAGCGGGCTCGCATCATGCGCCGGGCGCCGGCACGCGCAACATCGCCCGGGCGACCCGCCGAGCGGCCCGGTCAGACGACCCTGATGTTCTTGAACTGCCAGGGATCGTCGCGGTCGAGGTCTTCGGGAAAAAGGCGCTCGCGGTCTTGGAGCGGTGTCCAGTCGCCCCACACGCCGACCATCTCGCCGAGGTAAGGGCCGGCGATCTCGAGCACGCGAGCGTAATCCATCTCGTCCGGCTCGACGATGCCGCGGCGCGGGTTCTCGATCGCCCAGACGATCCCGGCGAGCACCGCCGCGGTCACCTGAAGCGAGGTCGCGTTGTTATGCGGCACCGCCCGCCGCGCCTCCTCGATCGACAGGCGCGAGCCGTACCAGTACACCCCGCGCGACGACCCCATCAGCAATACGCCCAGTTCGTCGATCCCGGCCGTGATCTCGTCGACGATCAGGCGCTTGCGGGTCTGCAACTCCCAGTTCTTGCCCCCCAGCTCATGCAGGCTCAACACCGCGTCGTCGCACGGGTGGTAGGCATAGTGGCAGGTCGGCCGATAGCGCGCCTGGCCGCCATCGTGCACGGTCAGGTAATCGGCAATCGAGATCGATTCGCCGTGGGTGATCAGGAACCCGAGATAGGGACCTTCGAGCGGGGTCCAGCTGCGCACCCGTGTCGCCGCGCCCGGCCGCAGCAGATAGATCGCCGCCCGGCTGCCCGCTGCATGCTCCCGCCCGTCGGCTGGAAAATGCCGCTCATGCGTGCCCCAGCCGAGTTCCGCCGGTTGCGATCCCTCGCTGAAGAACCCGTCGATCGACCAGGTATTGACGAACTCCCCCGGCAATTTGGGGAGCGCGGCGACCTGCGTGTCGCGCTCGGCAATGTGGATGGCTTTGACCCCGATCGCCTCGGCGAGTCGGCCCCAGCCGTCGCGGTCGGCCGGAATGGCGGTGCCGGCGGCGGCGAGATCGACAAGCGCCTGCTTGACGAAATGCGACACCAGGCCCGGGTTGGCGCCGTGGGTGATGACCGCGGTCGGCCCGTCGGGGCTGCGGCTGCGCAGCGCCAGGGCACTCTCGCGAAGCGCGTAATTTGACCGCGCCGCCGGCGACAGACCGGGATCGGTATAGCCGCCGGGCCACGGTTCGATGCAGGTATCGAGATAGAGCGCACCCCGCTCCTGGCAGAATTCGATCAGCGCCAGGCTCGACACGTCGACCGACACGTTAAGCAGGAAATCGCCGGGGCCAAGCACGGTATCGAGAACCGCGCGATAATTCTCCCGCGTCAGCGGCGTTTCGACAAAGCGGACGCCGTATTCCGCGGCGACGGAGCGGCCGCGCTTCTCGGCGGTGATGATCGTGATCCGGTCGGGCGGCAGCGCGACATGGCGGCGGATCAGCGGCAGGACGCCCTGGCCGATGCTGCCGAACCCGACGATGACCAGACGACCCGGAAATGCGGCGTGAATGAGCTCAGGCATGATCATCCGTTGGCGAAAGAGGGTTCAGATGGGCCGGGTGCCGGCAAAGAACAACAGGACGACCGTGCGCCCGATCGTGATATCGTCGCGCGCGGCGCCGGGATTGGCGGCAACACGAGAGATCGCGTCGCCGCCGGTTGTCGCCATGCCGGCCGCCGTTCCCGCCGTCTATATGGGATGTAGCATACCTCGCCATGATCAAGCCAATCCGCTTAGCCTGCGCCGCCGCGGCGCTGGCGCTGTTGTCGCTATCGGTGCCCGCGCCGCGGGCGGAAGGAGCGCAGGGGACGATGACCGAAATGCCGGACGGCCTCAAATATGTCGATACCCAAACCGGAAGCGGCGCCATAGCCGTCTCCGGCCGCACCGTCACCGTGCAATATACCGGCTGGCTGTATCAGAACGGCAAGAAGGGCACGAAGTTCGACAGCTCCTACGACCACGGCGAGCCGTTCTCGTTCAAGCTCGGCGGCGGCCATGTCATCAAGGGCTGGGACGAGGGCGTCCCCGGCATGCGGGTCGGCGGCAAGCGCACGTTGATCATCCCGCCCCAGTTGGCCTATGGCGCCCACGGCGCCGGCGACGTGATCCCGCCCTTTGCGACGCTGATTTTCGATGTCGAGCTGATGAAGGTGGAGTGAGGCTGCCGATGAGGCCCGGCCCGGCGAGACTGCGGCAATGGCGCGGCTGACCCTGCGGATCGACTTCGACGGCGACCGCGCCATCGGGCCGGGAAAGATCCGGCTGCTCGAACTGATCGAGGCGAAGGGATCGATTTCGGCGGCCGGGCGCGAGATGGGCATGTCGTACCGGCGCGCCTGGCTGCTCGTCGACAGCCTCAACCGCTGCTTCCGCGAGCCGGTGGTCGCGGCCCAGACCGGGGGCGCCCATGGCGGCGGCGCCGTGTTGACCGGGCTCGGCCGAGCCGTGATACGCCATTACCGCGCCATCGAGGAGCGGGCGGCGGCCGCCGGCGCCGACCATGTCGGCGCTCTCGCCGCCGCGCTCGCCGAGGCCGAGCCGCCGGAATCGAAGGAACCGCCGCTGGATTAGGATTCTGGCGAAAGCCGTTCACCCCAGCATCATGTCGGCATCGGCACCGCCGCCGCCGCCCGGAAGGGTGCCGGCAAAGGCATGGCTGTCGAAGGCGATGCTCTTGATCACCGCATAGACCGGCCGTCCGGGCAGAAGCCCGAGCGTCTCGATCGATCGCCGCGTGAGCCGGGCGATCAGCGGCTCTCCGGCGCAGTCGAGCCTGATCTCGACCACCGGCCCGTCGGCGGCGCCGATCTCGGCCACGGTTCCCGGCAAGACATTGAGCGCGCTCAGCCCTTCGGGCCGAACCAGCGCGATCATTACATCGCGCGCCCGGATGCGCACGCGCAACGCGGTGCCGACGGCGAGGTCGAGGTGGGGCACCCGCAATTCCCCGGCCGCGGTGCGCAGCACGGTAAGGCCGAAGCGGGCATCCTCGCCGGCGATTGTGGTGGCCAGCATCGCGCCGGCCTCGGGTTGCCCGGCGAGCGGAAACAGGTCGAGCCGGCTCATCACCGCGGCCGGGGCTCCGGAAGCTGCGACCCTGCCGTCAGCCAGTACGACCAGGTTGTTGGCTAACCGGGCGACCTCGGCGATCGAGTGGCTGACATAAACGATCGGTATCCGCATCTCGTCGCGCAGGCGTTCGATATAGGGCATGATCTCGGCCTTGCGCGGCTCGTCGAGCGAGGCGAGCGGCTCGTCCATGACGAGGAGGCGCGGGCGCGCCAGCAACGCACGGCCGATGGCGACGCGCTGTTTCTCCCCGCCCGACAGGTGAATCGGCCGCCGCGACAACAGGCCGCCAATGCCGAGCAGCCCGACGACCTGATCGATCTCTGCCATGCCGCCGGCATCCGGGGCGAAGCGGCGCCCATAGACGAGGTTCCGCCGCACCGTCAGATGCGGAAACAGCCGGCCCTCCTGAAACACATAGCCGACGCGGCGGCGATGCACCGGCACGAACACGCGATTCCGCGTATCGGTCAATACCGTACCGTCGACGACGATCCGCCCGTTATCCGGCTGGATCAGCCCGGCGATCGCGTTGATGACCGAGGTCTTGCCGGCACCCGAGCGCCCGAACAAAGCGGTCAGCCCGCCGGCGCTTTCGAACGCGATATCGAGCCGAAAATTGCCGAGGCGATGGTCGATCGTCACGCTCAGCGTCACGAGGCGGCCCCGTGTCGGGTCGCGCGGTAGGCGATCGCCTCGGAGGCGAAGAGCGCCGCGATCGAGATCACCACCGCGACCAGGGTCAGGCGCAAAGCGCCGAGATCGCCGCCCGGCACCTGGGTGAGGACGTAGATCGCGATCGGCAGGGTCTGGGTCTGGCCGGGGATGTTCGAGACAAAGGTGATCGTCGCGCCGAACTCGCCGAGCGAGCGGGCAAACGACAGGATCATCCCGGCGACGATGCCCGGCAGGATCAGCGGCAGGGTCACGGTCACGAAGACCCAGGCGGCATTGGCGCCGAGGGTTGCGGCGGCGTCTTCGAGGCGGCGGTCGACGGCGTCGAGCGACAGGCGGATCGCCCGCACCATCAGCGGAAACCCCATCACCGCGCTGGCCAGCGCGGCACCGGTCCAGCGGAACGCGAATACGATGCCGAACGTGTCGGCAAAGAACCGGCCGAGCGGACCGCGCCGCCCGAACAGCAACAGCAGGATGAAGCCGGTGACGACCGGCGGCATTACCAGCGGCAGGTGCACAATCGCGTTCAGCAGCGATTTGCCCCAGAACCGGCCGCGTGCCAGCAGCACGGCAACCCCCAGCCCGAACGGCAGGCTCGCCGCCATCGCCCATAGGGCGACCCACAGCGACAGGCGAACCGCCGTCAGCTCATCGGGCGAAAGCGCAAAAAGCGAGCTCAAGCCAGGTTCATCCGCCCGGAGCGAGCACCGCGAACCCCGCGGCCTCGAAAATCTTGCGGGCCGCGGGACCGCGCAGATAGGCGGCAAAGGCGGCCGCCTTGGGGTTGTGCGAGCTCGCCGTCACGGCCATCGGGTAGATGATCGGCGGCACGCTGCGCGGTGGGAAGGTGGCCACCACCTTGACCCCGGGATCGACCGCCGCATCGGTCTTGTAGACGATGCCGAGCGGGGCCTCGCCGCGCGACACCAGCAGCAAGGCGGCGCGCACATTCTCCGCCGCCGCGACCCGCCCCGCTACCGACGGCCACACGCCGAGCTTGGTCAGTGCCGCCTTGCCGTAGATGCCGGCGGGCACCACGGCCGGGTCGGCCATTGCCAGCCGCCCATTGCCGAGCAGCTTGGCAAGCGGGAAATTCGGAGCGATCGTCGTCGTCACCGTGCTGTCCTTCGGCGCGATCAGCACCAGCACGTTGCCGAGCAGGTTCACGCGGGTCCTGTCGGCGATCAACTTCTTGCCGTCGAGATAATTCATCCACTTGAGATCGGCCGATATGAATACGTCGGCCGGCGCCGCATTCTCGATCTGCTTGGCCAGCGTCGAACTGGCGGCGTAGTCGATCACGGCATGATTGCCGGCGCTTTTCTGCCATTCGGCATTGATTGCGTCGAGTGCATTCTTGAGGCTCGCCGCGGCGAAAACCACCACCGGCGATGCCGGTGCGGCGAGGGCCGGCAGCGGTGCGGCAAGCCCCGCGGCGGCGCCGATCAATCCGAACACGAAAACCATTCGTCGCATCGAAATCCCCCCTTCGTTATAGCCGAATAGATACATTGCTGCGGGAGCGATGCCCAGCGTGCAGTGGTGGGAGCCCGGTGCGGCATTGGCGCGCTGCCGTCGTGCCGTTATGGTGCGCCGCGGCGGACGGAGCCGGAGCAGCAGGATGAAATTGTTCGACCTCACCGGGCGCGTCGCCGTGGTTACCGGCGGCAATGGCGGCATTGGGCTCGGCATGGCGCGCGGCCTCGCGGCGGCCGGTGCGGCGGTGGCCGTGGCCGCGCGCAACCGCGCCAAGTCCGAGGCAGCGATGGCCGAATTGGCGGCCTTGGGGGCAGAAGCCGCCTTCGTCGCGCTCGACGTCGCCGATCCGGCTTCGTGCCGGGCCATGGTGGAGGCGGTCGTGGGGCGTTTCGGCCGGCTCGACATCCTCGTCAACAATGCCGGCATGTCGATCCGCAAGCCGCCCGAGACCTATACGGTCGAGGAATGGCAGGCCGTGTTGAACACCAACCTGACCGGCGCTTTCGTCTGCTGCCAGGCGGCGCACCCGGTGATGAAACGCAACGGCGGCGGCAAGATCATCAATATCGGGTCGATGATGTCGGTGTTCGGCGGCGCTTATGCCGCGCCCTATTCGTCGAGCAAGGGCGGCATCGTGCAGATGACCAAGTCGTTAGCCACCGCCTGGGCGCGCGACAACATCCAGGTCAACGCGGTACTGCCCGGCTGGATCGATACCGAATTGACCCGTGATGCACGCGACCAGGTGGCGGGGCTCAACGAGCGGGTATTGGCGCGCACGCCGGCGGGGCGGTGGGGCGTGCCCGACGATCTCTCGGGCACGGCCGTGTTTCTCGCCGCGCCGGCATCCGATTTCGTTACCGGCGCGGCGATCCCGGTCGATGGCGGCTACGCGTCGGAATTCTGACCGGCCGTCGCCTCTAGCGGGTCAACTGGGAATGGGTCAGCTGGGCCAGGTGCATCACGCTGCGGTCGTGCCTGCTCCAGATGCCGGTATTGTCGCCGACCACGGTCCGCATCCGCGCATAGCAATCGGCGCGCTCGCTTGGCAGAAAGCGGATGAACGAGCTGTTGTCCTGCTGGCACAGGGCGAGTGCGTGGGCCTTGTGCGGGTCCGCCGGGTAGCTGCTGTGATAGATCGCGGCGATCTGGTGGGGAAAGCCGGCCGCCGTGACGAGCAGCGCCGCCGCGGTGCCGAGCACGATTTTCTTCGCAAACCTCATCGTCGCCTCCAGGAAACATCTGCCGGCGACCTGCCGGCATCGGTTTCTTCTCAAGCGACGTGCCAACCGTGCCAAATAATTCAAGATCAGGTTTTCTGCGGCCAAATATAGTTAATTATATCTATACGTAAACGCTCGCTGCAAATTGCAACGGGATTTGCGTCGAATTCGACGGATTTTGCCGCTATCGCCGCGGCGATGGCAGGCTCAAGCGTGAACGGCGTTACAGGCCGAGATAGAATTTACGGACGAGCTCATTGTTGTTGAGTTCGTCCGTATTGTGGCCTTCAAACGCGATATGGCCGTGGACGATGACGTAGCCGCGGTCGGCAATGCGCACCGCCTGGTTGAAGTTCTGTTCGGCCATCAGCACGGTCAACTCGAAGCGTTCCTTCAATTCCTTGATCTTGTCGATGGTGCGGCTGACGAGGATCGGCGCGAGGCCGACCGACGGTTCGTCGATCAGCAGGATGCGCGGCTCCGACATCAGCGCGCGGGCCAGCGCCAGCATTTGCTGTTCGCCGCCGGACATGCTGCCGGCGAGTTGCCGGCGGCGCTCGCGCAACACGGGAAACGTCGCGTAGGCGGAATCGAGGTTGCGTGTGATGAGCGCGCGCGCACTGCGGCGAAACGCGCCGAGCAGCAGGTTTTCCTCGACCGTCAATTTGGGGAAGAGGCGGCGCCCTTCCGGCACCAGCGCGATGCCGAGGTCGACGATCTCCTCGGTGGTGCGGCCGACGAGGTCGTGCCGCGCCCCGTCGATCTCGGCGACGATGCTCCCGCTGGCCGGCCGCAACATCCCCATGATGCATTTCATCAGGGTGCTTTTGCCGTTGCCGTTGGTGCCGAGCAGCGCCACGGTCTCGGCATGGGCGACGGAGACGCTGACGTTTTCCAGCACCCGCACCCGGCCATAGCCGGCATTGACCCCGGTGAGCGCCAGGCTATTCGCCAAGATAGGCCCTTTCCACCTCCGGGTTGCGGATCGTCTCCTGCGGGTCGCCGTCCGCCACCTTGTGCCCGGCGACCAATACCACGAGCCGGGTCGAGAAGTTCATCACCGCGCGCATGATGTGCTCGATCAGCACGATCGTGATGCCCTGCTCGTTGAGGCGAAACAGCACCGCGAGGATTTCCTCGACCTCGGAGGGCGACAATCCGGCCATCGCCTCGTCGGCGAACAACAGCCGCGGCTGGGTCGCCACCGCGCGCGCCAGTTCGAGCTTGCGCATCTCGACCTGGGTGAGGTCGCCGGGCAGGCGCGTGGCCTTGTCGGCCAGCCCGACATCGTCGAGCAATTCCCGGCAGCGCACGGCCATCTGCGCCTCCGACAGGTGCTGCCCGTGCCGCGCATTGACCGTATAGACCAGCGGCACCCGGATGTTGTCGTTGAGAGTCAGGGTGCGAAACGGCTTCGGCAGCTGGAAGCTGCGGGCGAGGCCGAGCCGCGTGCGGTGGTGCGCGATCAGCCCGTTGACCGGCCGGCCGTCGAACGAGACCGTGCCGGTCTCGTTGCGCAGGGTGCCGCACAGGCAGTTGACCAGTGTCGATTTGCCCGACCCGTTCGGCCCGATCAGCCCGACCCGGTCGCCGGCGTTGATTGTCAGGTCGATGCCGTCGAGCGCGACGAACCCGCCAAACCGCTTGCCGAGGCCTCGCACCTCGAGCAATGCCGGGCCGGTCATCGCGCCCGCGCCCGCCGTCGCCACGACAGCACCAGCCCGACGATGCCGTTGGGCGCGATGATGACGAACCCGATCAACAAGAGCCCGACGATCAGCAGGTTGAGCGCCGACGAAATCGTCACCGTCGCCAATTGCTGGATCGTCCCAAGCAGGATCGATCCGACCACCGGGCCGATCCACGACGTCATGCCGCCGACCACCGGCATCGCGACGGCATTGACCGCATAGGCAAGGCTGAAGCTCGAATCGGGGTCGAGATAGGTCACGTAATAGGGCAATGGCGCGCCGGCCATGCCCATCAACGCCCCGCTCAAGGTCGTCGAGATCAATTTGAGGCGCAATGTCGGCACGCCCCCGGCCTCGGCCGCCTGCTCGTCATCGCGAATCGCGGCAAAACCGAGGCCGAGGCGAGAGCGCTCGATGGTCCGGGCGATGCCGACCGAGATTACCGCCAGCACCAGCATCAGCGTATAGAGGTACTGGATATACGAGCCGGCGATCGGCGCCGAGGCCGGGCGGATGATATAGACGCCGCGCGAGCCGCCGACGAAATCCCAGTTGACGATCAGGGTCTGCATCACGATCGCCATGGCCAGCGTTGCGATCGCGAAAAACACGCCGCGCAGCCGCAGGGTCAGATAGCCGGTGCCGAGGCCGATGACGCCGGAAATGATGCCGCCGACCAGCATCATCACCGGCAACGGCACCGAAACCGTCTTGTGCAATACCACCGAAGCGTAGGCGCCGAGCGCGAAGAACGCGCCGGTGCCGAAATTGGTGTATCCGGTATAGCCGCCGAGGATGTTCCACCCGGTCGACAACACGATGTACTGCAGCACCACATAGGCGGCGAAGTAATAATATTCGTTGGCGATCAGCGCCCGCGTCACCGCGAGAAAGGCGACGCCGGACAGTGCGGCCAACAGCCAGAAGACGCTGTTGCGCACCGCTAGCGTCCCATCAACCCGGCCGGGCGCCAGGCCAGCGCCACCAGCAGAAAGCCGAATGAGACCGCGGGCGCCCAGGACGGCCCGTAGAACGTCGCGGTGATGCTCTCGACGACGCCGAGGATGATCGAGGCGACGATCATCCCCGGCAGGCTGGTCATGCCGCCGAGCACGCAGATTGCGAAGATGCGCCCGATATAGTCGCGCCCGATGGAGGGTTCGACCGGCTGGATGATGATCAGGAACGCGCCGGCCAATGAGCTGGTCGCGATCGAAATGCCGAACGCGGCCTGCTTGATCCGCGTCGGGTTGGCGGCCATCAACTGCAGCGCCGGCCCGTCTTGCGACACCGCCAGGATCGCCCGGCCGAGAAAGCTGTGCGAGAGGAAGAATTGCAACAGCCCGATCGCCAGCAGCGAAATTACGCACGGGATCAGCATTCTCAGCGGCAGGTCGAGGATGCCGAATTTGAGGCTGGGGCCGATATAGCTTGCTTCGACAAAGCGGTAATCGACCCCGAAGATCAGCACCAGCGAGACTTCGCCGACGAACAGCAGGCCGAAGAAAAACGCCAATCCCTGGATCGACTGGTCGCCGTGGCGCTCGAACGAGTGGTAGTAGAGCCGGTACACCGCCATTCCGAGCACATAAAACACCGGCGTCATGACCACGCCGATCAGGATCGGATCGAGGTGCAGACTGCGGTTGATCAGATAGGCCGCGTAGGAGCCCATCAGGATGAAGGCGGGCTGCGCGATGTTGGCGATGTCGAGCATCCCGAACGAGATCGTGATGCCGACGCTGACCGCGGCATAAAAGCCGCCGAGCAGAAGGCCGGCGACGACGGCGTTGATCAGCAGATTGAGGTCGATGGCCATCGGAGGGCGGCGGATCCCCGCGCTAGTGCCGCCCGATGCGGCGGGGATGGCACACGGGTGGCGCGCCGCGGCGGCGCGCTCCAACTCGCAGCATGCGAATCCCCCCTCGACGGCGCTCGTTCAGCGGTGCTGATCGAGCACCAGCCACCATTAAATCAGCAACGGGGCCGTCTGTTAAGCGCCGTCGCAGCAGCCGGCTGCGGCATCGGCGCGATCTCGTCGCGCGGCTGCCGGCAGCCAGGCCGCGCACGACGAGGATCTCGGGCGCGATGCGGCAGGCGTGCGCCGCCGGCGATCGGTGTATGCTCGCCCGCCGGGATTGGGGGCCGGAAACAAACAGAGGCGGATGGGCATGAACGACGGCTTCGAGCCGCGCTTCGAGGATTTCCGGCTGGTGACCGGGGCCGGGCATTTTCTCGACGACGAGCGGGCGACCGGCGCCGCCTATGCCGCCTTCGTGCGCTCGCCGCATGCTGCGGCCGGTATTCGCGCGATCGACACTGGGGCCGCGCGGGCGGTGCCGGGCGTCGTCGCGGCGCTGACCGCCGCCGATCTCGAATGCGCCGGGCTCGGCGACATCAACCTGATCACGCCGGTTCCGGGCGGTGCCGACATGGTGATCCCGCCGCATCGGGCATTGGCGGGCGATGCCGTGCGCCATGTCGGCGACCCGGTGGCGTTGGTCGTCGCCGATAGCGAGGCGGCGGCGCGCGACGGCGCCGAGCGGGTCGCGGTCGAGTACGAGGCGCGCCAAGCGGTCACCGACCTTGCCGGCGCGGTTCGTCCCGAGGCGCCGCGCGTGTGGCCCCAGGCGCCGGGCAATGTCGCGGTCGATTGGCACGGCTTCGCCCCGGACCCGGATGCCCGCCGGACCCTCGACGACGCGTTCGCGAAGGCGGCGCATATTGTGCGCGTGCGCCTTATCAACCAGCGGATCGTCATGGCGCCGATGGAACCGCGCGGCGCGCTCGCCCAATACGACGCCGAGAGCGGCCGCTACACGCTCTATTGCGCCTCGCAAAGCGCGATCGTCTTGCGCCAGCATGTGGCGGCGAGCCTCGGTGTTTCCGCCGAGACGGTGCGCGTCGTCACCGGCGATGTCGGCGGCGCCTTCGGCATGCGCACGACGGCCTATCCTGAATACGCGGCGCTGCTGCTGGCGGCAAGGATGACCGGCCGGCCGGTGCGCTGGCTGGCGACGCGGTCCGAAGGGTTTCTCAGCGACAATCAGGCGCGCGACACCGTCACGGAAGCGGCGCTGGCGCTCAATGCCGACGGCAGGTTTCTCGCCCTCGACATCGACGCGCTCGCCAGCATGGGCGCGTACCTGACCTCGCACGGTCCGTTCATCGCCACCGCCAATTTTGCCCGCTGTCTGCCCGGCATGTACGACATCCCGCGGATCGGGCTCAGGATTCGCTGCGTCTTCACCAACACGGTGCCGACCGGACCGTACCGCGGCGCGGGGCGGCCGGAGGCGAATTACTGCCTCGAACGGCTGATCGATACGGCCGCGCGGCAGCTCGGCATCGACCCGGTCGAATTGCGCCGCCGCAACCTGATCCAGCCGGCGCAATTGCCGTTCAAGACCGCGCTCGGCACGGTATTCGATAGCGGCGATTTTGCGCCGCTGATCGACGCGGCGCTGCTGCGTGCCGATGTCGCCGGGTATCCGCAGCGCCGTGCCCGGTCGGCAGCGCGCGGCAAGCGGCGCGGGCTCGGCGTCGGCTGCTTCCTCGAAATCGCCGGCGGCCAGCCCGGGGAGGGGGCAAAGATCGCCTTCCCGGGCGGCAGCCGCCTGCTGCTGTCGATCGGCATCGGCCCGAGCGGGCAGGGACACGCCACGCTCTATCGCCGGCTCGCCGCCGAACGGCTTGGTCTACCGGTGAACCAGGTCGAAATCGCGCATGGCGACAGCGATTCCGGTGTTCCCAGCGCCGGCGCCGTCGCCTCCCGCTCGACGATGTCGGTGGGCAGCGCGGTTTATGCTGCGGTCGACGCCGTCATCGAGAAGGGCCGGCGCGCGGCCGCCCATATTCTCGAAGCGGCCGAGGCCGATATCGCCTATCGCGACGGCGCGTTCGAAATCGCCGGCACCGATCGCCGGGTGTCGCTGTTCGAGGTCGCTGCGGCGGCGGGAAAACTGGTGCAGCAAGGGCTGATCGCCGAGGATCTCGATACCCAGCGCTCGGTCGATGCCCTGCCGTCCTTTCCCAATGGCTGTCACGTCGCCGAGGTCGAGATCGACCCCGATACCGGCCGGGTTGTGCTCGCCGCCTATACCGCGGTCGATGATTGCGGGCGGGTGTTGCAGCCGGTCCTGGTCGAGGGCCAGGTTCACGGCGGCGTGGCGCAAGGCGTCGGCCAGGCGCTGCTGGAGCACGGCGTCTACGACCCGGCGAGCGGGCAGCTTCTCGCCGGCTCGTTCATGGATTATGCGATGCCGCGCGCCGACGATCTGCCGGCGATCGCCGGCTCGTTCCATCCGGTGCCGAGCCGGCGGAACCCGCTGGGCGTCAAGGGGGTCGGCGAGGCCGGTACGACCGCGTCGCTGGCCGCGGTCATCAATGCGGTCGCCGACGCCTTGCCCCCCGGCGCCGCGATCGACATGCCGGCGACGCCGGAGGCGGTGTGGCGCGTGTTCAAGCAATCCGAGAAAGGCGCAAAACCATGAGCAGCGTGACCCTGGCCCAGGCTTCGATCATCGTCGATACGGCGCTCGCCAAGGGGCGCGAACTCGGCCTGCAGCCGCTGACCGTCGTTGTCCTCGACCCCGGCGGCCACATGGTGGCGATGAAGCGCGAGGACGGGTCGGGCATCCTGCGGGCCGAGATCGCCGGCGGCAAGGCCTGGGGTACGCTCGGCATGGGGTTCGGCGGGCGCGAATTCGCTCGCCGTGCGGCCTCCGGCGGCGCGCTGTTCCTGAATGCGCTGATGGCCGCCTCGGGTGGTCGCATCGTGCCGGCCCCGGGCGGCGTGTTGATCCGCGACAGGGCGGGCGCCGTCATCGGCGCCGTCGGGATCAGCGGCGATACATCCGACAAGGACGAAGCCTGCGCCGTTGCCGGCATTGCCGCGGCCGGGCTCAAAGCGGATACGGGCGAGCAATAGCTAAGCGCCTGGTCCTTTTATCAAGGAAGGCCGGGAAACCACCTGGAATCAACGAGTTGATGGGCGACCGTTACGGTTGGCTCGCAACCGCCGTGGCCCGGAACCCGCCCCGGCCTACGCTCGCTCGTACCAAGCCCGTGACCACAGCACGAGACGCACGACCGAGAGCATGACCGGCACTTCGACGAGCACGCCGACGACGGTGGCGAGTGCCGCGCCGGACTGAAAGCCGAACAGCGCAATCGCGGCGGCGACCGCCAGTTCGAAGAAATTCGAGGCTCCGATCAGCGCCGAGGGGCAGGCGACGTTGTGCGGCACGCCGAGGGCGCGGTTGAGCGCGTAGGCGATGCCGGCGTTGAGATAGACCTGGATGACGATCGGGATCGCCAGCAGCACGATCACCAGCGGCTGCCGCACGATTTCCTCGCCCTGAAAGCCGAACAGCAGCACGAGGGTTGCCAGCAGCGCGACGAGCGAGACCGGTTGCAGGCGGCGCAGGGTGGCGGCAAGGGTCGGCTCGCCACCCTTGGCCAATAGCGCCCGCCGCCAGAGCTGCGCGGCGATCACCGGCACGACAATGTAGAGGACGACCGAGAGAAACAGCGTTTGCCACGGCACGGTGATCGACGAAAGCCCGAGCAGCAGGCCGACGATCGGCGCGAAGGCGAACACCATGATCGTGTCGTTGAGCGCAACCTGCGTCAGCGTGAAATTCGGCTCGCCGTCGCTGAGGTTCGACCAGACGAATACCATCGCCGTGCACGGCGCCGCCGCGAGCAGAATGAGCCCGGCGATGTAGCTGTCGATCTGCCCGGCGGGCAGCCAGGGCCGAAACAGCCAGCCCACGCACAGCCAGCCGAGCACCGCCATGCTGAAGGGCTTGACCAGCCAGTTGATGCCGACCGTGACGGCGATGCCGCGCCATTGTTCGGCGACGCGGTGCAATGCGCCGAAATCGACCTTGATCAGCATCGGCACGATCATCAGCCAGATCAGCACCGCGACCGGGATGTTTACCTCGGCGACGGTCATGCGGCCGAGCGCCCGAAACGGCGTCGGCAGCTGCCGACCGAGGACGATCCCGGCGACGATGCACAGCGCGACCCACAGCGTCAGATAGCGCTCGAATGTGCCGAGCGCCGGGCGTGCGGGCCTCGGCGCGGCTTTGGTAGCGATGCTCATGAAACCTCTTGTGCCGAGCCGACGCGGCCGATCTCGTCAAGCCGCCGTTTGATCGCCATGCGATCGAGCTTGTCGATCGGCAGCGACGTGAAAAGCTTGATGCGGTTTTCGAGCGCGCGAAACGCTTCGCGAAAGGCATTGCGCCGCTCGATCTCCGATCCGACGAACGCCACCGGGTCGGGTACGCCCCAATGCGCGGTGATCGGATGGCCGGGCCAGACCGGACAGACCTCGCCGGCAGCCTGGTCGCACACCGTGAACACGAAATCCATCGCCGGTGCACCGGGCCGCGCGAATTCGTTCCAGCTCTTGCTCCGCAAACCGGACGTTCGCAGCCCGAGCGACCGCAGCAGATCGAGCGCGAGCGGATGCACGCTGCCGCGCGGAAAGCTGCCGGCGCTATAGCCCCGGAACCTCTCCTTGCCCCAATGCTCGATCAGCGCCTCGGCGAGGATGCTTCTCGCCGAGTTGCCGGTACAGAGGAACAAGACGTTGTAGATTTGCGCCGGAATCATGGCCGCGGCTTGCGCGCTTCGATGATGGCCGAGACGACGTGGTTTTCGATCCCGCTGCCGGGAACCCAGGTCGCGATCAGCTCGCTGCTTTCAGGGCGCGGCGTGATGCGGATATCGACGAAACCGGCAGCCGCAAGCCATTCCTCGATTCGCGCAGCAGGAGCCGCGCCAGCGATGCAGCCGCACAGCAACTCGGGCTTGGCCGCCAGCTCGGCCGACAGCGGCACGACATTGATGACATCGGAGACCGCGAGCCGCCCACCCGGCTTCAGCGCGCGGAACGCCTCGCGGAACACCTGTGCCTTATCCGGGATGAGGTTGATCACGCAGTTCGAGATCACCACGTCGCCGGTGTTGTCGGCGATCGGCAGATGCTCGATTTCGCCGAGGCGAAATTCGACATTGGCCGCGCCGATCGACGCAGCGTTGTGGCGGGCCTTCGCCAGCATTTCGTGGGTCATGTCGACCCCGATGACATGGCCGCCCGCGCCGACCTGGCCGGCGGCGAGGAAGCAGTCAAAGCCCGCACCGCTGCCGAGATCGATCACGGTCTCGCCGGGTTGCATCGCGGCGATTGCCTGCGGGTTGCCGCAGCCGAGGCCGAGGTTTGCCCCTTCGGGCACGGCCGCCAGCTCGCTGTCGGAATAGCCCATATTGCGGGCCTTCCTTTGTGCGGTCTCCGCAGGCCCGCAGCACGAGGAAGTCGGTGCGCAGCAACCGGTATCGCCGGCGGCGATGCCGCCGTAGCGCACGCGCACCATGTCCTTGATCTGCGCGTCATCCATAGGCGGTTTCTCCTCCGTGAGATCAGGCTACCGACGAGCGGGTCGGCGGCGCCGAGCAGCAGGCCGCGGCAGGGTCGCAGGCCGGCGCGGCCGACGCGCCCTGGCCGCAGCAGTTTTCGGTGAGGTAGGCCAGCAGCTCGTTCATCGCGCCGTATTCGGCCGAATAGATCAGCTGACGGCCGAGCCGGCGTTGCGTAATCAGACCGGCGTGCACGAGCTGTTGCAGGTGGAAGGTCAGCGATGCCGGGAGCACGCCGAGGCGATCCGCGATGATCCCGGCGGCCAGCCCGGCCGGCCCCTCGGTCACGAGCAGGCGAAACACGTCAAGCCGGGTTTCCTGGGCAAGCGCGCCGAGCGCGGCGAGGGCACCTTTCTTTTCCATTGCACCGTCGACGTTTCGTCATTTCGACGAAGATCAAAATAACATCGATGGCGATCGAGTCAACGAGATTTTGAAAAATATCAGAATGAACAGACCGGCAACGCCTTCGACACCTGGACTAACCGTCTAGTCCCGGCTGCAGGCAGCGCCGCCGAGCACGCAGAACTTGGCGCAATGCGGGTGGTTGAGCGGAACGCCGCCGCGCGCCGCGCGCAGGGTCGGGCCAAGGTCGAATTGCGGGTCGTCGGGCAACAGGGTGCAGGCGACGACGGTCGGTCGCGCCGCGCCCTTGCGCTTGACGACCATGCGCGCCGACGCGCACATCACATTGTCCGGCGATTTCTTCAGGATGCCCCAGCACGCCTCGGTGATCTCGGGCACGTCGACGCTCGCATCCATCTCGGGGAAGATCATCAGCGCGACCGGGTCGTCGGCGTCGAGGGCGATGCCCAATTCGGCGAAAAGCCGGGCGAAGCCGCGGCGAATCGCCGCTTCCGGCTCGCCCGAAAGATAGCGGCTGGCGACGTTGATCGAAAACCCGCTGGCCGCCAGCCACGAGAGCCCGTCGAGCGTCGGCTGCCAGCTGCGCCGGCCGCGTTCGGCCTCATGCACGGCGCTGCCGTAATGGTCGATCGACACGCGGATCGTCAGCCGGTCGCCGTGCCGCTCCTTCAGTTGGAGCAATTGCGCCTTGCACTTGCCCATCGGCCGCATCGCGTTGGTCAATACCAGCGCGTCGAAGCCGCGCGACAACACGGTCTCCAGCATTGCCGGCAGGTCGGGGTTCATGAACGGCTCGCCGCCGGTAAAGCCGATCAGCCGGGTTCCGAGCCGATCCCGGGCGATCTCGTCGAGATATTCGGTGACCTCGGCCGCGGTCAGATAGGCCAGCCGGTCGTTCCTGGGCGAGGATTCGATATAGCAATTGGCGCAGGTCAGGTTGCACAGCGTGCCGGTGTTGAACCAGAGCGTATCGAGCGATTTGAGCGCGACCCGGGCGCGGCGGTCGCCGCCCGCGGTGATGTCGGGGTCGCGGAATTTGCGCGGATCGAGCGGCACGGCGGCGGCGGCGAGCGGAAAAGCCATGAACCCGTTCTTTTGAAGGCCGGCAGGTACCTAAAGGCTAGCACGACACGGGCGCGGTTCAATGGAACATCATCGCGCGGCGGCCCCGCCTTCGCGCGCGCAGGCTGCCATCTGGACGCGAAGGGTGCAGCGCCTATATTAGCTTTTTTCCGGGTGGCCGGTCCGATGGAACCTTCGTTTCCTCGTCACATCCGCCTCACCTCTCACCCCGGTGACGGCGGGCCGGACAAGGTGCCGCTGCACTGGGGTGCGGCAAACGCCGCGGCCCGCGGCCCGGTGGTGGCGAGCCCGGCCGAACCGCGCCATCGCAACGCGATCGGCTCGCATTCCGGCTCCTATGCGGTCTATCGCGCACTGGCGGTGGCGACTCACGCGCTGGCCTCCCGCCATCGTCCCGATCTGACCGATACCGCCCCGGCCGCGCTGATCGGCCCGCAGCCGCAATGGGCCGATCCGGCAAAGATCGTCTCGCTCGACCCTTACGGGCATCTGGTCGGCGAAGTATTCGCCGAGCAGATCCGCGCCGGCATCGATGCCCGGCCGACGATCGCGGTGACGCGGGCGCGGATCAACCTGCCCGAAATCGCCGCCCGCCTCGGCCGTGGCGGCATCATGCCGGACGGGACCATTGTGCTCGACAGCGGCGAGATCGCGGTGACCAAGGCGGCGATCGACCCGGTGTGGCACCTGCCGGGGCTCGCCGCGCGCTTCGGTGTTGCCGAACTCGACTTGCGCCGGACCTTGTTCGAAGAGACCGGCGGCATGTTTCCCGAGCTGGTGACCCGCCCCGACCTCGAAATCTTCCTGCCGCCGATCGGCGGCACCACGGTCTACCTGTTCGGCGATGTCGCGCGCCTTGCGGATCCGAACACGCCGATCGCCTGTCGCGTCCATGACGAGTGCAATGGCTCGGATGTGTTCGGCTCGGACATCTGCACCTGCCGGCCCTATCTGGTGCACGGCGTCGAGGTTTGCGTGAAGACGGCACAACACGGCGGCGTCGGCATCGTCGTCTACAATCGCAAGGAGGGGCGGGCGCTCGGGGAGGTGACCAAGTTCCTGGTCTACAATGCGCGCAAGCGCCAGGAAGGGGGCGACCGGGCCGACACGTATTTCCACCGCACCGAATGCGTCGCCGGTGTACAGGACATGCGGTTTCAAGAGCTTATGCCCGATGTCTTCCACTGGCTTGGCATCCGCCGCATCGACCGCTGGGTGTCGATGTCGAACATCAAGCGGGAGGCGCTGCTGGCCCAGGGGATCACGGTCGCCGAGCAGGTGCCGATCCCGGAGGGGCTGGTGCCCCCCGACGCCCAGGTCGAGATCGCGGCAAAGAAGGCGGCCGGCTACTTTGCCCCGGCCGGGGTGCCGAGCGCTGCCGAGCTGCGCCTGACCAAGGGCCGCAGCTTCGATACGTGAGCGGCGCGGCCGCCGCCTTGTTGAGCGCCACCGCGGTGCGCCAGCGCTGCGGGGTCGTGCTGGCGGCAGCCGAAGCCGGCGAGACCCGGCATTTCCGGGTGGTTCCGGGCCGGCTCGACGGCATCGCCGATCGCGTCGCCGCGGTGACCCGGCGGCGCTATCCCGATCTCGAAATTCCCTATCACAGCCGCTGGCGGCATTTCGCGGTCGGCGCGGTCGATCGGGCAGCGCTGGTTGCGCCTGGCGCTGGTGCTGCCGAGGCGGCGCGGGCGCGGCTCGACCTCGCTTTCGTCTCGGTATTGCTCGATGCCGGCGCCGGGTCCCGCTGGACCTATCGGGAGGCCGCGACCGGACTAACCCTGGCGCGGTCGGAAGGGCTCGCGGCTGCCAGCCTCAGGGCGATGCAGGCGGGCCTGTTTTCCGCCGATCCGGGGTCGCCGTGGCGCGTCGATGCCGCGGTCTTGAGCGAACTCACCGCCGAGCGGCTTGCCGAGGCGTTCCAGCACCGGCCGGGCAACGAATTGGCGGGCCTCGACGGCCGCGCCGCCTTGCTGCGGCGCCTGGGGCAGACGCTGGCGGCGATGCCGCAGTGTTTCGGCAGCCCGGCCCGGCCCGGCCACCTCTACGATTTCTGGCTGCCGCAGCTTCATGGGCTCCCGGCGCCGGAGATGCTCGCTCTGGTATTGCGCGCGCTCGGCCCGATCTGGCCCGGGAGGCTGTCGCTCGACGGCGTGCCGCTCGGCGATTGCGGCCGTCACGGCGCGGTTCCCGGCGACCATCTGGTGCCGTTCCATAAGCTCAGCCAATGGTTGGTCTACTCATTGGTCGAGCCGCTGGCCGAAGCGGGCTTCAACATCACCGATCTCGACGGTCTGACCGGCCTCGCCGAATACCGCAATGGCGGCCTGTTTCTCGATGGCGGGATGCTGGAGCCGTACGACGAGGGGCTGAAACGCCGGGTTCTCGATCCGGCGAGCGAGACGGTGATCGAATGGCGGGCCCTGACCGTCGCCTTGCTCGATCGCCTGGCGCCGCTGGTGGCTCTTCGCCTGGGCAAAGACCGCGATGCGTTTCCGCTGGCGCGGATGCTCGAAGGCGGCAGCTGGGCCGCCGGACGCGAACTGGCAGCCGAGCGCCGGCAGGATGGCAGCCCGCCGCTGTCGGTCGCCAGCGACGGAACGTTGTTTTGAGGGCAAGCGCAATGCCGGCTCCATCCCTTACCGTCGTCGAGCATCCGCTGGTGCGGCACAAGCTGGCGCTGATGCGCGATACCCGCACCTCGACCGCCAAATTCCGCCGGCTGATGCACGAGATCAGCCTGCTGCTCGCCTATGAGGCGACGCGCGATCTGCCGCTCGCCGAGACCGAGATCGAGACGCCGCTGGAGCGCGCCCGGTTCCCGGTGCTGGCCGGCAAGAAATTGTGCCTCGTTTCGATCCTGCGCGCCGGCAACGGCATTCTCGACGGCATGCTCGACCTGCTGCCCTCGGCGCGGGTCGGCCATATCGGCATCTACCGCGAGCCGCGCTCCCTGGCGGCGATCGAATATTACCTGAAACTGCCGGCCGATCTGGCCGAACGCGACGTGATCCTCGTCGATCCGATGCTGGCCACCGGCAACTCGGCGGTGGCGGCAATCTCGCGTCTCGTCGAATTGCAGGCGCGCTCGATCAAGTTCGTATGCCTGGTCGCCGCACCGGACGGCGTCGCCAACGTCCACAAGGCGTTTCCCGAGGTGGCGATCGTTGCCGCTGCGCTCGACCGCGGCCTCAACGAGCACGGCTACATTCTGCCCGGCCTCGGCGATGCCGGCGACCGCCTGTTCGGGACCAAGTAGGCGCCGCCGCGCCCGCTAATGGTGTTCCCAGCGCTGCCGGTGCTCGCGCAACAAGGTGACGAACTCGGCGCGCTGAGCCGGCGACAGGGCGGCCAGGAAGGAGAGCGTGTTCGCCGTCGCGTCGCGGGCGAAGTCGTGGCGCTTTTGGGCCGCCATGTCGAACAATTGCGAAATCCTGGCCTGGTTCGGCTGGGGCTTGGCGATCTCGGCCCAGGCATCGGCGATGATCGGGTCGAGCTCGGCATGCATCAGCTGCGCCCGGGCCCGCATCGTGCGGAAATAGCGGTCGAAGGCGAGGCGCTGCTGGGGGTTGAGGTTGAGTTCGCCGGCAACTTCGCGGATTCGTTCGACCGGGCGCAGCGGCTCGTGCGTCCGCCTCCACACCGCACCGGCGACGAAGCACAGGTTCAGTACCGCCGACAAGACCAGCAGGACAACCAGCAGGCGCCGCCGGCCGGGCCGCGGTCCGGCACTTTCCCCGCCTGCGCCTGCGGTCACGATTCGAGGCCGTTGCTGATATTGGTCAACAGGCTGCCGGCGGGATCAAGCAAGTCGCCAAGGAAGTTGTCTTCGCTCGCCTGGGCGCCGGTGTGGTCGAGCATCAGCGAAGTATCGCTGCCGAGCGCAAAACCGAGCCAGCTCGCAACGAGAATAGCGGCGGCGAGACTGCCCCAGCGGGCGACGCCGTAAAGGCTCGGGCGCGGGCGGCGCACCCGCACGAAGGGCACCAGGCGCCCGTGCGGCGTCTCCTCCGGCCCGGCCAGCGCGATGGCGCGGTCGACGATCCGCCCGACAGCCGCGACCGCCGGCGCCGCCGCCAGCGCCTTCGCGGCGGCGACATCGGCGCGGGCATCGGGATCGGAGCCGAGCAGCGCCGCGACCCGCTCGTGCTCGTCAGCATCGAGGCGGCCATCGACAAAGCCGGCCAGGTCAAGGAACACGGCCTCCTCGTCCGGCACGGCATCAACCGCCCGGCAGTATCGCCAGAGGGCCTGGTCGGACGGCTCCGCCGGCCGGTCGTTGTGCATCTGGTCCACTCGCCGCATGCCGCTAACGCCCTATCGTCATTTCTACGATGCCCTCTTCATCACCATCCCCGCAACCTATTGGTTTCGGTGCTCACTCGATCTCTGCCTTGAAATGCGCGCGCAGTTTCAGCATCGCCTTGTGGTGCGCGCTGCGCACGGTCTGCGGATCGATGCCGAGCGCAGCGGCGACCTCGGCGACATCCATCTCGCGGTCGTACAGCATCGTCAGAATTTCGCGTTGTCGCGGCGACAACAGTGCCTCGGGCAGTTTGAGCTTGCGCACCGGCTCGACCGGATCGACGGCGAGCTGCGCCTCGGGCACTGCCTCGAGCGGCAGGGATTCGGCCCGGCGCCGGCGCAACCCGTCGCGCGCCGTGCTGCGGGCGACGATGGTCAGCCAGGTGGAGATTGCGGCGCGGGTCGGATCGTAGCTGCGCAACAGCCGGAAGTCGTCCTTGCACAGGCGCACGAACACTTCTTGGGTGAAGTCTTCGATGTCGCCGGCGACCATTGCCACGCTGCGCACGGCGGCGACGATGAGCCCGGCGTAGCGGCGCACGAAGGCGTCCCACGCCTGCCGGTCGCCGCTTAGCAGCGCATCGAGGCCGCGGTCCCCAGCCAATGCGAAGATCCCACAGCCGAACCCGTCAGTCTCACGACAGTGCGGCGAAGAAGTCGTTGCCCTTGTCGTCGATGACGATAAAGGCGGGGAAATCGACGACCTCGATGCGCCAGATCGCCTCCATGCCGAGCTCCGGATATTCGATCAGCTCGACCTTCTTGATGCAGTCCTGCGCCAGCCGCGCCGCCGCACCGCCAATCGAGCCGAGATAGAACCCGCCGTGCTTCTTGCAGGCGGCGCGCACCTCGCCGCCGCGATTGCCCTTGGCCAGCGTGACGAAGCTGCCGCCCGCTGCCATGAACGCATCGACGTAGGAATCCATGCGCCCGGCCGTGGTCGGCCCGAACGAGCCCGAGGCATAGCCCGACGGCGTCTTCGCCGGGCCGGCATAGTAGATCGGATGGTCCTTGACGTATTGCGGCAGGCCGTCGCCGCGGTCGAGCCGTTCCTTGAGGCGCGCATGGGCGATGTCGCGGGCGACGATCAATGTGCCCGAAAGGCTGAGCCGCGTCTTGATCGGGTATCGCGACAAGGTCTGGCGGATCTCGGCCATCGGCCGCGTCAGGTCGATCGGCACCACATCGCCCGCGAGCGAGGCGGCGTCGATCTCGGGCAGGAAGCGGGCCGGCTCGGTTTCGAGTTGTTCGAGGAAGACGCCGTCAGCGGTGATCTTGCCGAGGATCTGGCGGTCGGCCGAGCACGACACCCCGATGCCGATCGGCAGGCTGGCGCCATGCCGCGGCAGGCGAATGACGCGCACGTCATGGCAGAAATACTTGCCGCCGAACTGGGCGCCGATGCCGAGATTGCGCGTCAGCCCCAGCACTTCCTGTTCGAATTCGCGGTCGCGATAGGCCTGGCCGTATTTGTTGCCGGCATCAGGCAGGGTGTCGAGATAGCGGCAGCTCGCCAGCTTCACGGTCTTCAACGTCAGTTCGGCCGAAGTGCCGCCGATCACGATCGCCAGGTGATAGGGCGGGCAGGCCGCGGTGCCGAGGGTACGGATCTTTTCGTCGAGAAAGGCAATGAGCGATTTGGGGTTCAGCACCGCCTTGGTCTGCTGATAGAGAAAGCTCTTGTTGGCGGAGCCGCCGCCCTTGGCGATGAACAGGAATTTGTACGCCTCGCCCGGCTCGGCATAGAGCTCGATCTGGGCCGGCAGATTGTCGCCGGTGTTGACCTCGTCGTACATCGACAGCGGCGCCACCTGGCTGTAGCGAAGGTTGGTATCGGTATAGGTGCGGCGAATGCCGGCAGAGATCGCCGCGGCGTCGTCGGCGCCGGTCCACACGTGCTGGCCCTTTTTGCCCATGACGATCGCGGTGCCGGTATCCTGGCACATCGGCAATACCTTGCCGGCGGCGATATTGGCGTTTTTCAACAGGTCGAAGGCGACGAAACGGTCGTTGGCCGAGGCTTCCGGGTCGTCGAGGATTGCGGCGAGCGATGCGAGATGCCCCGGCCGCAGCAGGTGTGCGCAATCGACAAACGCCTCGCGCGCCAGCAGGGTCAGCGCCTCGGGCGCGACCTTGATTACACGCTCGCCGGCGAAATCGGCGGCCGCAACATAATCGCCGCCGAGCTTGCGGTAGGGCGTGTCATCGTCGCTCAGCGGAAACAGCTCGTGAAAAGGCAGATCGCCGGTTTGGCTCATCCTCGCGCTCCCGATAACATGGCGCCGCAGCATCATTGTTTCGGCGGCGCCGTCAAGCGGCGGGCGGCAGCCATGGGCAACCCGCCGCCCCGGCCTGACGAGCGATGGCGGGCGGCGAACATCCGGGCGGCAGGCGATGACGCAAAACATTTACGACGACGACGGGTTCTTTGCCGGCTACAGCCGGCTGCCCCGCTCGGTTGAGGGGCTCGATGGCGCCCCCGAATGGCCGGTCTTGCGGGCGATGCTGCCGGACCTGCGCGGCCGCCGCGTGGTCGATCTCGGCTGCGGCTTCGGCTGGTTCTGCCGGTGGGCATTGCAGCAGGGCGCGGCATACGTGCTCGGCCTCGACGTTTCCGAGAAGATGCTGGCGCGCGCCCGCGCCGATGGCGGCGGCGCCGCGATCGGCTATCGGCGCGCCGACATGGAGCGGCTCGAACTGCCGGAGGCGCCGTTCGACCTCGCCTACAGCTCGCTGGCCCTGCATTATCTCGAACATCTCGACCGCGCGATGGCGGCGGTGCACCGTGCCCTGGTTCCCGGCGGCCGCTTCGTGTTCTCGGTGGAGCATCCGATCTTCACGGCGCCCGCGGCGCCGGGCTGGGTCGCGGGCGAGGGCGGGCGCAAGACGTGGCCGGTCGACCGTTATCTCGACGAAGGGCCGCGCTCGACCAACTGGCTGGCCGAAGGTGTCATCAAGCACCACCGCACCGTGGCGACCTATCTTAACCTGCTGATCAAAAGCGGCTTTACCATTCTGCGGATCGAGGAGTGGGGCCCGACCCCGGAGCAGATTGCGGCGCAACCGGCCTGGGCCGATGAGGTCGAGCGCCCGCCGTTTCTGCTGGTCGCGGCCACGCGGTAACCAGGCGCCGGACCGGCTATCGCTTTCTGAAATTGTCGAGGGTGACGACCTCGGCGCCGCCGGTTTCCTTCTGCGGCGCGGCGGCGACCGTGGCCGGCGCCTCGTCCGGCTCCGCCGCGACCGCGGGAGCGGCAAATTCGAGCGCAAAATTGACCGAAGGATCGGCAAAGCTCTTTATTGCCGCGTAGGGGATGGTCAGCCGCTCCGGCTGGCGCTGAAAGCTCAGCGTCACGGAAAAGGCCTCGTCGCCGATGTCGAGATCCCAGAACTGATGCTGGATCACGATCGTCATTTCTTCGGGGAATTTGGCGAGGAGATGCGGCGGCAAGCCGACGCCCGGCTCGCGCGTGCCAAAGCCGATGTAGAAATGGTGGTCGCCCGGCAGCCCGGTGCGCGCCACCCGCCGCAGCGCGTCGCGCACGACGCTGCGCAGCGCGCGCTCGATCATCTTATCGTACTGGAACAGGTCTTGCGGCATCGCCGTTCCTCAAGCCCGCTTCTCCGGAAGGAAGTGAGGGGCTTCTGTTGCCCGGTGCCCCTCGAACCGCGAGTTGCTCTAGGCTATGACCCCGCTAAGGGTTAGGCCGCAAGCGCCTCAGGTGCGAAGTTATCGTTCGCAGCTAAGTTTTGACCCGATAACGGCGGTATCATGCCGGGCGACGGACTTACCTTTACCACGCGCGTCGAGCCTGTTTCGCCCCCATAGGCTGCCGGTCCCGATTCGCCGGGCCGGCGGAAATGGTGGAGGCGCCGGGTACTGCCCCCGGGTCCGCTACGCTTATTCCATAAGCCGTGTATCGCCATAGTCGGTTGCCCGACCGCGAAGATATAGGATGGGAACCGCCAAGGTGCAATCGCGGCGCGTCCTCTGTGACGGCCGCCACGCGGCCTTCTCAGGATGAGGGAGTTTCTGCGCCCTCTGTCCCTCATGCTGAGGAGCCGTGCGCAGCGCGGCGTCTCGAAGCACGCAGGGCGGATGGAGCCACCATGGGGCTGACCGACGAGCAGCGCGGCGAGATTGCGGCGGAGCGCGGCGAAAGCCGGTCGACGCGGCGGGTTACCGTGCCGGCGCTCGAAGAGATCCTGTACGAGGCGCTGCCGGTGCTCGACCACGGCTTCGTGCGGGTCGTCGATTACATGGGCGACGATGGCGCGGTCGTACAGGCGGCGCGAGTGTCGTATGGGCGGGGCACCAGGCGGGTCAGCGAAGACCGCGGCCTGATCAATTATCTGATGCGGCACCGCCACACCACGCCGTTCGAGATGTGCGAGATCAAGTATCACGTCAAATTGCCGATCTTCGTCGCCCGGCAGTGGATTCGCCACCGCACCGCAAACGTCAACGAGTACTCGGCCCGTTATTCGATCCTCGACAACGAATTCTACATTCCGGCACCCGAACATCTGGCAGCCCAGGCCTCGACCAACCGCCAGGGCCGCGGCGCAGTGCTCGAAGGCGAGGCGGCGCGGCACGTGCTCGGCCTGCTTCGCGACGACGCGGAGCGCGCCTATGCCGATTACAGCGAAATGCTCAACGTGGACGAGGCCGGTGCGCCGCGCGATCCGAGCTGGCCGGGCTTAGCCCGCGAGTTGGCCCGCATGAATTTGTCGCTGAATTTCTACACCCAGTGGTACTGGAAGACCAACCTGCACAATCTGATGCATTTCCTTAGCTTGCGGGCGGATGCTCATGCGCAATACGAGATCCGTGCCTATGCGGAGGCGATGCTCGGCACGCTTGAACGCTGGGTGCCGATGACCCATGCGGCGTTTCTCGAATACCGGATGAACGCGGCGACGATTTCGGCCGCGGGGCTGCGGGTGATCCGCCGCTTGCTCGCCGGCGAGGCGGTCGACCGGCAATCGAGCGGCCTCAGCCCGCGGGAATGGCGCGAGCTGATGGCCGTGATCGGGCGCGACGCCTAGCGTGACATTCGGGTACCCTCAAGCCGCCCTTGGCCGGGCGTGACCCGGCCACCCACGTCTTTCTCAAGCCCGCGGGAGGTGAGCCGGAGGGTGCCTCAAACCGGCAAGGCCATGCCGTGGCCCGGCGATGCAGAAAAACGGCCGGGTCCCGGCGGGGTTCCGCGTCATTCGACGACGATGCGCGGCGGCGCCCGCACCGGCGTCTCGGCGCCGGTCAATTTCTGCCACAGCCGCGCCGCGATCTGGCGGAACAAGAGGGCATGGGCGCTGTCGGGTTGCGACACCGTCACCGGCTGCCCGCCATCGGAGGTTTCGCGGATCGCCAGGTCGAGCGGCACCTCGCCAAGGAATTCGGTGCCGAGCCGCTCGGCTTCGCGGCGGGCGCCGCCGTGGGAGAAGATCTCGCTGCGCTCGCCGCAATGCGGGCACAGGAAATAGCTCATGTTCTCGATGATGCCGAGCACCGGCACGTTGACCTTGTTGAACATGCTGAGGCCGCGGCGGGCGTCGATCAGGGCGATGTCCTGCGGGGTCGAAACGATGACCGCACCGGCGAGCGCGACCTGTTGCGCCATCGTCAGCTGCGCGTCGCCGGTGCCGGGCGGCATGTCGACGATCATGATGTCGAGTTCGCCCCAATCGACGTCGCGCAGCATCTGCTGCAAGGCGCTCATCACCATCGGGCCGCGCCAGATCATCGCCGTGTCCTCGGGCACGAGAAACCCGATCGACATGCATTTCAGCCCGTAATTCTGCATCGGCCTGAGGATCTTGCCGTCGGCCGAGCTGGGACGCCCGGAAATCCCCAGCATGCGCGGCATCGACGGGCCGTATATGTCGGCGTCGAGCACCCCGACCGCGAGCCCGTTGGCGTGCAATGCCAGGGCGAGGTTGGCCGCCACCGTCGATTTGCCGACCCCGCCTTTGCCCGAGGCGACCGCGACGATCGCCTTGACTCCGGGCACGAGACCGCCCCTGGCCGCGGCCGGCTGGGGCGCCTGCGGGCGCGGCGCTGCGCCGGGGCGCGGGTGGGCTTCCGCGGTCAGTACTGCGGTCACCGAAACCACGCCGGGCAGGGCCTCGACCGCCGCCTCGGCGGCCTTGCGCAGGGGTTCGAGCCGGGGCCCGCGCTCGGGCTCGACCTCGATCGCGAATCCGACATTGCCGTCGCGCACGACCACGCCGGAAATCATGCCGAGCGAGACCACGTCGCCGCCTCGCGCCGGGTCGCGGATTTGTCGCAGCGCGGCAAGAACCTCCCGCTCGGTGACTTCTGCCATACGCCTCTCCGACCGCTCCATTGGATTGACGGGATTTAGGCCTGCCGTGCCGGCTTGACAACCCGCGCGCGGGCGCCCTCTATCCGCTCCGGTCACCCACCGGACCCTCGGAAAGGCCAGGGGACGATGATCTGGAAGAGTGAGGGCGGGGGCCCTTGGGGTACGGGGCCGCGCGGCGGCGGCCAGGGCCCGTGGGGCGGCGGCCGCGGCGGCGGGAACGGTCCCGGCCCGCGTCCCGGCGGCGGGCCGCAGCCGCCCAACCTCGAAGAAATTTTGCGCCGCAGCCAAGATCGGCTTCGCCGCCTGTTTCCCGGCAACTTCCGCGCCGGGGCCGGCATCGGCGTTGCCGTGATCGCGGTCGTGGTGCTGTGGCTTGCCAGCGGGTTCTACCGCGTGCTGCCTGACGAGGTCGGCGTGGTCCTGCGCTTTGGCGCCTATAACCGCACCACGCAGCCGGGGCTCAATTATCATCTGCCGGCGCCGATCGAGACCGTGCTGACCCCGAGCGTGACCCGGATCAACCGCATGGAGATCGGCTATCGCTCCGGCGAAGGCAACTCGGGCCGGCCGAGCGCCCCGCGGCAGGTGCCGGAAGAGGCGCTGATGCTGACCGGCGACGAGAACATCGTCGATATCAACTTTGCCGTGTTCTGGCAGATCAAGAATGCGCAGGAGTATCTGTTCAACATCCGCCATCCTGAAGGCACCGTGAAATCGGCGGCCGAAAGCGCGATGCGCGAGATCGTCGGCGAGACGCCGATCGCCGCGGCCCTGGCCGAGGGGCGCGGCAAAATCGAGACCGAGACTCAGCATCTGCTGCAGCAGATCCTCGATTCCTACGGCGCCGGGATCGAGATCACGCAGATCCAGTTGCAAAAGGTCGATCCGCCGGGTCCGGTCATCGAATCGTTCCGCGACGTGCAGCGCGCGTTGGCCGATCGCGCCCGCCTGCGCAACGAGGCCGAGGCCTACCGCAACGACATCCTGCCGCGGGCGCGCGGCCAGGCGGTCAAGATTCGCCAGGAGGCGGAAGCCTACAAGGCGGCGACGGTCGCCAAGGCCGAAGGCGACGCTGCGCGCTTCATCGAGGTCTACCGGGCCTTCAAGGCGGCGAAGGACGTGACGCTGCAGCGGCTCTACATCGAGACGATGGAAGACATCCTGAGGAACAGCAACAAGGTCATCATCGACCAGGGTGCCGCGCGCACCAGCGGCGTGCTGCCCTATCTGCCGCTGCCGGGCCTCGCCACTTTCGGCAAGGGCAAGGCGGCGCCGCCATCGGGGGCGCCGGCGGGCGCACCGCACACGGCGGGCACCTCGTCGCCGTTGCCGTCGATCGCGTCGGCGCCGGTCGGACAGGAGCCCCAGCAATGAACCGGCCCGTGCTCGTTGTCGTCGCGGTCGTGCTGGTCGCGATCGGCGTATTGGCGACGAGTTCGCTGTTCATCGTCGATCAGACCGAGCAGGCGCTGGTGCTGCAGCTCGGCCAGCCGAAACGGGTGATCCGCCGGCCCGGCCTGTGGGTCAAGCGCCCGTTCATCGAGAACGTGATCTTTTACGACAAGCGCGTGCTCGATTTCGAGCCGCCGCCCGAAGAGGTCATCGCCTCCGACCAGAAGCGGCTCGTCGTCGACAGCTACACCCGCTACCGCATCACCAATCCGCTGCAGTTCTACCAGACGGTCGGCACCGAAGAGGGGGTGCGCGGTCGGCTCGCCGCGATCGTCAGCGGCAGCCTGCGCCGCGTCCTCGGCAATGTCACGCTGTCCGACGTGCTGTCGGAGAAGCGCGCCGCGATCATGCATCACATCCGCGACGAGGTCGCCGCCGAAGCCAAAGGGTTCGGCATCAATGTCGTCGATGTGCGGCTGCGCCGGGCCGACCTGCCGCCCGAAAACAGCGAGGCGATCTATGCCCGCATGCAGTCCGAGCGGCAGCAGCAGGCGGCGCAGTACCGCGCCGAAGGCGCCGAGGCGGCGCAGACGGTGCGCGCCAATGCCGACCGCGAGCGTACCGTCATTCTCGCCGATGCCCAGCGCGATGCGCAGAGATTGCGCGGCGAGGGCGATGCCCAGTCGATCAAGATCTACGCCGACGCCTTTGACCAGGATAAGAGCTTTTTCGCGTTCTACCGCTCGATGGAAGCCTATCGCGATGCCTTCGACGGGCGCACGACCTCGTTCGTGCTGAGCCCGCAAGGCGACTTTTTCCGCTTCTTCGGCAATTGGCAGGGAAACCCGGCGCCGGCGAACCCGCCGCAGCCGGCCGCGGATGCGAACTCGGCACGTCCGCCGGCGCGGCCGCCCGCCGCAGGGGCGGCCCGCCACGCACCCTGACCCGCGCCGATGCGGGACTTGGCCACGGCGCTCGCCCTCGTTCTGGTGATCGAGGGCATCCTCTATGCGCTGCTTCCCGAGGGAATGCGGCGGGCGGCGGTGCGGGCTGCAGCGACGCCGCCGCAGACCCTGCGCGGCGCCGGGCTTGCCGCCGCCTGCATCGGCGTCGTGCTGGTGTGGCTGTTGCGCCATTGAGGTGCGTCGTCGGGGCCTGCGAGGGGCGCGCCGGCGCAGGGTTATGCTTCGATCTGGCTTGCCGCGCGCTTCTCCCGTAAATTCCCCGGGCCGGGATGTCGGCGCGCGGCGCCGCTGCGGTAGCACGGCCGCTTTGCCCGCGCCCTAAAGCCCGCTGCTCTAAAGAAGGAGTCGGCTACGGTGTCGCTGCCGTCATTGCGCCTCGGTCGTGGGGCGTTTGTCGCGCTTCTGGTCATGCTGGTCGGGTTGCCGGCGGGGCTCGACCCGGCGAAGGCGCATCCGGGGCCCGACGGCTTCGCCGATCTGGCCGCCCGGCTGCTGCCGTCGGTGGTCAACATCTCGACGACCCAGACGATAAAATCCGAACACAGCAGCGAGCAGGCTTCCCCCGACCTGCCGCAGTTGCCGCCCGGCTCGCCGTTCGAGGAATTCTTCAAGAACTTCTTCAATCACAACGGCGACCATGGCAGCCAGCCCGACACCGAGTCACATCGGGCAACCTCGCTCGGTTCGGGCTTCATCGTCGACCCGGCCGGCTACATCGTGACCAACAATCACGTGATCACCGACGCCGACCAGATCACCGTAATCCTGCACGACAACACCAACCTGAAGGCCACGGTGGTCGGCCGCGACACCAAGACCGACATCGCCGTGCTGAAGGTCACCACCAAGCACCCGCTTCCCGCCGTGACCTGGGGCGACAGCGAGGCGGCGCGGGTCGGCGACTGGGTGTTGGCGATCGGCAACCCGTTCGGGCTCGGCGGCACCGTCACGGCCGGCATCCTGTCGGCGCGCCAGCGCGACATCAATTCCGGCCCCTATGATGACTATCTGCAGACCGACGCATCGATCAACCGCGGCAATTCCGGCGGGCCGATGTTCAACATGGCGGGCCAGGTGATCGGCATCAACACGGCGATCTACTCCCCCTCGGGCGGGTCGATCGGCATCGGCTTTGCGATCCCATCGTCGCTGGCAAAGCCGGTCGTGGCCGAGTTGATCGACGAGCCGGACCATACGGTCCATCGCGGCTGGCTCGGCGTGCGCATCCAGGAAGTCACCGGCGAGATCGCCGAGACGCTCGGCCTCGGCAAGCCGCGCGGCGCCCTGGTCGCCAGCGTCAACGACAAGGGCCCGGGCCAGGCCGCCGGCCTCGAGCCGGGCGACGTGATCCTGACCTTCGACGGCAAGCCGGTCGACGAGATGCGGGAATTGCCGCGCCTTGTCGCCGAGACGCGGGTGGATAAGGTCGTCACGGTGACGGTGTGGCGCAAACGGCACGAAGTCACGCTGCAGGTCAAGCTCGGCCGGCTGCAGGAAACCGAGCAGGCAAGCGCGGAGGCGCCGGCAAAGGGCAAATCGCCCAAGAACGAGACGCAAAGCGTCACCGCGCTGGGGCTGACCCTGTCCGACGTGACCCAGGAATTGAAGGACAAATTCTCGCTGGCGGACGATGCCAAGGGCGTCGTGGTGGTCGGCGTGGCCAAGAACAGCGGCGCCGCCGAAAAGGGCCTGAAGCCGGGCGATCTGATCATGGAGGCCGCGCAGGAAGAGGTTCAGACGACCGCCCAGATGACCGCCAGGATCGCCGCCGAGAAAAAATCGGGGCGCAAATCGATCCTGCTGTTGGTCCAGCGCCAGGGCGACCTGCGCTTTGTCGCGCTGCGTCTCGACCAGGGCTGACCCCGCCGCCCGGATCGGTCTAGCTTGGCGCGCCGACGATGTCCTCGGCGCGGTAGCCTTGCGCATAAAGCAGCGCGGTGAGGTCGGCGTGGTCGATCCGCCAGCGCGCCGCCGCGGCGACCGCTGGCTTCGCGCGAAAGGCGATGCCGAGCCCGGCGGCGGCGAGCATCGGCAGATCGTTGGCGCCGTCGCCGACCGCGAGCGTCTGGCCGAGGGCGATCCCACGCTCTGCCGCCAGGCCCAGCAACGTGTCCCGCTTGGTCGCAGCGGTGACGAGCGGGGCGCCGACGGTGCCGGCGATCCGGCCGCCGGCAATATCGAGCCGGTTGGCGACGATGCGGGCAAAGCCGAGATGCGCCCCCACCGGCTCGGCGAAGGCGGCGAAACCGCCCGAGACCAGCGCGGTTACGGCGCCGGCGGCACGCATCGTCGCGACCAGCGCGCTGGCGCCCGGCGTCAGCCGGATATGGCGGGCGGCCTCGTCGAGCACGGTTTGCGGCAGGCCTTTCAAGAGGGCGACCCGCTCGGCAAGCGCCGCGACGAAGTCGATCTCGCCGTTCATCGCCCGCCGGGTGATTTCGGCGACAGGCGCGCGCAGGCCGACGAACTCGGCCAGTTCCTCGAGCATCTCGTTTTCGATGATCGTCGATTCCATGTCGGCGACGAGGAGGCGTTTCCGCCGCCCGGCGCGCGGCTGGACCACCACGTCGATCGGGGCTGTGCCGATCACCTGCCGCGCGGCCGCCGCGGCGGTCTCGGGGCCGGCGCCGGTGCAGAACAGGTCGCAGGCCATGCCGGGAGCGAGCCAGTCGGGGCCGGCAGCTCCGACGATGCCGGCGAGCGCAGCGGCGCGGCCGGCGAGAACCCCGGTGCCGCCCGGCCCGGCGACCAAGGTGATGACCAGGTTCAAGCCGCCCTCGCTTCCGGTGCAACGCCGCTCGTGGTGATCGCCGGGCCGACGGCGAGCGGCAAATCCGCGCTGGCGCTCGAACTCGCGGCGGCGTTCCGCGGCGTCATCATCAATGCCGACTCGATGCAGGTCTACCGCGATCTTCGCATCCTGACCGCACGCCCCGACCCGGCGGCTGAGGCGCGCGTGCCGCACCGCCTCTACGGCTTTCTCGACGCGGCTGAACGCGGCTCAGTCGCGCGCTGGCGCGAACTGGCGGAGCGCGAGATTTCCGCCGCCACCGCCGCGGGCCGCCTGCCGTTTCTGGTCGGCGGAACGGGGCTCTATCTGCGCGCCTTGCTGGAGGGGCTGGCGCCCGTCCCGGAGGTGCCGGCGGCGGTCCGCAATGCCGGTGCGGCACTCTATCGCGAGCTGGGCGGCGACGAGTTTCACCGGCAGCTAGGGCTGCTCGACCCGGCGGCGGCCGCGCGCCTGCGCCCCGGCGACCGCCAGCGGCTGGTGCGCGCCTGGGAGGTGGCACAGGCGACCGGCGCGTCGCTCGATGCCTGGCATCGAGCGGCGCCGGCTCCGACACCCTATCGGGTCGCGACCATCGTGCTGATGCCGCCCCGCGCGCGGCTCTACGCCGCCTGCGACGCGCGCTTTGCCGCGATGGTCGCGGCGGGCGGGATCGACGAGGTGGCGGCGCTCGCAGCACGCGGCCTGGCGCCCGATTTGCCGGCGATGAAGGCGGTCGGCGTGCCGGAATTGTTGCGTTATCTCCGCGGCGAATTGGCGCTCACCGACGCCATCGCCGCCGGGCAGCAGGCGACGCGGCGCTACGCCAAGCGCCAGATGACCTGGTTTCGCCATCAGCTGCGCGCCGATCTGATCGTGGATGAGCAATTTTCGGAAAGTTTGCTGCACCGCTTGCGTCATTTTATTTACGAATTCCTGTTGACCGTCCAGGGATAGGCCAGTACGGTTCGCCCCCCGCCTGCGGCTCTGCCGCGGCGCGGCGTTGCCTGTTCGCGCGAAAGGAGGGGGCCATGTCGGCCGAGCCGATCTGTGGAGCGGATATCGTCATCAAGGCGCTCGTCGATCAGGGCGTCGATGTCGTATTCGGCTATCCCGGCGGCGCGGTCCTGCCGATCTACGATTCCCTGTTCAAGCAGAATTCGCTGCGCCACATCCTGGTGCGGCAAGAGGGCGGCGCGGTGCACGCGGCCGAGGGCTATGCCCGCTCGACCGGGCGGGTCGGGGTCGTCCTGGTGACAAGCGGCCCGGGCGCGACCAACGCGGTCACCGGACTAACCGATGCCCTAATGGATTCGGTGCCGGTGGTGTGCCTGACCGGGCAGGTGCCGACGCATCTGATCGGCAACGATGCGTTCCAGGAAGCCGATACCACCGGGATCACCCGTCCCTGTACCAAGCACAACTATCTCGTTAAGGATGTCAATGAGTTGGCGCGCATCCTTCACGAGGCGTTCTATGTCGCCAAAAGCGGGCGGCCGGGTCCGGTGGTCGTCGATCTGCCCAAGGATGTATTGTTTGCCCTTGGAAGTTATGCCGGGCCGGAGCAGGGGACGCACAAGACCTACCGGCCGCAGCTCGAGGCCGATCCGGCCCGTGTCGCCGAGGCGGCGGCGCTGATCGCGACGGCGAAGCGGCCGCTATTCTACGGCGGCGGCGGCATCGTCAACTCCGGCCCCGAGGCTTGCGCCCGCTTTACCGAACTGGTGCGCCTCGTCGATGCGCCGTGCACATTGACCCTGATGGGGCTCGGGGCATTCCCGGCGAGCGACCCGCATTTCCTCGGCATGGTCGGCATGCACGGGCTCTACGAGTCGAACATGGCGATGCACGATTGCGACCTGATGATCGCGGTCGGCTCGCGTTTCGACGACCGCGTCACCGGGCGGCTCAACGCGTTTTCGCCGGGCTCGAAAAAAATCCATATCGACATCGACCCGTCGTCGCTGAACAAGAATGTGCGCGTCGATGTGCCGCTGCTTGGCGATTGCGGCACGGTCCTGGCGGCCCTGATCGCGGCGCTGAAAGAGCCGTTGCGGCGCCCGGACGGAGCGGCGCGCCAATCGTGGTGGCGCCAGGTAGACGCGTGGCGCGGGCGTGATTGCCTGCGCTACGACCGCTCGCGGAGCGATCTGATCAAGCCGCAATACGCGATCGAGCGGCTCTATGCCTTGACCCGCGACCGCGACCCGTTCATCACCACCGAGGTCGGCCAGCATCAGATGTGGGCCGCGCAATTCTTCAAGTTCGAGCGCCCGTACCATTGGATGACCTCGGGCGGGCTCGGCACGATGGGCTACGGCCTGCCGGCCGCGATGGGCGTGCAGGTCGGGCATCCGGACGCGCTCGTCATCGACATCGCCGGCGAGGCGTCGATCCTGATGAACATCCAGGAGATGTCGACGATCGCGCAGTATCGGCTGCCGGTAAAGGCGTTCATCCTCAACAACCAGTACATGGGCATGGTGCGCCAGTGGCAGGAGCTGCTGCATGGCGGTCGCTATTCGGAGAGCTACACCGCGGCCCTGCCCGATTTCGTCAAACTGGCCGAGGCGTTTGGCGCCAAAGGCATGCGGGTCGAACGTCCGGCCGAGCTCGACGACGCGATCCGGGCGATGATCGATGCGCCCGGCGCCGTCGTGCTCGATGTCGCGGTCGACGAGATGGAAAACTGCTTCCCGATGATTCCGTCGGGTGCCGCGCACAACGAGATGCTGCTCGGCCCGCGCGACGAGGCGGCGCGCCCGGTCTCCGAAGAAGGCATGGTGCTGGTGTGACGGCAAAGGAGCGCGGGCCTCTCGCCCGCCTGCGGCCATGCCGGCCGCGGTCCGGGCCGGTGCACCGTGTCTGACACCGAGCGCCACACGATCGCCGTGCTCGTCGACAACGAGCCCGGCATCCTGGCGCGCGTCGTCGGGCTGTTTTCCGGCCGCGGCTACAATATCGAAAGCCTGACCGTCGCCGAGGTCGACCGCATCAACAACCTGTCGCGCATCACCGTGGTAACCTCGGGCACGCGCATGATCATCGAGCAGATCAAGGCGCAGCTCTCGCGCCTCGTGCCGGTGCACAAGGTTCACGATCTGACCGACGAGGGCCCCTATGTCGAGCGCGAGATGGCGCTGATCAAGGTGGTCGGCAAGGGCGAGGCGCGCGACGAATGCCTGCGGCTGGCCGATGTTTTTCGCGCCCGGGTCGTCGACTCGACGACCGAGAGCTTCGTGTTCGAGATGACCGGTTCGGCCGAAAAGCTGAACGCGTTCATTACCTTGATGGAGCCGCTCGGGCTCGCCGAAGTGTCGCGCACCGGCGCGGTGGCGATCGCCCGCGGCGCCGGGTCCTTTTGAGGCGGTCCGATGAAGTTTCCGTCATTGCGAGCGAAGCGAAGCAATCTCGTGCCAATCAAGCTCCTCCCGTCGGGCTTCTATCGTCGCTACGCTCCTCGCAATGACACATAGGCCCAAGGAGAAGTGAGATGCGCGTTTATTACGACCGCGATGCGGATGTGAATTTGATCAAGGGCAAGAAGGTCGCGGTCATCGGCTATGGCAGCCAGGGCAACGCGCATGCCAACAATCTGCGCGACAGCGGCGTCAAGGATGTGGTCGTGGCGCTGCGCCCGGGATCGGCCTCGGCGCAAAAGGCAGAGGCGGTCGGCCTTAAGGTTCTGACCCCGGCCGAGGCCGCCAGATGGGCCGATGTCGTGATGGTTCTGGCGCCCGACGAGTTGCAGGCCGCGCTCTACAATTCCGAATTGCGCGATAACATGCGCCAGGGAACCGCGATCGCTTTCGCCCATGGGCTCAGCATCCATTTCCGCCTGATCGAGCCGCGCCCCGACATGGACGTGTTCATGATCGCGCCGAAAGGCCCCGGCCACACCGTGCGCTCCGAGTACCAGCGCGGTGGCGGGGTGCCATGCCTCGTGGCGGTCGAGCAGAACCCTTCCGGCAATGCGCTGGAGATCGCGCTCAGCTACGCCAGCGCCATCGGCGGCGGCCGCGCCGGGGTCATCGAAACCACCTTCCGGGAGGAGTGCGAAACCGATCTGTTCGGCGAGCAATCCGTCCTATGCGGTGGACTAACTTCATTGATTCTAGCGGGTTATGAGACGCTGGTTGAAGCAGGGTATGCGCCGGAGATGGCCTATTTCGAATGCCTGCACGAGGTCAAACTAATCGTCGACCTAATCTATGAAGGCGGCATCGCCAATATGCGCTATTCGATCTCGAACACGGCCGAGTACGGCGATTACACGCGCGGCCCGCGGGTGATCGACGACAAGGTGCGCGGCGAGATGAAGCGCATTCTTGCCGATATCCAGTCCGGCCGGTTCGCTCGCGAATGGGTGCTGGAGAACGCCGCCGGCCAGGCCAGCTTCAAGACGATGCGCCGGCTCGCCGCCGAGCACGACATCGAGAAGGTCGGCGAGCGGCTCCGCGCGATGATGCCGTGGATCAAGCAGAACGCGCTGGTTGACCGCACCCGGAACTGACCGCGCGGTGGCGCGGAACCCTCACCCGGTTCCCCCGGCTTTCGCCGGGGTTCGCCACCCCCTCCCGCAATGCGGGAGAGGGGAGGGGCCCGTCGCCCGGCGACGGGAGGGGTGAGGGCCGCCGGCATGCCGCGCGCCCGGCACTCGAGGTGCAACACGCCGCTCCGCGTCCTTCACGTCGCCGCCGAGATCTACCCGTGGGTCAAGACCGGCGGGCTCGGCGACGTCGTGGCGGCATTGCCGGCGGCGCTGGCGGCGCATGGGGCCGATGTGCGGCTGTGCCTGCCGGGTTTTCCGGCGCTGCTCGATGCGGCGCCGGCCAGGGAGGTCGTGCGGCTCGCCACGCCTTTCGCCATCGAGCGCGTGCGCATCGGGCTCGCCCAATTGCCGGGCCAGCCGCCGGCCTATATCGTCGATCAGCCTTCCCTCTACGATCGGCCGGGAAACCCCTATACCGGACCGACCGGTGCCGATTGGCCCGACAACCACCGCCGTTTCGCCTTGCTCAGTTGGGTCGCGGCGGCGCTCGCCGCCGGTGCCGACCCGAGCTGGCGGCCGGCGATCGTGCACGGCCACGACTGGCACGCCGGGCTGGCGCCGGCCTATCTGCGCGCATCGGGAAGCGCCGCGGCCAGCGTGTTCACGGTGCACAACCTTGCCTACCAGGGGTTTTTTCCCGCCTCGGTCTTCGGCGAACTGGGGTTGCCGCCCGAGTTTTTCGCCATGCACGGGGTCGAGTATTTCGGCGGCGTGTCGTTGCTCAAGGCGGGTCTCTTTTACGCCGACCGGCTGACCACGGTCAGCCCGACCTATGCCGCCGAAATCCAGACGCCCGCCTTTGGCGCGAACCTCGACGGGCTGTTGCGTGCGCGCCGGGCAATCCTGCGCGGGATTCTCAACGGCGTCGATCCGAAGGTGTGGAACCCGTCGTCCGACCCCGCGCTGCCGCTCGCTTATGGCGTCGATGACGCCGAGACCGGCAAGGCGGCGGCGAAGGCGGAATTGCAGCGCCGGCTCGGGCTCGCCCGCAATGAGGCTGCACCGCTGTTTGGCGCGATCACCCGGCTGACCCCGCAGAAGGGGATGGATTTGCTGCTGTCGGCGGTTCCCGGGCTGGTCGAGCGCGGCGCGCAACTCGCCCTGCTCGGCAGCGGCGATGGCGGTCTCGAGGCCGGCTTCGCCGCCGCAGCATCCGCCTATCCGGGCCGGGTTGCCGGGATTTTCGGCTACGACGAAAACCTGTCGCGGCTGATCTTTGCCGGCGCCGATGTGGTTGTGGTTCCGTCGCGCTTCGAGCCCTGCGGCCTCACCCAGCTTTACGCGCTGCGCTACGGTGCGCTGCCGCTGGTACGCCGCACCGGCGGGCTGGCGGACACGGTGGCCGATGCCACGCCCGATGCCCTCGGCGAGGGCAGCGCCACCGGCTTCGCCTTCGACGAGGAGAGCGCTGCCGGGCTGCTGGCGGCGGCCGGGCGCGCCCTGGTGCTGTACGGCAAGCAGGCAGATTGGCGGCGCATGATCCGCCGGGCGATGACCCGCGATTTCAGCTGGGACGCTGCGGCGCGGCAATATCTTGCGCTGTACCGCGAACTGGTGCCGGTGCCGGCGTGAGGCAGCTGGTCAATAGATCACGCTGTGCAATTTTGCCGTGGTGTCGATCAACTCCGCGACTTCCTCCTTGGTCGGCTCCGCGCTTCCTTTGCGCGCGCAGAGCGTGCGCAGCTGGGCCAGCCGTTGAACCTGATGCCAGGTCGGGATGCTGATCACGCCGGCGATCCTTAAAGCCTCGCTGTAATCCGACAGGGTCGGCGTTTTTTTGGCGGCCTTGAGGCCGTGGCTTTCGGCCACCCGCCTGAGGTGCCCCAGCAGGGCGACCCCCGCCACCAAGCCCGCCGCGCGGAGATGGCCGCCGCGCAGCAACTCCCGCGCCGCATCGATTTCGTCGTCCACCAGGTCTGACGACAACGCGCCGTGGATGTCGGCCAATACGCTGCCGACCTTGGGGACGACCGACCCGAGGATGTCGAGCTGAATGCCGAATTTTGCACTGAACGTGCTGTGGTGGTTGTGGTTCGGCCCGCCGCGGCCTGTCGGCAGGCCCTGCAAATAATCGGATATGGCGTAATTTGCGCCGTCGACGGTCCGGCGGCTATCCGCCTTGTACAAGGATTCGAATTCGCTTACCCGGTCGGGTGCCAGAAACCTGACGGTAGGGAATGCCAAAGAATACCACTTCTGATAGCTTTTATTGAGGGGAAACCTGATTTCTACGTCTTCTAACACCTTCTCCATTTCCGGTGTCATATTTCCAATCTTAATCTCGCCGGTTTTATGGAGCCGATATTGTTGCGCAGCCAGGATTGCGCTCCCGTCGGAAACCAGCCGCGCAACTTCGTCCGCGATTTGCTTCTCTCGCTCTTCCCTGATCACGTCGTGGGACCTCCACGCGATTTGCTGCAATTACATCCGCTTACCTCGCTCCCCTGATCGAAGAAGTCATCGCGACGCTGGCAATCTGCCCGCTATCCCCCCAGAACCGTGCCGATTTCGATCCCGGCTTCCGATGATTTGATTTTGGCGCCGTCGCCGAGCCGCACCCGCGACACTTCGATGAATCCGCCCTGGGCGTGGATGCGCATGCCCTCGGGACCTGATGATACCACTTCCCCGAGCTTTTTGCCGCGCACCGCGCCAAAGGTCGGGGCGATCAGCTTCTTGGCGTCGAACAAATACAGTTTCTGGTCGCCGCACATCGTCCACGCGCCCGGCGCCGGATTGCAGCCACGGATCAAATCATAAACGAAATCCACATGGTTGGCCCAGTTGATGCGGGATTCGGCTTCGCGCACCCAGCCTTCATAGGTCGCTTCGCTTTCGTTCTGTGTCCATTCGGTAGCGCGGCCGTGGACGACAAGATCGGCGGTCTGCACCAGGGCCTCGACCCCGAGCGGGAAGATCTTGTCGAAATAGAGCGAGGCGGCGGTGTCGTCGGGACCGATCGTCACCCGCTTTTGCAGGATGACCGGGCCTTCGTCGAGGCCCGGCGTGGGCCGGAACACCGACAGCCCGGTCTCGGCGCGGCCGCGGATGATCGCCCACGGGATCGACGCCGGGCCGCGGTGCAGCGGCAACAGCGACGGATGGAACTGGATCATGCCGTGCCGCGGGATGGCGCAGAATTCCGGCGGCGCAAACAGCAGCACATAGGCCATGACGCCGATATCGGCGTTAAGGCCGCGCAAGGCATCGAGCGCCTCGGGCTCGGAATATTTGGGGAACCGGAATAGCGGCAATTTGCGTTCCTCGGCGGCCATGACCAGCGGGTCGGGCCGCGCCCCCGGCCGTTCGGGGGCCGCGAAGACGCCGACGATGTCGTCGCCGCGCCCGCTGAAGGCCTCGAGCACGGCCTTGCCGAAAGCCTGCTGGCCCACGATGACGATGCGCATCTCAATCCCTCCAAACGACGATGTGATGCGGCAGATTCCCATGCCGACACGCCTCCCGGCAAGCCTGTCGCATCGCCTCGGCAACGCCCTACGCCGAAGCGAATTTCGCGGTGGCGCGGTCGCGTTCGCGGCGATACCCTCAGCACGGGGTGACTTCGAGGGGAAGCCACGGCGATGACCCGCACCCGGAGGATTTGGCTCGGCGTCCTGCTTGTCGGCGCGATGGCCGGCTGCGCCCCGACGACGCCGACGGAGGGCGACCGCTATCTCGTCTATTTCGACGAGTTCAGCGCCAATCTGACGCCGGCGGCGCATCAGGTCATTGCCGGCGCGGCAAAGCAGGCCAAAGAAACCAAGGCGACCTGGATCCGGATCGAAGGCCGCGGGAGCGCCACCGGCTCGCCCGCCGCCAACCACTATCTGTCGGCGACGCGCGTCCAGGTGGTCGCCGACGAACTGCAGAAAGACGGCCTCGACCCGGCGACGTTCCGCCAGGCCTATCTCGGCCAGACCGGCTCGGGCGATACCAGCGTCGCCGACCGCCGCGTCGATATCATTCTGCAGCACTGACCCGGCGTTCAGCCCGCCGCCGCCGCATCCACGGCGAAGGCGGCTTCCATCAGCGCCTTGGTATAGGGATGCTGCGGTGCAGTCATGACCGTCTCGGTGCTGCCGGCCTCGACGATCGTCCCGTCTTTCATCACCAGGAGCTGATGGGCTAAGGCGCGAACCACCTTCAGGTCGTGGCTGATGAACAAGTAAGTAATGCCATGATTTAATTGTAAATCCCGGAGAAGGTCGACGATCTGGGCTTGCACCGACATGTCGAGCGCCGAGGTCGGCTCGTCGAGCACGACGAAGCGCGGGCGCAATACCAGGGCGCGGGCGATCGCGATGCGCTGGCGCTGTCCGCCGGAAAATTCGTGCGGATAGCGCTGCGCCGCCTCGGGTTCGAGCCCGACCTCGGCCAGCACCTCTTCGATCAGCCGGTTGCGCTCCGCCTCGCTGGGGGCAAGGTGGTGGACCTGCAATCCCTCGCTGATGATCTGGGCGACCGACAGCCGCGGCGACAGGCTCGAATAAGGGTCCTGGAACACGATCTGCATCTGCCGCCGCAACGGGCGCAGGCGCTTTTGCGGGGTCTGGGCGATGCTCTGCCCGTCGAAGCGGATGCCGCCCTCGCTGGCGACAAGCCGCAACACGGCGAGGCCGAGCGTGGTCTTGCCCGAGCCGCTCTCGCCGACGACGCCGAGGGTCGTCCCTTGCCGCACGGTCAACGAGACGCCATCGACCGCCTTGATATGATCCTTGACCCGGCGAAAGATGCCGCCGCGGATCGGAAACCACACCTTGAGGCGTTCGGCCTCCACCAGGTTCGGCGCGTGAGCCGCGGCCGGCACGGCGCGCCCTTTCGGCTCGGCGGACAGCAGGTGCCGGGTATAGGGGTGCTGGGGGCGGGCAAAGATGGCTTCCACCGGGCCGCTCTCGACGATCTCGCCGCGCGTCATCACGCAGACGCGATCGGCCATCCGCCGCACGACCCCCAGATCATGGGTGATCAGCAGCAGCGCCATGCCCAGCCGGTCGCGCAACTCCCGCATCAGACCGAGAATCTGCGCCTGGATCGTCACATCGAGCGCGGTGGTCGGTTCGTCGGCGATCAGGATGTCGGGCTCGTTGGCGATCGCCATCGCGATCATCACGCGCTGGCGCTGCCCGCCGGAGAGCTGATGCGGGTAGGCTTGCAGGCGGTTCTCGGCGTCGCGCAATCCGGCCAGGCGCAATAATTCGATGGTCCGGGCCCGCGCCGCCGCGGCCGGCAGGTGGCGGTGGATGAGCAGCGCTTCGGCGATCTGCTTTTCGAGCGTGTGCAGCGGGTTGAGCGAGGTCATCGGCTCCTGGAAGATCATGCCGATGCGGTTGCCGCGGACCTCGCGCAAGCGCACCGGCGGCGCGCCGACCAATTCCTCGCCGGCGAATTTGATGCTGCTGTCGCGGTCGTGCGCGGCGGCCGGGTAGGGCAGCAATTGCAATACCGAGAGCGCCGTCGCCGACTTGCCCGAGCCGCTCTCGCCGACCAGGGCCAGCGTTTCGCCGCGATCGAGCGTGAACGAGACCCGCTTCACCGCGGCGACGGGCGGCGCCCCGTGCCACCCGGCAAAGGTCACGCTGAGGTTGGCGACGGCCAGCAGCGGCGCCGCACCGCCGGTCACGGCGCCACCTTGCGCGGATCGAAGGCGTCGCGTACCGCCTCGCCGACAAAGGTCAGCAGGCTCAGCATCAAGGCCAACACCGCAAACGCGGTGATGCCGAGCCACGGCGCCTGCAGATTGTCCTTGCCTTGCGCCAACAGCTCGCCGAGCGAGGGCGACCCCGCCGGCAAGCCGAACCCGAGAAAGTCGAGCGAGGTCAGCGTCGTGATCGAGCCGTTGAGAATGAACGGCAGAAACGTCGTCGTCGCCACCATCGCGTTAGGCAGCACGTGGCGAAAGATGATCACGCGGTCCGACACGCCCAGCGCCCGCGCCGCCCGCACGTAATCGAAATTGCGTGCGCGCAAAAACTCGGCACGCACGACATCCACCAGGTTGGTCCACGAAAATACCAGCATCAAGCCGAGCAGCCAGCCGAAATTCGGCTGGACGAAGCTGGCGAGGATGATCAGCAGATAGAGGACCGGCAGGCCCGACCAGATCTCGATAAAGCGCTGCATGCTGAGATCGATGACGCCGCCGAAATAGCCTTGCACGGCGCCGGCGGCGACTCCGATCACCGAGGACGAGACGGTCAGGGCGAGGCCGAACAGGACCGAGATGCGAAACCCGTAGATCAGCCGCGCCAGCACGTCGCGGCCCTGGTCGTCGGTGCCGAGCCAGTCGGCGGCCGACGGCGGCGACGGGAACGGCCCGGGCGCCCGCGTGATTGTGTTGTAGCTGTAGGGAATCAGCGGCCACACGATCCAGCCCTTGGCGTCGATCATCTTGACGACGGCAGGGTCGTTGTAATCGGCCTCGCTCGGAAACACGCCGCCGAATGTCGTTTCCGGATAATTGCGCAATATCGGCAGGTAAAACGCGCCGTCGAAGCGGATCAGGATCGGCCGGTCGTTGGCGATCAATTCGGCGAACAGGCTGATCCCGAACAGGACGAGAAAAATCCACAGCGACCAGTAGCCGCGCCGGTTGGCGCGGAAATTTTCGAGCCGCCGCCGGGTCAGCGGGGTGATGCGCCGACCGAAGAAGGTTTCGGCGGCGAACGGCAGGCCCGGCTGAGCAGGAAGCGACACCGCCGGCGGCAGAAAGCCTAGACCGCTCGACGGTGCAGCGGCGTGACCTTCGCGCCGGCGGCGCGGTGTCCGCCGAGATGGCGCTCGGCGAGGATTTCGGCGATCTGCACCGCGTTGAGCGCGGCGCCCTTGCGCAGATTGTCGGCGACCACCCACATAGCCAACCCGTTAGCCACCGTGGGATCGGTGCGGATGCGGCTGACATAGACCGTATCCTCGCCGGCGGCCTCGGCCGGGGTCACATAGCCGGCATCGTTGCGATGATCGACGACGGTGACGCCTGGGGCCGATCGCAGGGCCTCGCGCGCCGCAGACGCCGAGACCGGACGGGCGAACTCGACATTGACCGCCTCGGCATGGCCAATGAACACTGGCACGCGCACGCAGGTCGCCATGACGGCAATGTCGGGGTCGAGAATCTTGCGGGTCTCGACCGCCATCTTCCACTCCTCCTTGGTCGAGCCGTCATCCATGAATACGTCGATGTGCGGGATCACGTTGAACGCGATCTGCTTGGTCAAGTGCTCGGGCTTGATCGCATCGTTGACATAGACCGCGCGGGTCTGCCCGAACAATTCGTCCATCGCCGCGCGCCCGGCGCCAGAGACCGACTGATAGGTGGCAACGACGACCCGCTTGATCCGGAACAGGTCGTGCAGCGGCTTCAGCGCCACGACCATCTGGATGGTCGAGCAGTTGGGGTTGGCGATGATGCCGCGTTTCCGGTATTGGCCGATCGCGTCCGGGTTGACCTCGGGCACCACCAGCGGCACGTCCGGCTCCATGCGGAAGCACGAGGTGTTGTCGATGACGACGGCGCCGGCCTTGGCGGCGCGCGGCGCAAACCCCGCCGACACCTTGCTGCCCGGCGACGACAGGACGATGTCGGTGCCGCGAAAGTCGAAATTGTCGAGCGCCTGGACATCGAGCACGTCGTCTTCGCCAAACGACACCTGCTTGCCGATCGACTGCGACGAGGCCAGCGCGACGACATCGTCGGCGGGAAACTCCCGCTCGGCGAGGACGCTCAGCATTTCGCGCCCGACATTGCCGGTTGCGCCGACTACGGCTACCTTGAATCCCATCGCGAAACTCCCTCGGGGAGTTGGAATGCGGTCAGAAACGCTATATCCAGCGCCATGGCCGATGACTTACGATGCCGGCCTGCGCTTGACAAGCGGCGGCTGGAGAGGCCGCAAGAATTTGCCGCCATGAGCTACGACGAATTCTGGTCCGGCTATCTCGGCGCACATGCCGATCCGCGCACGCGCGCCCTGCATTACATCGGCACCCTGTCGGCGGCGGCGGCGCTGATCGCAGCCGGGCTCGGGCGCGACTGGCGCTGGCTCGCGGCGGCGCCGGTGCTCGGCTATGGGCCGGCCTGGATCGGCCATGCCGCGTTCGAGCACAACCGGCCGAAAACCTTCGGCCATCCGGCATGGTCGCTGTTCAGCGACCTGCGCATGCTGGGCTTGTTCGCGGCCGGCCGCCTCGGCGGCGAATTGCGCCGCGCCGGGGTCGGGAGGCGGTGATGGCGGCGGTTCCGCTGGTCGAGTACGAGGCGGCGAGCGCCGAGGTGCGCGCCGTCTATGACGACATCATGGCAACCCGGCAGACCGACTGGATAAACAATTTCTGGAAGGCGTTGGCCAACGATCCGGCGACGCTGCGCCGCACCTGGGAAAGCCTCAAGGCGGTCATGGCGCCGGGTGCGCTCGACCCGGCGGTGAAGGAATTGATCTATCTGGCCGTCAGCGTCACCAACGGCTGCCGCTATTGCATGGCCTCGCACGGGGCGGCGGCCCGGAAGCTCGGCATGACCCCGGCGATGTTCGGCGAGCTGCTCGCCGTCGTCGGTATGGCCAACGAGACCAACCGGCTCGCCGACGGCTATCGCGTTCCGGTAGACGAGCGCTTCGAAAACCTGTTCTGATGCTGCGTAAAGGCGCGCACAGCCGGCGCCGATGTCGCATGCGCTACCAACGCACAGGGCTGTCGGAGAAATGTCGGAGGGCTAGATGGAGAATCCATTCGATCGTTCGGCCGAAAATCTCGGCAACGTCACCGGGCTCGAACACGTCAACCTCGAAATCCCGGATCAGGGGCTGGCGAGCGAATTCTACCTGATGGGCTTGGGGCTGACCCGCGACCCGTATCTGTTCCCCGGTACCAACAACATGTGGGTAAACGTCGGCCGCACCAGCCAATTCCACCTGCCCACCGGCGATGCCCTGGTGCTGCGCGGCACGATCGGCCTCGTCACTCCCGACCGCGAGGCGCTGCTCCAGCGGCTCGCATCGGTGAAGGCGAAACTGAAGGGCACCAAATTCGCCTACAAGGCGGCCAACGATTACGTCGAAGCGATCTGCCCGTGGGGCAACCGCTTTCACCTGCACAGCCCCGATCTCGACCGCTTCGGCGCGATCAACCTTGGCATGCCCTATGTCGAGTTCGACGTGCCGGCCGGCACCGCCGGCGGCATTGCCCGCTTCTATCGCGAGATTCTCGGCGCGAAGGCCGAGGTCGAAGGCAATGGCAGCGGCAAGGTCGCGCGCATCGCGGTCGGCCTCAAACAGGAATTGCGCTTCCGCGAGACGAGCAAGAAGCAGCCGGAATATGACGGCCATCACCTGCAGGTCTATGTCGACGATTTCGGCGGCCCGCACGACCGGCTCGCCGAGCTCGACCTGATCACCGAGGAAAGCGACCGCTGCCAGTATCGCTTTGAGGACATCGTCGATATCGATACCGGCAAGGTGCTGTTCACGATCGAGCACGAGGTGCGCAGCATGACGCACCCGCTCTACCTGCGGCCGCTGGTCAACCGCAACCCGGCGCAGTCCAACCGCACCTATTCGCTGGGCGGCGACGCCTGGAACCCGACCCTCACCCAGTCGCTGGGGCCGGGCAACCGGTCGCCCGACCCGCTCAAGGATCCGAAGGTTCCGACGATCATGAAGCGTCGCGCCGCGCGCATGGCGGCGGAGGCTGCGCGGTCGTCCTAGTCTGCCTGCTGACCAACATCAAGATGAAGCCCTCTTCGCCTTGAGCGGAGAGGGCTTTTTTGTTGAGGGGACCCCCGACCATGCAGACCGGCACGTATCGTTTTCCGGAAATGGACAGCGTGGTTTACGGCCGCCCGTTTGCCGAGGTGCTGAAGGAAGAGGTGGAGAAAACCGGCGCCCACGCCGTCTTCGTGCTCGCAAGCGGCACCCTGGCGCGGCAGACCGATGCGGTCGATCAGCTCCGCACCGTGCTCGGCAACGGCCTCGCCGGGGTCTGCGCCAAAATCGGCGCGCACACGCCGCGGACGGATGTGGTCGCCGCGGCAAATGCGGCGCGCGAGGCCGGGGCCGACCTGCTGGTCACGCTGGGCGGCGGGTCGGTCACCGATGCGGCGAAGATGGTGGCGCTGTGCCTCGGCAACAGGGTCGGCGACCCGGCGCAGCTCGATGCCCTGCGCAACAGCGTCGCCGCCGATGGCGCGATCGTGCGTGCCCGGGTCGAGCCGCCGTCGGTGCGCACGGTGTGCATCCCGACCACATTGTCGGCCGGCGAATACAGCGCGTCGGCCGGCTGCACCGACACGGTGCGCCACGTCAAGGAAAGCTTCGCGCACCCGCTGATGACGCCGAAGACGGTGGTGCTCGACCCGCGGGCCAGCATCCACACGCCGGAATGGCTGTTCCTGTCGACCGGCATCCGCGCGGTCGACCATGCGGTCGAGGACATCTGCTCGGATTACTGCCAGCCGCTTTCGGAAGCGGCGTCGTTTCACGCCCTCGAACTGCTCGGCCGGGGTCTGCGCCGGGTCAAGGACGATGCGCTCGACCTCGAGGCGCGGCTCGATTGCCAGCTCGGCGCCTGGCTGTCGATGGTCGGCTCGCAGACCGGCGTGCCGAAGGGCGCGAGCCACGGCATCGGCCATGTGCTCGGCGGCACCGCGCACGTACCGCACGGCTATACCTCGTGCGTGATGCTGCCGCATGTGCTGCGCTACAACCACGCGGTCAATGCCGCGCGCCAGGCCAGGGTTAGCCAAGCACTGGGTCAGCC
>JASHNY010000029.1 GCA_030041385.1 Alphaproteobacteria bacterium
CGACACCCGGTTGTTGACGGTGACGGCGGCGGACGGCGCGGCCTTCCCGGTGACTGGCGTCACGCCCTCGCGCAGCCAGGTGACTGCCGGGATCGGCTTTACGATGGTCGCCGCCCCCAACCTCTCGATCTACGCCAACTACGACGCCGTGCTGCCGACCGGCAACACCACCGAACAGGTCGTCCAGGGCGGGCTCCGCTTCAGGTTTTGACCGAGACATAAAAGGGCCGCTTATGGCCGATCCACGACTGCGGCCCCGCCGTCCCGGTGGGGCCGCCCCCGCGGCCGCCGACTCGGCAGAGCCACGCGGAAAAGGGGGCGTCGGGAAGGAGGCAGAAACCCGCCATCCGATCAGGCGGCTCCAAGCGGTGGTGGATGCCCCAAAAGGGACATGTTCCCGCTTCCTTCACTCGCGCAGACCAAAAAAAGATCATCCGCCAATTCCTATGGTCGTAATGCTCGCTGAAGGAACTGAAGCGCGTCAGCGATCGATTGATCGCGAATCGCTGCGTCAAATCCCATCGAATAGCCGGGCGCCGCGGCGATGCACGCACGAAAGGCGGCCGGATCAAAAGGCTTCGCCTCGCCGTCTATAAGCAAAGCCGTCTGCTTTGGTCCGAGCAGGACGAGTGGGCATTTTTTTGTGCTGACGTATTCTGGATAGAAGCGGATTCGTCGTAGATCACTCACCCGTTCGAGCATGGCTTGCCCTGCCAGCGATCATCTTCGCCGTCGCCGTCCTAAAAGGGCTCGTCGTGCTTCAGCCTAACGAGAGCCTTGTCTGTCTATTGTTCGGAAGTTATGTCGGCACTAAACACCGGGCAGGTTTTTGGTGGATCAATCCTTTCAATTCCAAGCAGAAAATCTCGCGCCGTCTGGAGACATTGGAGAGTGGCCCGCTTAAGGTCAACGATGCTGTCGGCAATCCGATTGATATCGGTGCGGTAATCGTCTGGCCTGTGGAGGACGCCGCAAAGGCGTCTCTGGAGGTCAACTCCTACGCCGACTACGTGAAGGCGCAAAGCCAAACCGCCCTGCGGCGAATGGCGAGCGTGCACCCTTACGATCTGGTCGAGGCCGAGGAAGCCGTGAGGCAAGGCGAACGACCGACAAGTGAAACAGAGAAACCGGACCACGATCAGACACCGGTGTCGCCAGTCAGTTTGCGCGACGGTGGCGATGCCGTCATTGAAGCCTTGCTGTACGAGATCAGGACACGCATGGAGCCGATCGGCGTCTCGGTGCTTGAAGCACGAATCTCCCACCTCGCCTATTCGTCGGAGATCGCGGGCGCCATGCTTCGCAAGCAGGCGGCCAGCGCAGTGGTTGCCGCCCGGCGCATGGTCGTGAAAGGCGCCGTGAGCATCGTCGAAGACGCTCTGAGCGAGCTCGACAAGAAAAAACTCGCTGACGCCCTCGATCCGGAACGTAAAGCAGCCATGATCTCCAATCTGCTCGTTGTCCTGGTTGGCGACAGGGAAGTCGCTCCCGTAATCAATACCGGCACCCTGTATTCGTAACCGCTTATGGCTCAGCGAGGTCGGCCGCCCGGACCGGAGCGCATCGCCTTCCCGCTCCGCGCTGAGAAAGCCATTCTTGATGCAGTAAAGCGATGCGCGGCAGCGGACTTACGGAGCGTCAACGCCGAAATCGAGATACTTCTACGCGAGGCACTGGCGCGCCGCGGCATTCGAGTGAGACCCGCGGACAACGGGGAGTTCGGTGAGTGAGACGTATCCACGTTAATCGCCGTGGCCTGCTGCTTGCGGCGCTCACCCTGCCGGTCACCGCGGCGGCTGGCTACGCCCAGCAGGAAGACGAGGTGAAAGACGAGACTGCGTCGCCACCTGATCGAGGGCCGTTCTCCGACGCGATTCGCGCATTGCTGGCGCAGCGCATCGACATCGGGCGGGACAGCGTCGGCTATGTCGCGGTGGTCCGCGATGCCAATGGCCCCCGCCTGGTGACTTACGGCACGGCGGACGGCCCGAACAGCCGCCCGCTCGACGGTGACACCGTCTTTGAGATCGGCTCGATCACCAAGGTGTTCACGGCGCTGCTGCTGGCGGACATGGTCGAGCGCGGCGAGGTGGCGCTGACCGACGAGGCGGAAAAGTACCTGCCGCCGGAGGGTCGGCCAAAGCCATTCGAAGGTAAGCCGTTCTCGCTGCTTGATCTGGCCACTTACACATCCGGCCTGCCGCAAAGGCCGACCAATATGGACCCGCGGGACAAGGCCAATCCCTATGCCGGCTACACCGAGCAGCAGCTCTACGAATTCCTGTCCACATACACGCCGCGATACTATCCGGGATCGCATTACGAGTATTCCAATGTCGGGTTCGGCTTGCTCGGGCATGTCCTTTCGCTGCGGGCGGGTCTCAGCTACGAGGAGTTGGTCACCTCGCGCATTTGCAACCCGTTGGGACTTAACGACACACGGATTACGTTGACGCCGGCGATGCGCGAGCGGCTGACGCAAGGCCATGACGGGTCGCTGCACCCTGTGCCGAACTGGGACCTGCCGACGCTCGCCGGCGCCGGCGCGCTACGCTCGACGGCGAACGATATGATGCGCTTCCTCGACGCTTGTCAGGGCAAGCGGAAAGCCGACCTCGGCCCCGCCATCGCAAGCCTGCTGAATGTGCGCCGCCAGACCGACAAGAACGACTATTACGCCGCTTCGGGTTGGTTTGTGGACACCGCGCACAACGACGAGCTCGTCCTGAAGGATGGTGACACCGGCGGCTATACAGCGTTCATCGGCTACTCGACGCGGACAGGCGTAGCCGCCGTCCTTCTGGCCAATACGGCGAGCTGGACGACCAACGCAATGCTTGGACGCCATCTTCTCAACGCGAATTTTCCTTTGCCGGCGCTGCACCAGCAGGTGTCGCTCGATCCGGCAAAGCTGAGCGCCTATGCTGGCCGCTACCCGTTGACGCCGCAGTTCGTGCTGACCGTGACGCCGAAGGACGGACATTTGATGGTCCAGGCCACGGGACAAGAGGAGTACGAGGTCTTCCCGAAGAGCGATACGCAGTTCTTCTACCGGGTGGTGAATGCGCAGATCACCTTCGAGATGGGACCCGATGGTCGCGCCTCGGCGCTGGTGCTGCACCAGAACGGCAAGGATCTGCGAGGGGTGCGGGCACCCTAGAACGCGTCGACATCGGGGCTGAGGCAGCGGAGCGAACGCTGGCGGCGCGACGGGCCAGTTGGCAAGGTCCGGTCAGCGAACGAGCGCCATCGCCGTTGCGTCAGATTTCCATCTGCAAACTGCGGAGCAAGCTGCGGCGCGTCGCCTCTTCAAATTCCGCCGGCCAGGTCACCCCGACCCGCGCTGCGAGTCGCTTAGCCCGCGGGAGAAAAATGGCGGCGAAGGCGCTGTGGGCCTGGATCACGCTCTCTCGCGTGGCAGATTGGGGTGGAATAGAGACGAGTGCCTCTCTCTGGTCTTCGGTCAGAAGTGCGTTGCGGTGAAGGGCGCCGCCACGTTTCCACGGTGCGACGCCGTTCTCCTCCAACATAAGATCAAAGGTCGTACGACGAAGGTGAGGCGGCGTCGGCGATCGGGTCTCCGGGAGATCGGGGGGCCTTGGAGCTACGCCACGGTATCCCCCGACTTTCCGCCAACCGCTTCCATTCGTTGCCCACGCCCGCCATGAAGCAGAAACGGCCCTTTCGGGCCGCTTGTAACGTCTTGAAAATATTCTGTGTTTTGGAGCGGGCGAAGGGATTCGAACCCTCGACCCCAACCTTGGCAAGGTTGTGCTCTACCCCTGAGCTACGCCCGCCTCCGCGGCTTCCATATCACGTCGGGGGTAGGGGTGCGCAAGGGGCTGCGGTGCGGTGCGCTGCCGCCGGCTGCGGCCGGCCCGTGCGAATGCTTGCGTCCGGCCTGGCCGCGGCCGCATGGTGGGCCGATGCTGCCCGCACCCGCCACGCCCGAGACCCTGTTCGCCCGCCTCCAGCAGCTCGGCATCGCCAGCCGCACGTACACCCATCCGCCGGTCTTCACCGTCGCCGAGGCGGTGGCGTTGCGCGGCACCCTGCCCGGCGGCCATACCAAGAACCTGTTCCTCAAGGACAAGAAGGGCGGGCTGTGGCTCGCGGTGATGCTCGAAGAGCGCCGCACCGACCTGAAGCGGCTCGCCGACGCGCTCGGTGCGCCGCGGTTTTCGTTTGGCAGCGGGGAATTGCTGTACGAGGTTCTCGGGGTGCGGCCGGGCAGCGTGACCCCGTTTGCCTTGGTCAACGGCGCGCCGGATCGGATCGCCGTGGTGCTCGACCGGGCGATGCTGGCGATCGACCCGCTCAATTTTCATCCGCTCGCCAACGACCGCACCACCGCGATCGCGCCGGGCGATCTGCTGCGCTTCATCGCTGCCTGCGGACACGTACCGCACATCCTCGATCTCGACCCGCTGGAGCGGCCGGCGGGCTGAGCGCCGCTGCACATCGCGGCTGTCTTGTCTTGGCGCCCCCGTGCGGCCATTTTGTGGGTGGAATCAGGAGGGGAGCGGATGGCGAACGAACCATTGATCGGCGACGGCGCGGCCGGGGCGGCGCCCGTCAAGGACGTAACCACGGCGAATTTCATGGCCGAGGTTGTCGACGCCTCGTTCGACCAGCCGGTCATCGTCGATTTCTGGGCGCCGTGGTGCGGGCCGTGCAAGCAATTGGGCCCGATTCTCGAACGCGTCGTGCGCGCGGCCAACGGCGCGGTGCGCATGGTCAAGCTCAACATCGACGAGAACCCCGAAATCGCACAGCAGATGCGCATCCAATCGATCCCGGCGGTCTACGCCTTCAAGGACGGCCGCCCGGTCGATGCCTTTGTCGGCGCCGTGCCGGAAAGCCAGGTCAAGCAGTTTGTCGAACGGCTTGGCGGCGGCCGCGCCGGCCCCTCCCCGGTCGAGGAGGCCGTGGCGATGGCGAAACAGGCGGCGCAAGGCGGCGACCATGCCAGCGCCAGCGCGCTCTACGCGCAGGTCCTGCAGCACGAGCCCGAGAATCCCGAGGCAATCGGCGGCCTCGCTCGCGCCTTCATCGCGCGCGGCGACCTCGCCCGCGCCCGCCAGGCGCTCGACCACGCACCCCAGGAACTCACCGGCCACGCCGAGATCGCCGCCGCCCGCTCGGCCCTCGACCTCGCCGAGCAGGCGCAGAAGGCGATGGGGTCGGCCGGCAAACTGCGCGCGCGCCTGCAACAGAACGAGGACGACCACGAGGCCCGCTTTGAACTGGCGACGGCACTGTTCGGCTCGGGCGAACGCCAGGCGGCGATCGACGAATTGCTGGTGCTGTTCAAGCGCGACCGCGAATGGAACGAGCAGGCGGCACGCAAGCAGCTCGTCAAGTTTTTCGAGGCGATGGGGCCGACCGACCCGCTGACCGTAGCGTCGCGGCGCCGGCTGTCGTCGCTGATGTTTTCGTGAACGCCGGCTGGCGCCGGCCGGCCAAGGATCTGCGGCGATGAGCGAACCCGGCAAACCCGAGGAACGGCCCCCGCTCCCTGAGACATTGCCGATCTTTCCGCTGACCGGCGTGCTGCTGCTGCCGCGCGCGCGGCTGCCGCTCAACATTTTCGAGCCGCGCTACCTGGCGATGACGCGCGATGCGCTCGGCGGCGAGCGCCTGATCGGCATGGTGCAGCCGAGCGACCCCGGCGAGGGCGGAATGAATCCCGCCGTCTACACGATCGGCTGCGCCGGCCGCATTACCGCCTTCGCCGAGACCGATGACGGCCGCTACCTGATCACGTTGACCGGGGTGTCGCGCTTTCGCATCCGCGAGGAATTGCCGCTGCGCTCGGGCTATCGCCGGGTCGTGGCGCAATGGGGCGAGTTCGCCGGCGACCTGATTCAGGACGATGCCGGGTTCGACCGCCAGCGCCTGGTTCGCGGGCTGCGGGCGTTTTTCGCCGCGCGCCAGATCGAGGCCGACTGGGACATGATCGACAAGGCGTCGGGCGAGCACCTGGTCGCCTCGATCGCGATGCTGTGCCCGTTCGCGCCGAGCGAGAAGCAGGCTCTGCTCGAAGCCGCCGATCTTGCCGCTCGTGCCGAGCTGCTGACTGCCCTCGTCGAGATGGCGGCGGTGGCGGCAACGCCCGAAGGCGGCGCGAGCCGGCACTGAACCGCTCGCCTGCAAAAGGGGGAAAGCGTGGAAGGATTTGCCGAGATTGATCCAAAACTGCTCGAGATCCTGGTGTGTCCGCTGACCAAGGCGCCGCTGCGCTACGACCGCGAGGCACACGAGCTGATCAGCGACGAGGCGCGGCTCGCCTACCCGATCCGCGACGGCATCCCGATCATGCTGGTCGACGAGGCACGCGCCCTGAGGGACGACGAAACCCCGGCGAAGCGGCTGCCGTCACCGTGAGCGCCCTCGCGTGACCCTTGGCAAGACGGCGCCGTGGCCGACCGAATTGCGCCTGAGGCGCGCCGAGAAGGTGCTCGACATCGGCTTCGACGACGGCCGGCGCTTCACCTTGCCGGCCGAGTACCTGCGCGTCGAGAGCCCGTCCGCCGAGGTGCAGGGGCATGGGCCGGGGCACAAGGTCATCATCGCCGGCCGCGCCCATGTCGGCATCATGAACCTCGAGCCGGTCGGCAATTACGCAGTGCGGATCAAGTTCGACGATTTGCACGATACCGGCATCTATTCGTGGGAATACCTGTACCAGCTCGGCGTCGAACAACCCAAACGCTGGCGCGACTACCTCGCCGCCCTGGCCGAGAAAGGACTGAAGCGCGAGCCCTGAGGCGGGGTGTCAGGCCCGCATAAGGCTCTACCGGAAGCTCGCCAGCCTTCGCCTCTGCCGCCCGTCGGCGTCGAAATTGCCGGGGTCGAGCCAGGCGTCAAAGGCGGCGCGCAATCGCGGCCACTCGCCGTCGATGACCGAGAACCAGGCAGTGTCGCGGTTGCGCCCCTTGGTGATCGTCGCCTGGCGGAACCGCCCTTCGTATTGGAACCCCAGCCGCTCGGCGGCGGCGCGCGACGGCAGGTTCAGCGAATCGCACTTCCACTCGTAGCGCCGGTAGCCGAGCTCGTCGAAGGCGCGGCGCATCATCAGGTACATCGCCTCGGTCGCGGCCGGGCGGCGCTGCAGGCGCGGGCTGAAGACGAGGCCGCCGACCTCGATCGAGCCGATCGCCGGCTGGATATGCAGGTAGGTGGCGACGCCGACGGCGGTACCGCGCGCGGCATCGACGATGGCGTGGTACATCGGGTCGTCGCTGCCGGCGACGCCGTCGATCCAGGCGCGGTAATCTGCCAATGTCGCGAACGGGCCGAAATTGAAATAGGTGAAGATGCGGCCGTCTCGATCGTCGCTGTTGGCGTCGAACAATTCGGCAGCGTGGCGCGCGGGATCGAGCGGCTCGACCCGGCAGAACCGGCCCGACATCGCGGTGCGCGGCGGCCGCGGCCGCGGGGTCCAGCCCGGAACCGGCCGGCCGACCTCCTGCCCGAATTCGTTGACGCGCGACTCCATCGGCATCTTCCCGCGGCGGTGCTCCCGACCTCGCTTCGCCGCTATGCCTAGCCCAGCCAGCGCGCCGCGTCACCGGAAAAACCGGCGAGCCACCACAGCCCGAACAGGATCGTCACGATCGTCAGCGGCGCGCCGACGCGGAAATATCGCCAGAACCCGATCGTCACGCCGCCGGCGCGGGCGCCCTGCACGACGATCAGGTTGGCGACCGATCCCAGGAGGGTGAAGTTGCCGGCCAGGGTCGAGGCCATCGCCACGGTCAGCCAGGCCCGGTGCGGGTCGGCCGCGCCGGCGAGCAGCGGCCTCAGCACCAGCACGGCCGGAACGTTGCTGACCAGGTTGGACAGGACCGCGGTAGCCAGCGTCAACACCGGCGCGCGGTCGAGCCTGAGCCGGCCGATGTCGGCCATCAGCGACGGCGTCAATACCGCCTTCTCGAACCCGGCGACGACGACGAACAGCCCGGCGAACAACAGCAGGAGCGGCCAGTCGATCGCGCGATAAATCCGCTCGGCGCGCACGACGCGCGTGACCAGCAGAACGCCGCCGGCGACAAGCGCCGCCTTGGCCGGGGGTTGGCCGGCAAAGAACGCCGCCATCATCAGCACGGTGACCGCCGCCGATTTGATCGCCAGCGGCCGGTGGAGATGGGCCGGCATCGCGTTCCGCCCCAGCGGCGCGCGGCCGCGGAACTCGGCCGGGTGGAACAGGGCCACCAGCACGACCGTCGCGACCAGCCCGAAAGCGGCGACCGGCGACAGGTGCGCGGCGAAATCGGTGTAGGCGATCCGGGAAAAGCTGCCCACCAGGATGTTCTGCGGGTTGCCGGTAATCGTCGCCGTGCTGCCAATATTGGCCGCCATCGCCACCGCCAGCAGGTAGGGCACGGGATCGCGGCGCAGCCTGCGGGCAAGGTCGAGCACCAGCGGGGTCATCACCAGGCAGATCGCGTCGTTGAGCAGGAACGCCGACAGGATCCCCGCGGCAAACGTCACCGCGACGAGAAGCTGAAGGGGATGCCGCGCCCGGGCGACCACCCAGCTGTTGACGAGCCGAAAGACCCCGGCGAGCCGCAAATTGGCGACAACGATCATCAGCCCGAGCAACAGCGCCAGCGTGCCGAGATCGACGGCGCGGGCGGCGGCTTCGACCGACAGGACGCCGGCCGCGAGCATCAGGCTGGCGCCGATCAGCGCGGCTCCTGCCCGGTCGAGGCGAAAGCCGGGCAACTTGCCGAGCGCGATCACGAGATAGGTGGCCGCAAAAATCGCGATCGCGACGGTCAGCGCTTCCTCAACAAGAAATCACATCACCGGAAATCACGTCCGGCCGTGCCGCCCCCGTTCAGGCGAGGCCGGGCGCGGTCTCGGTCACCAGTTCGAGCTGGCCGATCGTCTCGCGCCCGAACAGCAGCGGGATGAAAGCGCCAACCACCACGACAAGCAATATCGTCCCGAAGAATATCGTCGCCGAGGCCGTGAACGGCGCCATCAGAAACGGCGCCAGCACGCCCGAAAAGACGCGCCCGAACGATTCGCCGAACAGATGGCCGCGCCCACGCAACGCGGTCGGGAACTGCTCCGAGAGGTAGATTCGCGACGCCGTCGCCGCCGACAGCACCGTGAAGCCGGTGATCAATGCGCCGAGAACCATGAAGGTCGGCGCATAGACGCCCGCCCGATGCGCCAGCAGCATCAACAACAGGCCGGGGAGCGAGCCGAGCAGCGCATAGGTGATGGTCCACCGTCGCCCAATGATCTCCATCAGGAAGCCGGTGAAGGCCTTGCCGGGGATGCTGGCGACGAACACCAGCGAGGCGACGCCGAGGCTGGCGCCGACCGCGGCGCCCTGATCGACCAGCGCCTTCGGCAACAATACGGAGATCAGGAAGAAGGCGATGCTGGCAAAGACATAGCTGAGGATGCCGATGGCGGTCCAGCGCAGCTGGCCGCGCCGCAGCAGGGCCCGGTAGGGCGGCAGTTCCTCGTTCGCACCCGGCGATTTGCCGCCCAGTTCCGCCAGCGTCAGCGGTGATACCCGGCCGCCCGCCCGCCGGATGATGCGGTTGACGATATCGACCGCCTTGTCCGGCTGCCCGCGCCGCAAATGCCAGCGCGGGCTTTCCGGTATCGCCAGATAGATCAAGGCCGGGATCACCAGAAACGCCAGGCCGCCCGGCAACGCCAGCAGCCGGAAGGAATTGGGGTTGCCGGCGAGCAGGCCGCCGACGAACGGCAACACCGTGAACGAGGCGGCCAGCGACACCTCGTAGACGGCGCCGAAGGTGCGCCGGTGCTGCGCCGGCATCAGCTCGGCGGCGATCGGGAACGGGGCCGAGACCGCGAACCCGCCGCCGAACCCGGTCAACAGGCGCACGAGGATCAGCTGGTTCGCGGTGTGCACCAGGGGGATCAGCAAGGTGAAAAACGTCGTCGCGGCGACCCCGATCAGCATGATCGTCTTGCGGCTGAAATGGTCGGAGATCGCCGAGGCGACAAAGCCGCCGACGCAGATCATCGAGGTCGAGGCGACGGCGAGAAAGCGGATATCGGTGGGGGTGAGGTGCAGCGGCCCCTTAGCCAGCAGGATCAACGAGCCGGTCATCACCAGGTCGTAGCCGTCGACGAAGCCGACCAGCCCCAGCACCGCAATCAGCATCAGGTGATAGGCGCTGAACGGCACGCTGTCGAGCTTGCGCCCCAGCGCCCGGCTGCCCGCACCTGCCGATGGGTTTGCCAGAATCGCCGCGTCCATGGCCTCCTCCGGGTTGGCGCAACCCGGTCGGCACGCGGCGCACAAGGAGCGAGGCCGAAGCGGCTGATTATTGGTCTTGCCGAACGTTGATGGGTTTTTTTACGCCTCGCAGATTGGACGGCCGCGCCGACCGTCGCTGGGTTGACGTGCTGCCTTTGCCCTCGTGCCGGGCGGTTCGCGCCGTCCCGTGCCGGTTTGCGCCAGGATGACCCGGCGCTTCCCTCCACGGTAATCGAGCCGCGGCGAACCGCAACCGGAAAATCGACGGCTTCTACCGCTTTCGCAGCAGGAACTCGCGCCCGGCCTTGACCATCGGCTTGTCGTCATAGGCGACAATGTCGGCGGTGGCATAGGTCTCAGACCACAATTCGGGCAGGTACGAGCCGGTGCCGATCACATCGATCGGCGCGTTCGCCGCCGCCATCATTCGGCATTTGGCCGGGCTGAACCCCGAGCTGGCGACGATCCGGACCTTGGGAAAGCCCGCGGCATCGAGCACGAGGCGCAATTGCCACAGCGCCGCCGCAGTCACCCCGGTGCCGACCAGGTAATGCAATTCCTCGTTGCTGCGGTAGCCGTGGATCGCTTGCGGCGCCCGCTCTTCGAGCACGGCATAGGAGCTCGCCAGGTCAAGCCCCTCGCAATACCTCCCGCCCGGCGTGTCCATGCGCAATGACAGTCTCCCGGCGCCGGCCAGATCGGGAAACCGCCGCGCCACCGCGACCGCGTCGCTGGTCTCGCGGCCGAAATAATCGATCAAAACGGTCAGCGGCTCGTCCGGGAAGGTCTCGTGGTACATCTCGGCGGCGCGCACGGTCGAGCCGGCATAGCCGATCAGGGCATGCGGCATCGTGCCGAGCCCCTTGTTCTGGCCGAAGAAATGGGCCGTCGCGTCGGTGGCGCAGCCGACGAACCCGACCGCGCCGGCGACCTTCTTCGCATGGGCCGAGCCGACCGCGGCGGCATAGGCCATCATCGCCTGCATCTCCGCCCCGGCGCAGTGCCGCGCATCCATCGCCAGAAACGCGACCCCCGGCAGATCGGCGCACATCGCCGAGGCGTTGTAGGCGGCGACGCAGGCCGGCCCGAGCTTTTGCAGTAATACGGTTTCGAGGTCGACGAGATGGTAGAGCGGGCCGGTCACATAGAGGATCGGCTCGCCGGCGCCGACCATGCCGCCTTCGGGGTGCAGCAATTCGATGTCGAACCGCGTGCCGCGCGCCGCCGCGGTCGCTTCGAGAAACTCGATCGCGAGCCGCGGCGTGCACACGACCGGACGGCGCATGAACACCGCGTAGGTCGCGGTGCGATCGCCGAAACGCCCGACGATCGCCTTGGTTTTCAGGAAGTAGCTGTCGGTGTGCGCCGCCAACCCGGCGGCGCCGTCCTCGGCCACCGATCCCTGCCCTACGACACCGCGGCCAGCCGGCTCGCGCTCGGCGCACCGTTGCCGTGGCGCGCCTCCTTCAGCGCGGCGGCGATCTCGAAGGCGAGTTCGAGCGCCTGGCTGGCGTTGAGGCGCGGGTCGCAGTGGGTCAGGTAATTGTCGCCGAGCGAGGCCTCACTGATCGCCTGGGCGCCGCCGATGCATTCGGTGACGTTCTGCCCGGTCAATTCGAAATGGACGCCCCCGGCATGGCTGCCTTCGGCGGCATGGATCGCCAGCGCCGCATGCAATTCGTCGAGAATGCGGTCGAACGAGCGGGTCTTGTACCCGTTGGCCGACGTCACCGTGTTGCCATGCATCGGATCGATGCACCACACGACCGCCCGCTGTTCCCGCTCGACCTTGCGGATCAGCCGCGGCAGCCGGGCCTCGACCTGGTCGGCGCCCATGCGGGTGATCAGCGTCAACCGCCCGGGCTCGTTGGCCGGGTTGAGCCGGTCGATCAACCGCAGCAGGTCGTCAGGTTCGAGCGTCGGGCCGCATTTCATGCCGATCGGGTTCTTGATGCCGCGCATGAATTCGACATGGGCGCCGTCGAACTGGCGGGTGCGGTCGCCGATCCAGACGAGATGGGCTGAGCAGTCGTACCAGTCGCCGGTAGTTGAATCGACCCGGGTCAGCGCCTCCTCGTAGCTGAGGAACAGGCCCTCATGCGCGGTGTAGAACTCGGTCTCGCGGATCTGCGGCGTGGTTTCCGAGTTGAGCCCGCATGCGGCCATGAAATCGAGCGTCTCGGTCAGCCGGTCGGCCAGCGCGCGATAGCGCTCGCCTTGCGGCGAATCGGCGACGAAATCCTGGTTCCACGCATGCACCCGGTGCAGATCGGCATAGCCGCCCTGGGCGAAGGCACGCAGCAGGTTGAGCGTCGCCGCCGACTGGCTGTAGGCCTGCACCATGCGCTGCGGGTCGGGTTCGCGTCCGGCGGCGTCGAACTCGAGGCTGTTGATGATGTCGCCGCGGTAGGACGGCAATGTCACCCCGTTGCGGGTCTCGGTATCGCTGGAGCGCGGCTTGGCGAACTGGCCGGCCATGCGGCCCAATTTGACCACCGGCAGGCCGCCGCCGAAGGTCAGCACCACCGCCATCTGCAACAGCACCTTGAACATATCGCGGATGTTGTTGGGATGGAATTCGGCGAAGCTCTCGGCGCAATCGCCGCCGAGCAGAAGGAAGGCGCTGCCGGCGGACACAGCGCTGAGCCGCTCCTTGAGCCGGCGCGCCTCGCCGGCGAAGACCAGCGGCGGATAGGTGCGCAACGTGTTCTCGACCCGCCCGAGGGCGGCCTCGTCGTCGTATCCCGGCACCTGCCGGATCGGCAGGCCGCGCCAGCTGTCAGGGTTCCAGTTCCGGATCATCGCACACCACCTTCGCGCAGACGTCGAGTTGTGTCGAGACGTGAATCGCTCACAGGTTACCTCCGCGGTTGGAGGCCGTCCTGCCGGTGGCGACATTCGGATCACGGGAACCATGAAACACGAAAGCCGCCTCGGGAGGGCGGCTTCGGAAAGAACGCAAGCGCGATCCTAGGCCGCCGTCATGTACCGGCGGTACCAAAATCGCGCCACGGAACGGGCGCCGAACAACACTGCCACAGGTTCCATGGCACGGGTTCTACCGGGAGCGCCGGCGATAAGCAAGGGGTTTGCGCACCAAGCTCAACCGCGCGGCACGACAAACGGCCGGATCAATGCAGCAAAGTCGTCTTCGCTGCTTTGGTGATCGACAAGATCGATGACTGCCTGCGCCCAAGCCACGCTGTCCTCGATCGCGACATCCCAGCCGTTTTCGTTCAGGAACTGCACCATTGCGACAAACGCGGTTCGCTTGTTGCCTTGCTCGAAGGCGTGCGCCTGGGCAATCCCGGCCAGCAGCCTGACGGCAAGCACGACAACGTCCTCCTCACCATAGGCAAAGGCGTTCTGCGGGCGCGCGAGAGCGCTTTCAAGCAGGCCGTGATCGCGCACAAAGTGCTGCTCGCCGGTGAGCTGTACCAGCCTTTGGTTGATGGCGATGGCGGTCTCGGGGGACGGCCAGCTCGGCTCACTTGGCAAGGCGGTCGAGGATCTTAGGAAACCGCCGGATGATTTCCTTGGTCAACGCCTCACGGTCCACCTTGCCCTTGACCGGGCGGGCGCGCAGCGGCTTCTGGACCGCGCCATGCTTGTCGGCAGCGGCCGCCGCATGCGTCTCTTTCTGTTCGACCGTGTCCATCGAGTCCTCCGCCGCGCGCGTCGGCTTCAATGTGACTGTGCCTGTGGCCCAGCGCAAGCCTCGCGCCGCGCCCTCACTCGCCTCGAACCGACGATGCCCGTGCTACTCCGCCGCCGCCTTCTCCGGCGGGCGGACATATTTGTCGCGCATCGTCACGAATTCCTCGGCGGCGCTGGGGTGGATGCCGGTGGTCTGGTCGAACTGCTTCTTGGTGGCGCCGCATTTGACCGCAATCGCCAGGCCCTGGATGATTTCGGGCGCATCCTGCCCGAGCATATGGCAGCCGACGACGCGGTCGCTCTTGGCATCGACGACCAGCTTCATGAAGGTGCGCTCGCTGCGCCCCGACAAGGTGTTTTTCATCGGCCGGAAGCGGGCCTGGTAGATGTCGACCTCGCCATACTTCGCGCGGGCCGCCGCTTCGGTCAGGCCGACCGTACCGATCGGCGGCTGGCTGAACACCGCCGAGGGCACGTCGGCATGGTCCATCACCACCGGGTTGTTGTTGTAGAGCGTCTCGGCGATGGCGCGGCCTTCGGCGATGGCCACGGGGGTCAGGTTGATGCGGTCGGTCACGTCGCCGACCGCGTAAATGTTCTTGACGCTCGAACGCTGCCATTCATCGACGATCACCGCGCCGTTGTCGTTCAGGCTCACCCCGGCCTCTTCCAAGCCCATGCGCTTGGTGTTCGGCTTGCGCCCGGTCGCATACATGACGAGGTCGGTGGCGATCCGGTCGCCAGCCGTGGTGGTGACCGTGTATCCCCCGGCATCCTTGTCGATCCGCGCGACCTGGGTGCGGCCACGGATATCGACGCCGCGCGCCTTCATTTCCTCGCCGAGATAGACCCGCAAATCCTCGTCGAAGCCGCGCAAGAGTTCGGGTTGGCGGATGATCTCCACGACCCCGCTGCCAAGTGTCGAGAAGATGCCGGCGAATTCGACTGCGATATAGCCGCCGCCGACGATGACGATGCGCTGCGGCAATTGCGGCAGGTCGAGCGCCTCGTTCGACGAGATGACGTGCTCGATGCCGGGGATGTCCGGGGTTTCGGGCCATGCGCCGGCGGCCACCAGGATGTTTTCGGCGGTGTAGCGCTTGCCGCCGACCTCGACCGTGTGCGGGTCGACGATCACGGCGCGCGCCTCGAAAATCTTGACCCCGCTGTTGTTCAGCATGTTGACGTAGATCTGGTGGAGGCGGTCAAGCTCCTTGTTTTTGGCGGCGATCAATTTCGGCCAGTCGAAATCGGGGGTCGGCACGGTCCAGCCGAACCCTTCGGCATCCGCGAAGGAATCGGCGAACTGGGCGCCGTAGACGAGCAGCTTTTTCGGCACGCAGCCGCGCAAGACGCAGGTGCCGCCGACCCGCCATTCCTCGCAGATCGCCACGCGGGCGCCATAGCTGCCGGCGCGGCGCGAGCTCGCCACTCCGCCCGACCCGGCACCGATCGTCAGCATGTCGAAATCATAGCGCGGCATCGCCGTTTACTCCGTCATCTGGGGCCGTTCGATGTTCTGGTTGTCACAACCCGCCGCTCGCCGCAAGCTCCGGGGCGAGTCCGGCATCTCTGGGGAGAACTATCATGGCCGTCATTCCCGACCGGTATCTCGATCTTCTGCGCGACAAGAAGGCGTTCGCCAGTCTCGCCACGATCATGCCCGACGGTTCGCCGCAGGTGACCCCGGTGTGGTTCGACTACGTCGGCGGGGCGATACGGGTCAACACCGCCAAGGGGCGGGTCAAGGCGCGCAACCTGAAAGTGGGGGCGGCCGTCGCCCTGTCGATCATGGATCCCGACAACGCCTATCGCTATGTGCAGGTGCGCGGCCGGGTGCGCAAGGCTACCGAGGAGGGCGCGGCCGCTCATATCGACTCGCTGGCCAAGAAATATCTCGGCAAGGACAAGTACCCGTTCGCCCAGCCGGGCGAGGAGCGGGTCATGTACGAGATCGAGCCGCGCGCGGCGCAGGGGATGAGCTGATTGCCTGGGACAGGGCGCGATGCCGGCCCCGCAGCCGGCACGAGCGCCGTCGCTGCCGAGGCGGTCGCCCGCGCCGAAGCGTGGCTCGCGGCATGGGATGGTCACGGCGACCACCGCACCGCGACGGCGGGCGATGCCGCCGGCGCGGCCTGGCTCGCCGGCGAGGCGGCGGCACTCGGCGCCACGCCGCGCTTCGAGGATTTCCGCCTCGACCGGCTCGACCCCGCTGCCGCCTATCTCGAACTCGCCGGGCATCGCATAGGCGGAGTGCCCGCCTTCGACGCGCCTGCGAGCGATGCCGAAGGGATCGCCGGGCGGCTCGCCCTGCCTGGCGGCGAAGGCGACATCGTCGTCGCCGAATTGTCGCCGCATGCGGTCTATAGCGGTGAATACCAGGCATTGCGGCGACGCGCCGGGCAACGCGGGTTCGCCATCCTGTGCGCCGGCGACGCGCCCGGCATGGCGCTGCTCAATGCCGAGCAGTTCCGCGAGCCCTATGGCGCGCCGACGATCCACCTCGCCAGCGAGGCGCGCGGGCCGCTGCTCGAGGCTGCCGGAAGCGGCGCCCCTGCCCGCCTCGTCGCCCACAGCCGCCGCACCCGCGCGGCTGCGCGGAATGTCGTCGTCACTATCCGCGGGCGCGACCCCGCCCGCACGCCGCTGGTGGTGATGACGCCGCGCAGCTCATGGTGGCAATCGACCGCGGAGCGCGGCGGCGGCATCGTCTGCTGGCTCGAATCCCTGCGCGCCCTTCTCGCCGAACCGCCGGCCTGCACGGTGGTATTGGCGGCCACCAGCGGCCACGAGCTCGGCCATCTCGGCCTCGACGATTTCGTCGCCCGCCGCCCGGGATGGGACCGCCCGCCGGATCAGGGCGGCGCTCGCTGGGTTCATTACGGCGCCAATATCGGCGCCGCCGGCGGGCGCCTGTCGCTGATGGCGCCGGACGATGCGCTGCGTGCGCTGGCCGCCGCCGAACTCGCCCGCGCCGGCCGCGCGCCGGATCGCGTTGCACCGAAGGACCAGGTTCCGAGCGGCGAGACCCGCGACATCCATCGCGCCGGCGGCGCCTATCTGACCCTCGTCGGCACCAACAGGCTGTTTCACCTGCCGCAGGACCGATGGCCGCACGCGGTCGATGCGGCTGCCATCGCGCGCATCGCCGCCGCCGCGGCGCGGATCGCTGCTGCCCTCGCGCGCTGAAGGCGACCCGACCGGCCGATCACTTCGATCCGTGCCGGCTTGATTTGCCGGATTCGCTCACCAGCTTGCTGGATTGCTGCATCGCAGCAAGAGCCAATCCCGCAAAGGTGTCATATGAGGAACGAGCTTATAGCGGCCGCGTGCGCAGTGATGACTGCCGCAATCTTCGCTACCGCAGCACTGGCCGAGGAAGGACCCAAGGTATCGTCTGAGCATTACGCCCCGAACGTGTCGGCAACCGTGCCGTCCAATTCCTCGGCGGCGGCGATGATGGGGCCGAAGGTTTCGGGTGACGACCATGTGCACACCGCGCCGGCAGATTACGTCGGCGGCCGGGCCGCCGCGGGCGCGCCGCATTACGTCTATCAGCAAGGCTACGACCCGTCCGGCAAGTGGCACGGCCATTGGGTGCTGGTGCGATAGGAAAGGCCCAGGGCGAAAGGAAAGTCCTGCCGGGTGCAATATCCGGCAGGACTTTTCGCTTAGAGGGTGTCGGGCAGCGGCTTGCCGTTGGTTTCGGGCAGGAACGGCGCGGCGATGACGCCGAGAACGAACAGCATCCCGACGATCGTGGCCGCCGGGCCATATCCACCGAGGCCGACAATCAGGGTTCCGGCGATGATCGGCCCGATGCACGAGACAAAGCGCGGCGCGTTGAAGGTGAAGGCGATCGCGGTGCCGCGCATCCGGGTCGGGAACAATTCCGGCAGCCATACCGGCGCCCAGGCCCAAATCCCGACCGTGAAAAAGCCGAAGACGCTGACGCACGCAAGCAGCACGCGGATGTCGTGCGCCCACAGATAGACCACCGGCGTCAGGACCAGGCATGCCGCGTACCACAGCATCGCCGTCGGCTTGCGGCCGATCGCGTCGGCGAGAAAGCCGAGGCTGATGAAGCCGAGCGTGCCGAAAATATTGGTCAGCAGCGCCGCGATCCCGGCAAAATGCGGCGCCGACTCGCCGGCCTTGGCGGCGATTGTGCCGACATAGGTCGGGATGAACGTCGCCACCCCCCAGAAGGCGAAGGTCACCGACAGCATCATGACCAGCGAGGCGATCAGCGGGCGCCGCACCGTCGGCTCGGCGAACAGGTCGGTCACGGTCGAGCGGTTGAGGGCCAGCGCCTCGCCTTCGATCGCGGCACCGCTGCGGCGCGCCGCACGTGCCTGCCGCCGCCGCTCGTTGGACTGCTCCCAGCGCGGCGATTCGGGGATGCTGCGCCAGATCCATACGCAGATCAGCGCCGGCAATACCCCGACCAGATAGAGGAACCGCCAGGCATTAGGCCCGGTAGTGCCGATCAGCAGCCACACGCACGAGGCGACGATGCCGCCGAGGCCGGCGCCGCATTGCAGCAGCCCGCCGCCCTTGCCGCGGGCATGATCGGGCCATAATTCCGAAACGATCGAGGCGCCGGTCGCCCATTCCGAGCCGATGCCGACGCCGACGAGAAACCGCAGAACCGCGAACGAACCCCAGCTCCACGCCAGCGCGCTCAACCCGGTGGTCAGCGAGTAGGCGAGGATCGCCAGCATCATCGCGCGCTTGCGCCCGATGTAATCGGCGATGACGCCGCCGATCACCCCACCGGTGGCCCAGCCGAACACCGTCGTCGCCAGGATGTAGCCGGCATAACGCGGGATCGCCGCATACTCGGTTGCCGGCAATAGCTGATGCAGGGCAAAGCCGACGCTGACGAACAGCGCAAAAATCTCGAACCCGTCGAACAGCCAGCCAAGGTTCGAGGCGATCAGAACCTTCCATTGCTCGCGCGACAGCGTCGTGTACCAGCGCGCCGGCGCGGCAACCGCATTCGCATCCATACCGATCCTCCCTGTCCCCCCGCGTCGGCCTTTGCCCGAGGGGGCGGCCATTATCGTTGCGAAAACCATACACTTCGGGAGCACAGGGGGCCAGTGGGCAGCGGCGCTTGCGCGGCCGTTCAGCTCGTCATTCCGGGATGCCCACGGGCCTGGCCGAGGGCAGGCCCGGAAACCATGAACACTGTCAGTGAACGCTCGAAATTGGTGCGCGGCCGAAAACGCCGTGTTCCCGGATTCCGGGCTCGCGGCTTCGCCGCGCCGCGCAATGACAGCCAGTGGCTACCGGCCCCGAAACGCCGGCATCACGTCGCGCGCGAACCAGCGCAATTGCTCGATGAACTCGCCGGGCGGCAGGCCTTCGGCCCAGTGGATCATGAAGTCTTCGAGGCCGGGGTACTGCGCCTCGACCGATTTGATGCCGTCGATGACCTGCGCCGGCGTGCCGCAGAACCATGCTTTTTGCTGCACCCCGTCACGCAGCGAGGGGATATGCGCGGGCGCGCCGGGCGTGCCCCAGGTGCGCCCCTGCTCGTCGGCATAGCGCACGAAGCCAAACGGCGCGAACCATTTGAAGCGCTCGTCATGCGCCGGTTCGAGGCGGCGGATCGCCGCTTCCTCGCTGCCGGCGAGATGGACCCCGGCGCCCCAGATCATGTCTTCGCCCAGCTGCTTCGGGCGACCGTGGCGGACGCAGGCGTCGCGATAGGCGCGCACCACGTCGTCGAGAATCTTGGCGCCGTTCAGCGTCACCATCGGCTTCATGCCGTATTGCGCCATCATGTCGATCGTGCGGCCGCTGGCGATCGGCATGTAGATTTCGACCGGCAGATGTTTCGGGCGCGGCACGCAGGTGATTTCCTTCAGATCGTAGCCGCGATACGGAACCGGCGGCGGCGCCTCGAAATACTTGCCCTTGTGGTGAAACGATTCCTCGTTGAAGCATTTGAACAGAAGCTGAACGCCTTCCTCGAAGATTTCGCGGTTGGCGGCAGCGTCGAGCAGCGGCCCGCCCAGGGTCTCGACCTCGCGGGTGTGATAGCCGCGCCCAACGCCCAAGACGACCCGTCCGTCGGTGACGATGTCGGCCATCGCGTAGTCTTCCGCCAGGCGGATCGGGTGCCACATCGGCAGGATGTTGAAGCCGCAGCCGAATTTAAGCTGCTTCGTCTGCGTCGCCAGCCACAGCCCCCACTGGATCAGGTTGGGGATGCACTCGTAGCCTTCGTGCTGGAAATGGTGCTCGGCCGCCCACAGGCAGTAATAGCCGTTTTCGTCCATGACCCGGGCAACCCGGCGCGAGGTCTCGAACACCTCGCTGAGCCGCTCGTTGGAATAGCGGCGGTCGTTGGCCGGGGTGCCGTCGAGCCCGACATTGTCGAGCTCGATCTGGCCGACATAGATCGCGTGGAACCGCTTGATCATCCCATTGCTCCTTCTATTCCCAGCGCGGTTCGGCCGCGGCGTTGCGTCCGGAGATGCGGCCGAATGCCAGGCATTCGCCGATATTGCCGGTGCCCTGATAGAGATAGCTGTAGATCGACCCCAGTTCCCCGGCGCTGTAGAGCCGCCGGATCGGCGTGCCGTCGGGGCGCACGATCTGGCCTCTTTCGTTGCGGCGCGGCCCGCCCTGGGTGTTGAGCATCGAGGGCGACAGCTCGACCGCGTAGTATGGCGGCTCGGCGAGCGGCGCCAGCATCAGGCTGCGGCCGAACGCGTCGTCGCGCCCGTCGCCGCAAGCGCGGTTCCAGCGCGCAACGGTCTCCGCCAGCACGGCAGGGTCGAGCCCGACGAGTTCGGCAAGCGCGGCCGGGCTGTCGGCCCGCCTGATCCAGCCCTTGGCCAGTTCGGCGCTGTTGTCCGCGCTCCATTCGTAGCGCTCGACGATCTGCGTCCAGCCGTGGCTCGGGTGCATGTCGTAAAGCGGTCCGGCGCGAAACAGCGTGTCGTCGAAGATCATGAACATCGGGCACGGGGTCGCCAGCGGCAGCCACCGCCCATGAAACGGCACCTTGCCGTGCCGGGTCTTGTATTTCTCGTCGCAGAAGCGCCGCGCGTCGGGCCCGACCACGATCATGCCGCCCGGCATCTGCTTGCTGAAGTGCAAGGCCTGCATCGACAAGGTCGTGCGCACCTCCGGCACCTTGAGCGCCATCGACGGGCCGGCGTAATTGTTCATGTGCCAAAGATCGGCGCCGACCGCCATCGCCATCGCGATCCCGTCGCCTTCGTTGTAGGGCGAACCGGAGGTGTAGCAATAGGCAATCCCGGGGAGATAATTGCGGATCATCTCCTGGTTGTTCTCGAAGCCGCCGCAGGTCAGCACCACCGCCTTGCGCGCCTTGACGTAGACCGCCTCGCCGCCGCGCTCGGCACGGATGCCGAGAATCTCCTTCGTCGTGTTGTCCTGAACGAGCTCCCGGCCCGGCGTCTCGTAGAGGATCGGGATCGGCCGCTGCTCGACCAGGCTTTCAAAGCGCTTCCAGGTGAAGGAATAGCCGTAGGTCGGCCCGTCATGGAATTTGTGGACGCAGCCGGCGCCGGGCAGGTCGGGAAACTCGATCCCGACCGGGGGGTGCTGATGCTCTTGCGGATCGCCGCCGACGCCCTTCAGCCAGTCGTTGTTGCGGCACATTTCCTCCGCCCACGCCGCCACCATCGCCGGCGGGACGGTGTAAGGACCGCACAGCGCGGTCAGGTAGGCGGCGGCCTCCACCGGCGATGCAGTGTTGAGGTAGCCCTGGCCGGCGACCCGCGTGTTGCCGCCATGCTCGCCCCTGGGCGCCTTTTCGAGAATGACGACGCGCGCGCCCAGATCGTGCGCGGTCACGGCCGCCGCCACTCCCGCCGCCCCGAACCCAACCACCGCGACATCCGTTTCGACATCCCATTTGTGCGGCACTGACGCTTGCTCCTTGGTCTGTCCCCATCGGCTACCGTACACTGGCACCAGGCTTTCCCGGAGGAAACCATGCCCGATACGCTTGCAGCCGATGCCCGCCATGCGGTGACGATCGAGGATGTCGAATACCAGCGCCAGAACGGCCGCCCGATGCTGGCGCGGCTGTACCGGCCAGGCGGGACCGGCCCGTTCCCGGCGGCGTTGCAGGTGCATGGCGGCGCGTGGACCAGCAAGGACCGCACCGACAACGACTTCATCGCCAAGGCGCTGGCCGAAAGCGGCATCTTCGTCGCCTCGATCGATTTCCGCATGCCGCCGGACGGGGCGCATCCGGCCTCGCTGCAGGACATCAATCTCGGCATCCGCTGGCTGAAGGCGAGCGCGTGCGAGTTCAAGAGCCGGCCCGAATGGGTCGGCTCGTTCGGCACGTCGAGCGGCGGCCACCAGGTCCTGCTCGCGGCGATGCGGCCCGATCACCCGCAATACGCGGCATTGCCCGGACCGGCGGGAATCGATGCACGCCAGGCCTGGGTGATTTCCGGGTGGGGCGTGCTCGACCCGCTGCTGCGCTACAACCTGGCGAAGCAGGCCGGCAACGCCGAGCTGGTCAAGAACCACGACGTTTTCTGGGGCAGCGAGGCGGCGATGGCCGACGCCGCCCCGCCCCTGATGCTGGAGCGGGGTGAGAAATGCGCCTTGCCGCCGGCGCTGGTGTTCGGCGGCGACAGCGACGAATGGGTGCCGGTCGAGTTGATGAAGAGCTTTGTCGCCAACTACCGCAAGGCCGGCGGCGAGTGCGAATTGCAGCTTTATGAAGGCGCCAACCACGGCTTCATGACCGGCAAGCCGGATGCGCCCTATGCCGCGCGGGCGATCGAGCGGATGCGCGCGTTCATCCGCAACCACACGGCATAGGCGCCGCCCCGGTCATTCCGCGCCGGCATCGACGACATCAGAGAGGGCAATGGGCCGGGACTGGCTATCGGCCCGGTGCAGCGCTAGCCCAAACCGCCGCGTCGAACCGGCTTTGCGGCCAATCGAGGCCGTAATGCTCGCGCAGGGTCGTGCCTTCGTATTCGGTGCGGAACAGGCCGCGCCGCTGCAATATCGGGATGACCTCGCCGGCAAACGTTTCGAGCTGCTGCGGGAACAGCGGCGGCATCACGTTGAAGCCGTCGGCGGCGCCGTCATTGAACCAGTCTGCCATCAAATCGGCGATCTGCTCCGGCGTGCCGGCGATCACGTAATGGCCGCGCGCACCGGCGAGGTAGCCGAGCAATTGCCGCAATGTCGGCTGGTCGCGCCGCACCAGGTTCAGGATTACCTCGGTGCGGCTGCGCGCGGCCTGGACCGTGGCGGGGTCGGGGAAATCCTCGGGGCGCAGCGGGCGGTCGAGCGGCAGGTCGGAAAAATCGTGCCCGCCGAACCGGTTGGAGAGCCGCTTGCGGCCGACCTCGGCATCGGTCAATTCGTTGACCTCGCGCGCCAGGCGCTGCGCCTCCGCCGCGGTCGCCGCGATCATCGGGCTGAGCCCCGGCAGGATCAATACGTGGCCCGGGTCTCGGCCCTCGGCCCGCGCCAGGCTTTTCAGGTCGGCATAGAATTCCTGCGCCGTCGCCTTTTCCATATGCGCCGTGAACACGGCGTCGGCGTGCCGCGCGGCAAAGCGGCGGCCGGTGTCTGACGATCCCGCCTGCACCAATACCGGCCGACCTTGCGGGCAGCGCGGCATGTTGAGCGGCCCGGCCACCCGGTAGAAATCGCCGCGGTGGTCGATCGGCTGGATGCCGCCGGAGTCGGCGTAAAGCCCGCTCGCCCGGTCGTCGAGCACCGCATCCGCGGCCCAGCTGTCCCACAGCGCCTTGACCACCGCCATGAATTCCTCGCCGCGGGCATAGCGGTCGTCGTGGGTCACCTGGCCGGCGCCGCCGAAATTGCGCGCCGCCGTTGCCAGCCACGAGGTGACGATGTTCCAGGCGGCGCGGCCGTTGCTGATATGATCGATCGAGGCGAACTGCCGGGCCAGGTTGAACGGCTCGGTATAGGTGGTCGACGCGGTCGCGATCAGCCCGATATGGCGGGTCGATACCGCCAATGCCGCCAGCACCGTGATCGGTTCGAGCCAGGTGCGTGCCGCCTGCGCCACATCCTCGCCGAGCGCCAACTGGTCGGCGAGGAAGACCGAATCGAATTTTGCCGCTTCGGCCCGCTGCGCCAGATCCTGGTAGTAGCGAATATCAGTGAGCGCGTAGGGCGAGGTATCGGGGTGCCGCCAGGAGGCCTCGTGATGGCCGCGGCTGTGGAAAAACAGGTTCAGATGCAATTGCCGCTTCATGCCGCCCTCGCGAGGCATTCGCTGCCGGAATCGTTCACGAGATCGTCACCCCGCTATCGACCGGCAGAACCTGGCCGGTGACCATGCGGGATTCGTCACTGGCAAGATAAAGCGCCATGCCGGCGATGTCTTCGGGCTCGATCAGGCCGAGCAGGTGCGATTGGGCAAGCCGGGTCAATGCCGCGTTGCCGGCGACCAGCCGCCTGACCCGCTCGGTCATCGTCGCCGACGGCGCGATGGCGTTGACCCGCACCTTCTGCGGCGCATAGGCAACGGCAAGCGAGCGGGTGATCGCGGCGATCCCGCCTTTGGCCGCGGTGTAGCAATCGCGGCCGGGCACGCCCATCAAGGCGACGTTGGAGCTCATGTTGATCACCGAGCCGCCGCCGGCCTTGACCAACTCGGGGATGCCGAAGCGGCAGCCGAGAAACGTGCCGTAAAGGTCGAGCTTGATCGCCCGCCAGAATTCGTCGAGCGGCGCGTTGACCGCGGTGTCGTCGGCCGCGGTCGAGCCGCCGGCGTTGTTGTGCAATACGTCGAGCCGGCCGAACTGGGCGGCCGTGGTGCGGATCGCCCGCTGCAGGCTGTCGGGGTCGGTCACATCGGTCGCGATCGCGATCGCCGCGTGGCCGGCGAGATGCGCGGTTTCCTCGCCGGCCCGCGCGTCGATGTCGGCGATTGCCACCTTGGCGCCTTCACGCGCGAACAGGATCGCGGTGGCGCGGCCGATCCCGGTGCCGGCGCCGGTGATGAAAGCGACTTTGCCTGCCAGCCGTGCCATCGATCCTCTCCTTCCCGTGTGTCGATGGGACATCGTAGCGGCCCCGGCAGTCGAGGAGAAACCGCCCGGATGGATGCGTTTCTCAACCACGCCCTCGGTTGAGCGGCAAAATTTCGGGGGTCATGGCGACCCTGCGATATTTCGGCGAGACAGAGCACGCCGCGGGCGAGGATACTGCCGGCCGCAATCCCGGGAGACGCCCGATGATCACGAAATTCGACAGCTCGTATTACGGCACCGCCGACATGGAAAATCTCGGCTATCGCGGCACGCCGATCAACGAGCGCCGCTATTCGCAGAAGGAGCTGGCGAAGGCGCTGCACAAGGTGGTGGCCTATGCCCAGTGCATGGACGAGCGCGGCTACAACACGTTCTGGATGGCCGAGCACCACTTTCAGCCGGAAGGGACCGAGCTGATCCCCAACCTGTTGATGATGGCGGCGCATCTGTGCGGGGTGACGAAGAACCTCAAGATCGGCTGCGGCTTCAACATCGTGCCGATGTGGCACCCGCTGCGCCTCGCGGAAGATTACGCGATGGCCGACATATTGACCGGCGGGCGGGTGATCTTCGGCGTCGGGCGCGGCTATCACACCCGCGAGGTCGAAACCTTCGGCTCGCCGCTGATCGACCAGGCGGCCAACCGCGAGATCTTCGAGGAAGGCGTCGAGGTGCTGTTCAAGGCCTTCGCGGGCAAGCCGTTCAGCCACAAGGGAAAATACTACACGATCCCGCCCGAGGTGCCGTATCGCGGCTACACGCTGAAGGAGATCACCTTGGTGCCGGGGCCGGAGCATCTGCCGGTCGAATGCTGGCAGCCGATCCAGAGCGGCTCCGAACGCGCCTTCGAGTTCATGGCCAAATACGGCATCAGCGGGGTGATCGGCGGCGGCTCGGCCGAAGGCGGCGCGGTCGAGCGGCACATGATCGGGTTCCAGCAGGCCTATGCAAGGCGCGGCATCAAGCTCGAACTCGGCGAGCGGCTGGCGCTCGGCTACCAGTTCCACATCGCGTCGAGCCGCGAGCGGGCGATAAAAGAGGCCGCGCCGCATTACGAAGAGAACATGAAGATGTTCGGCGAATTGCGTCTGGTGCGGGCGCTCAGCGACGAGCAGATCGCGGCGATGCGCGACCCCAAACTGGCCGGCACGGTCAAACTGCCGACCATCGAGGATGCGGTAAAGGCGGGCGGCTTTCTTGCCGGCAGGCCCGAGGACATCATCGAGCATTTGAAGGCGGTCGAGAGCCGCTATCCCGGCCTCGACCGGGTCATCTGCGCGACCCCGCTCGGCACCCCTCTCGACGTGCAGCTCGAAGACCTCGACCGCTTCGCCAAGGAGGTGATGCCGGCGTTCCGCGGCACCGCCCGGGCCGCAGCGGCGCAGTAATCGATCTCGGCGGAGTTGAGTCCGGCCCCATCGGGATTGCTTCCTCCGGGATCAAGCCTGGGGTCGCAATGACCGTCGAAAGAGATCGTCATTGCGAGGAGCTTAGCGACAAAGCAATCCCGCTCCGCTTGGCGCAGATGGACCGGAATTCGAGCTAAGGGAAAAACCGGTTCGCCGGACGCGGCAGACCGAGGTTTTCGCGCAATGTCGTGCCCTCGTATTCACGACGGAAGAGGCCGCGGCGCTGCAGTTCGGGGACGACGCGGTCGACGAACTCGTCGAGCCCGCCCGGGACCCACGGGAACATGATGTTGAACCCGTCGCAGGCGTCGCCGCAGAGCCATTCCTCCATCTGGTCGGCAATTGTCCTCGGCGTGCCGACCATGGCGAGCCCGCCGTAGGAGCCGGCGATCTGCGCGAGCTGGCGCACCGTCAGATTGTCGCGCCGGGCGCGCGCGATGACCCGCTCACGGCCGCTTTTCGAGGCGTTGCTTTCGGGAATGTCGGGGAGCGGCGCGTCGAGCTCGAAGCCCGAGGCGTCGTGCCCCAATGCGATCGACAACGAGGCGATGCCGCTGTCCGGGTGCACGCGGCTGTCGAGCAAAGCCCGCTTCTGCCTTGCCTCTTCGACCGTGTCGCCGACCACGACAAGGCAGCCGGGCAGGATTTTGAGGTGGTCGGGATCGCGCCCGGCCGCCTTGGCGCGGGTCTTGATGTCGGCATAAAGGCGCTGCGCGTCGGGGAAATTGCCGCCGCTGGCGAACACCATTTCCGCGGTCTCGGCGGCAAGCTGGCGGCCGGCATCCGACGCGCCGGCCTGGACGATAACCGGCCAGCCCTGGATCGGCCGGGCGATGTTCAAGGGCCCGCGCACCGACAGGAACTCGCCCTTGTGGTCGAGCACGTGCATCCGGTCGGGGTCGAAATAGATGCCTTCCTCGACATCGCGGACAAACGCATCCTCGGCCCAGCTGTCCCACAGCCCTGTCACGACATCGAAAAACTCGCGGGCGCGGCGATAGCGCTCGCCGTGCTCCATATGCTCGGTGAGGCCGAAATTGAGCGCCGCGTCGGGGTTCGAGGTGGTGACGAGGTTCCACCCGGCGCGCCCGCCCGAGATATGGTCGAGCGAGGCGAAGCGCCGGGCGATCACATAGGGCGGCTCGAACGTCGTCGAGGCGGTGGCAATCAGGCCGATATGCTTCGTCACCATCGCCAAAGCCGGCAGCAGGGTCAGCGGGTCGAACGAGGTCACCGTGGCGCTGCGCTTCAATGCCGCCATCGGCATGTTCAACACCGCCAGATGGTCGGCCATGAACCACGCGTCGAAGCGCCCCGCCTCGAGCTTTTGCGCAAAGCGGATCAGGTGCTTGAGGTTGAAATTCGCGTCAGGCCAGGCGCCGGGATAGCGCCACCATGCGGTATGGATTCCGACCGGGCGCATGAAGGCGCCGAGACGCAGCTGTCGCGATGCGGCCATGCCGACGCTCCGTTAAACGTGTTCAGGCGATGCTGTCATTGCGCGCGGGGCGAAGCAATCCCGCGCCGGGCCCCCCACCTGACCCACTTCGAAAGCCGGCTTGCGCGACAGGCCACGGCCGACTTAAACCGGATGCCATGCTGACGCAAATTTATGAAGTCGGCACACCGGACGAGGCGCGATCGATCTCGCTGATCGGTGTCGATCACATCGGCATTCTCGTCGGCGAGGGTCGGTTCCCGCGCGAGCAGTCAGTGATCGCTGCGCAACGGATAACGGCGGCGATTTGCCGGCCGGCAAAATTCTCGGCCCTGTTCCTCGGCTCCGACCGTGCCTTTATCGAACGGTCGGTTCAGCAGCTCAAGCCGGCCATCCTGCATCTCGGAGCGGCGCCGGACCTGCTCTCGCCGCAAGACCTGGCGGCGCTCAGGTCGAGGGTGCCGCCGCACATTTTGATCATGCGGAGCGTGCCCGTCATCGGGGACGAAAGCATCGCGATCGCACGGAGCTACGACGGCATCGCAGATTTTCTGCTGCTTGACAGCCACCGCGTCGCCGACAGGCAAATCGGTGCGCTCGGCATCACCCACGACTGGAGCATCAGCCGCCGCATCGTCGAGCAGGTCCGTATTCCGGTGATCCTCGCCGGTGGGCTTGGCCCGGACAACGTGGCGGAGGCGCTCCGCATAGTTCGTCCGGCCGGCGTCGACTCGAAAACCCGGACCGATCGCGGCGGCTCGCACGCCAAAGACCTCGACCGCGTGCGGCGGTTCCACGAAGCGGCAAAGGCCGCGGGTCTCTCCGACCCGAACCGGCAGGCTTAACGAGGCGCGCGGCGCACTCTACAATCGCCGAGCGCGGGAGCGAGGGGTGATGTACAGACTGTTCGCCCGCCCCGGCTGGGGCTCGACCCTGGTGGAGGCGCAGCTCGCCTGGTACGGGCTGCCCTTTACGATCGAGGACGTGGACGATCTGTTCGCCTCGGCCGCCGCGCGCGAGCGGTTGGCCGCGGTGAACCCGGTGGCGCAGGTGCCGACGCTGGTCTTGCCCGATGGCTCGGTGATGACCGAAAGCGCCGCGATCACGTTGCACCTGGCCGACATCACCGGCAGCCGGACGCTGGTGCCGGCGCCGGGCGAGCCCACCCGGCCGCGCTTTCTGCGCTGGCTGGTGTTTCTGGTGGCGAACGTCTACCCGACCTTCACCTATGCCGACGACCCGGCGCGGTTCGCGCCGGCGGCGTGTGCCGCCCAGTTCGGCGAAAACGTCGCGCGCTATCGCGAGGTGCTGTGGGGCATCGTCGAGCGCGAGGCCGGCGACGAATGGTTTCTCGGTGCGCGCTTTTCCGCGCTCGACCTCTATCTGGCGGTAATGACGCGGTGGCGGCCGCGCCGTGCGTGGTTTGCCGAACAGTGCCCGCGGCTCCACGACATCGCCGTGCGGGCCGAGGCCCGGCCGGAACTGGCCGCGGTGTGGCAGCGCAATTTCCCCGCAAATTCGTGACAGGAGCGCGACCCGACATGAGCACACCCGCGCGGCAGATGCATCTCGGGGTTTTCGTCCTCGGCAGCGGCAACCATTCGGCCGGCTGGCGCTATGAAGGCGCCGCCACCAGCCACATGCAGCTGCCGGTGATGCAGGAGATCGCCCGCATCGCCGAGCGCGGCAAGTTCGACCTGCTGTTCATCTCCGATTCGATGGTCATGGACCCGGGGGACCACCCCTCGTTCCTGTGCCGCTTCGAGCCGACGACGCTGATCTCGGCACTCTCGGCCTGCACCACCCATATCGGGCTCGGCGCCACGGTGTCGACGAGCTTTTCAGAGCCGTTCAACGTCGCCCGCCTGTTCGGCTCGATCGATCATTTGAGCGGCGGGCGCGCGGCGTGGAACGTCGTCACCACCTCGAACGTCAAGGTGGCGCAGAATTTCGGCCGCGACGAGCACCTGGACCACGATTTGCGCTATCAGCGCGCCGAGGAATTCGTCGATGTCGTGCGCGGCTTGTGGGATTGCTGGGACGACGGTGCGATCGTCGCCGACAAGGCGACCGGCCAGTACATCGACGCCGCGAAGGTGCGCCCGCTCGATCACCAGGGCCGGTTCTTTCGGGTGAAGGGCCCGGTCAACATGGCGCGCTGCCCGCAAGGCCACCCGGTGATCATCCAGGCCGGCGGCTCGCCATCGGGGCTGGAACTCGCGGCGCGCACCGCCGATGTCGTCTTTTCCGTCGTGCAGGAGCTCGATTCGGCCAAGGCGGCCTATGCCGACCTCAAGGGCCGCATGGCCAAATACGGCCGCGCGCCGGGCGAGATCGCAGTGTTGCCGGGGGTCATGCCGATCATCGGCAGCAGCGAGGTTGAGGCGCGCGACAAGCTGGCGAAACTGCAAAGCTGGATCACCCCGACCAACGCGCTGACCCTGGTCGCGAGCCGCATCGGCTACGACGTGTCGGGGCACCCGCTCGACGGGCCGGTGCCGCCGCCGCCCGCGAGCCAGGGCGGGCAGACCTTCCACAAGGTGCTGTACGAGATGGCGCGGCGCGAAAAGATGACCCTGCGCGACCTCTACAATCTGACGGCGGCGGCGCGCGGGCACTGGGTGATCTGCGGCACGCCGCAAACGATCGCCGACACGCTCCAAGAATGGTTCACCGAGGGCGCGGCCGACGGATTCAACATACTGCCCGCCTATTTCCCCGGCGCCTTCGCCGAATTCGTCGATCTCGTTGTGCCGGAACTGCAGCGCCGCGGCCTCTACCGGCGCGACTACCAGGGAACGACGTTGCGCGACCATTTCGGCCTCGCCCGCGTGCCGGCGCCGGCGCGGCAGCGTGAGGCGGGAGAATAGCGATGCCCGACGTCCCGCGCCTGCTGATGCTGGTCGGCGCTGCCACGCCGCCCGGTCGGCTCGCGAATGCGGTCGCCTATGCGGCGGATGCGGCGCGCGCCGCCGGCCCCGGCATCGAGGTGGACATCCTCAATCTCGCCGACACGCCGGTCGAAATCTGCGACGGCCGCGCGCTCGACGCCTACGCCGCGCCGACGCGACAGGCGGTCGCGCGCATCGCCGGCGCCGCCGCGGTGTTGATCGCCGCGCCGGTGTACCGGGCGAGCTATCCCGGCGTCTTGAAAAACCTGCTCGACACCACCCCGGTCGAGGCCTTGCAGAACAAGCCGGTCGGCATCCTGGCGATGGGCGGCTCGCCGCATCATTATCTCGCGGTCGATAGCCAGCTGCGGGCGGTACTGGCCTGGTTCGGCGCTCTGGTCGCGCCGACCGCGGTCTACATCACCGGCGCCGATTTTCGCGACGGGAAGCTGGCGGCCGAACGCGCCCGCCGGGACCTCGCCGCCCTGGTCGAGACCTTGATCGTGCTATCGCGCCGGCTCGGCCCGGCCGCGCTCGGCCCCAAACCGCTTGCCGCCCAGTTCACCTGAGCGCCATCGCCTCGTTCCCCGCCCGCCTTCGTAAACAGCCTCGCACCGCGAATCTGGCGGCGCTCCGGGAGTTGCGCGGTGATGGCGGCGGCCGCTGCCCGGCATAAAAAGACCAGCGTTCCTCGGCATTAAAGAACAGGCGCGGCCGGGCATAAAAAAACGCGTTGGCGTTTCGGTTACAATTCTTGCCGTCGCGGCCGCGCCGGGGGGTTGGGAAACGGCCGGATCACGGTCATGCCGGCAAGGGCCGGTTCACCCATCCGCAAATTCAAGGCCGCAAGCAGCCGCTTTCGCCGGCGGGCGCCAGCCGGGCGATTTCGAGGAGGTTGAAGAGTGAGCGCGGACCACGAAGATGCCATGCCGGACCGCCGCCGCATTCTGCTGGGCGGCACGACGCTTGCCGCCGCGTCGCTGCTCGGCTCCGTGGCTTCGATCCAGGCTGCCGAGGCGCAGCCCGCTGCCGCCCCGGACGACCCCGTCGGGCGGCGACCGAACATCCTGGTCATCTTCGGCGACGATATCGGCCAGTCCGACATCAGCGCCTATACGTTCGGCCTGATGGGCTATCGCACGCCGCACATCGACCGCATTGCCCGCGAGGGCATGATGTTCACCGATTATTATGCGGAGCAGAGCGATGTCGCCGGCCGCTCGACCTTCATCACCGGCCAGGCGACGCTGCGCACCGGGCTGTCGCGGGTCGGCATTCCCGGTGCCGCGATCGGTCTCAATGCCCAGGACATCACGATCGCCGAGGCGCTGAAGCCCCTCGGCTACGCCGCCGGCCAATTCGGCACAAACCGCCTCGGCGACCGCAACGAATACCTGCCGACCGTGCATGGGTTCGACGAGTTTTTCGGCGACCTTTACGACCTCAACGCCGAAGAAGCGCCGGAGCAGCCCGATTATCCGAAAGACCCTGCCTTCCGCGCCCGTTTCGGCCCGCGCGGCGTGCTCAAATGCATCGCCACCGACAGCGACGACCCGACCGTCGATCCGCGCTTCGGCAGGGTCGGCAAACAGACCATCGAGGACACCGGGCCGCTGAGCCACAGGCGCATGGAAACGATCGACGACGAGACCACCGACGCCGCGATCGATTTCATCGAGCGCCAGAACAAGGCAGGGCGGCCGTTTTTCGTGTGGATGAACACGACGCGCATGCACCTTTACACGCATGTTCGCGCGTCGCTGCGCGGGCAGAGCGGCATGCCCGACAACGAATACGCCGACGGCATGATCGAGCACGACGGCGATGTCGGGCGGCTGTTGAAAGCGCTCGACGATCTGAACATCGTGAACGACACGATCGTGGTCTACACGACCGATAGCGGGCCGCACCTGAATGCCTGGCCCGACGCGGGAACGACCCCGTTCCGCGGCGAAGCCGGGAGCGGCTGGGAAGGCGCCTATCGGGTGCCGGCAATGGTGCGCTGGCCCGGCCATATCAAGCCCGGCACCGTGTCGAACGAGATCTTTTCGGGGTGCGACTGGTTTCCGACCCTGTTGGCTGCCGCGGGCGACCCCGAAATCAAGGACCGGCTGGAGAACGGTTGGGACCTCGGCGACCGCACCTGCAAGGTGCATCTCGACGGCTACAATCAGCTGCCCCACCTGACCGGGCAGCAGGAAAAGTCGGACCGCAAGGGCTTCATCTATTTCGATGCGGACGGTCAGGTCATTGCCGTGCGTTTCGGCCCGTGGAAGGCGGTGTTCGCCGAAGAGAAGCCCCTCGCCACCCCGGCTGCCCAGGGCGAACCGCCGAGGTTCCGGCGCTCGCCGCGAATTTGCAACCTGCGCATGGACCCCTACGAGCGCGCCGAAACCGCCTCCGGCGCCTATTACGACTGGGCGCTGCGCCACGCCTTCGTATTGCTCGAGGTGCAGGGGATCGTGGCCGCCTTTGCCGCCACGCTGGAGGAATTTCCGCCGGCGCAGCGGCCGCAGAGCCACGGCCTCGACCAGGTCATGGCGATATTGCAGCAGCCGACGAGCGACTGACCCGGAGCCGCGCCGTCGGACGAGCGCCGCGGCACCGCCGCCCGCGGTCAGCCGGCGATATTTTCGGCGTTGCGCAGAAAGCGCCGGTTCGGCGCGCTGCGCGGGCGCCGGCCCAGGCGTTCGTGCGCCAAGGCCAGGGCGACATCGCGCTGTCCGGCGCGGGTCGCGGCTTCGGCGAGCGTCCAGGCGATAACGTCGCGCTGCGCGTGGCTGCCGCCGATCTGCCACAGATCGACGCGAATCCGCAGCAACAGCTCGACCGCCTCGGCATAGGCGCCGCGATGGAACGCCGCCAGCGCCTCGACTGCCGGAATCCCGACCGTGCGGTAGAGTCCGGCCGCCTCGGCTTCGCTCGCCGCGGTGTTGCGCATCGCCGCCAGCCGCCGCTCGACCCGCGACTCCTCTCCCGAGCGCAACTCGGCCATCGCCGCGTGAATGTCGGTGAAGACGAGGCATTTCCCGTCGGCATGGCCGTCCCACAGTTCCGCCAGCTCGGCCCAGCGTCCGCCGACGTCGCAGCCGAGCGTGTCGAGCCGCCACAACAGCGCCGAGGCGTTGGTCAGGCTGTTGCCGAGCCGGCGCTGCGTGGCGCGGATCGGACCGTCGTAAAGCGCCAGCGCCGCCTGGTACTGCCCCAGTTCGAGGTGGAACAGCGCCTTGTGCCACCAGATGTGGACCTCGTTGGTGTGGCCGGGACCCGACCATTTCTGTTCTCGCGCCGCCATCCAGCCCAGCCCGTCTTCGGGCCGGCCGGTCATTTCCATCACATGCGCGACGGTGTGGTGCGGCCAGAAACTGGTCGGTTCAAGCTCGGCAGCCCGGCGCGATTCATCTTCGGCGCGGCCGTAATCGCCGGCTTCCTCCGATCCGAAAGCGTGAAAGGCCAGCATCGTGGCATACCCGGGCTGGTCGGCCGACCAGCACGGCAAGGCCCGCGCCGAGCGGTCGCGCACCCAGTGGAAGCGCCCGAGAAACCCGTCCGCCAATGCCGCGGCCTGGTGCGCGACGAGATCGAACGGATAATGCATCAGGTGCCGGTCCAACACCGCGACGGCGGCGGCCCGAGCCCCCTCCACCTGGTGCGACAGGGCGCCGAGATGGGCCTGTTCGCGCTCGTTGAGCGCCAGCTTCCGCACCATGTCGAGCAGCGCGCGGGCCTGGACCAGGAGGGCGGGATCGTTGGCCATCGTCAGCAGCCACGCCTTGCCCAGATGCGCCATCGCGAATTCCGGCGCGGCCTCGCGCGCGGCATCGAACAGGCCGACGGCATCGCCGTGAACCAGGTTGAAGGCACGCACGGCCTCGTCGTAGGCGGCGACGGCGGCGGCGGTTGCACCGGAAAGCGGATGTCCCTGGGCGTCCTGAAGCATCCTCGGCTCCATCGCTGACAAGGGCGGCCCGGCATCGCGCCGCACGGCTCGGCGGGCGGTGCGGCGGCTCGCCGCCGGCGCAGCTTACCATCGGATGCGAGGATTGGCTCGCCCGCGCACGTCCTGGCGCAGCCGGCACATCGGCGGCGGCCGCGCCTGTCAGCCGCGAGGGTGGGTCTCGCGCCAGATCTCCAGCCAGGCCTGCGCCGCATGCGACAGATAGGCGCCGCGGCGCCAGATCATGACCATCCGGCATTCGGTCTGCGGCTCCTGCAGCAACACCCGGTGCAAGGCCTGGCGATCGAGCTTTTCCGCCATGCCCCGCGGCAGGAAGGCGACGCCCAAGCCGACGG
>JASHNY010000144.1 GCA_030041385.1 Alphaproteobacteria bacterium
GCCGGCGACTGCGCCGGGTTCAAGGCCGGCGACCCCGACGGCCACCATCTGCAGAACCGCAGCGGCGAGGACGCGACGCTCCTCGAAATCGGCAGCCGCATCCCCGGCGAGTCGGCCTACTACCCCGAGGCCGATCTCGTCGCGACGGTCGCCGGAGCCAGGCCTGGCGGCTATTCGCGCCGCGACGGCACGCCCTATAAGGCGGTGGACCGGCGGTAGTCACCCCTCGCCCGCACTGCGGGAGAGGGAGGGGCCCATCGCAACGCGATGGGAGGGTGAGGGTCCTTCGCTCTCCGACACCCTCACCCGCCCTCCGGGCACCCTCTCCCGCATGCGGGAGAGGGAACGGATGCGCAGCGGCTACCACCCGAGCGCGTAGGCGGCACGGCGCGGGTCGGCGCCGGCTTCGAGCGTGCCGCGCTTCTTGTCGACGCGGATCGCGCACACCGCGCCGGCGAGCCAGGCCCAATCGGGCCAGCGCTCGATCTTGTGGCCGCGGCGGGCGAGATCGGCGGCGACCGCCTCCGGGAAACGGCCTTCGAGGTTGAGCCGGCCGGGGTAATAGTCGTAAGGCGCAAACGACGACGGGTAGGAATAGCTGGCAAAGCGCGGCTCTTCGATCGCGGTCTGCACATCCTGTCCGTGCACGAAGATGTTGAGCAGAACCTGCAGCATCGCCTGGGTCTGTACGTCGCCGCCCGGCGTGCCGAACGGCAGGAATTCCTCGCCGCCGCCCTTGATCGCCAATGCCGGGTTCGGAGTCAGGCGCGGGCGCTTGCCGGGCGCGACGCCGGCCGGGTGGCGCGGGTCGGGCCGGTTCTGCGAACCGCGGTTCGACGGGATGAGCCCCGTCCCCGGCACGATCGGCGAGCCGTAGGAGCCGTCGCTCGGCGTCGCCGAAAACAGGTTGCCCCAGCGGTCGGCGGCGCAGACATAGGAGGTGTCGGGCTCGGGATGCGGGTTTGGCGCGCTGGCCCGCAACGCCGGCGCCTGCGCACCCAGATCGCCGGGAGGCGGCATCTCAGGCCAGGCCCTGTCCGGGTCGATCCGCTTGCGCCGCTCGGCGGCGTATTCCGACGAAATCAGGGTCGGCAGCGGCACCGTGCCGGTCGCGGGGTCGGTGTAATAGGCCTCGCGATCGGCGAAGGCGAGCTTCAATGCCTCGGTCAGATGATGCACATAATCGGCGCTGTTGTGGCCGAGCGCGGCGAGGTTGGTGCCTTCGAGCAGGGCCAAGGTCTGCAATAGCACCGGCCCCTGGCACCACGCGCCGCAGGTGAACACTTCGAGGTCGCCGAAACGGCGGCGTTCGGCCGGCCCGACCGGCGAATGGTAGCTGGCCAGGTCCTCGGCCGATAAGAGCCCGCCCTGTTCTTTCATGAAGGCGACGATCTTCTTCGCGATGTCGCCGCGGTAGAAAGCATCGCGCGCCGCTTCGAGCCCGGCTTCGCGGCCGCGTCCATTGGCACTGCGGCTCGCCGCGGCCTTCTCCTCGTCGATCATGTATTGCAATGAGGCGCCGAGATCGACCTGGCGGAACACCTCGCCGATTTCCGGCGGGCGCCCGCCCGGCAGGAATACCGCCGCGCTCGACGGCCATTGCGCATGCCGCTCGGCATTGCGCCTCAGGCTGTCGGCCATCAGCGGGTACATCGGAAAGCCTTCGCTGGCGAGCCTTTGCGCCGCGCCGGCGACCTCGCCGAAGCTCATCGTGCCATAGCGGCGGAGCGCGGTGATCCACGCATCGGGCGCCGCCGGCACCACCGTGCGCAACACCCCGACCGGGATTTTGCCGCCGTGCTCGCGCATGAAGAGTTCGGGGTCGAGCGCCTTCGGCCAGGTGCCGAGCCCGGCGATGGTCACCACCTCGCGCTTCTCGGCGAGGTAGATCATGATCGGCGCCACCCCGGCGACATCGACGAGATCGCTCTGCAACACCCCGAGCGCGATGCCGGCGGCGACCCCGGCATCGACCGCGTTGCCGCCGGCCTGCAAGATGTCGAACCCGGCGGTCGCGGCGAGGTAGTGGCCCGCGGCGATCGCGTGGCGGGTGACGGCGATGGTCGGGCGATGGGCGATGGCGGGCATGGCGGGACCTCGCAGCAACAAGCCGCGCAATCCTAGAGCAAACTCAGCGCACGCAGAACTATGCCGATAAGCCCGCCATCACCGGGCCTGACCCGGTGATCCCCGTGGATGGCCGGGCCAAGCCCGGCCATGACGATCCTGCGCCGATGCTCTTATCAAATTCAAAACTACATTGGCTCTGGATGGTCACCGCCGCGGGTTGGCGCCGGGATAGGTGTGCTCGGGCGCCGGGAAGCGGCCGGCGCGGACCTCCTCGGCGTAATCGCGGGCGGCGGCGCGGATTTCTGCGCCCAACTCGCGGTAGCGCTTGACGAATTTCGGGGTGAACTCGGCGAACAGGCCGAGCATGTCGTCGGTCACCAAAATCTGCCCGTCGCAGGAAGACGACGCGCCGATGCCGATCGTCGGCACCCCGACCCGCTCGGTCAACTCGCGCCCGAGGCTCTCGGCCACCCCCTCGACAACCAGCGCAAACGCGCCGGCATCGGCGACGGCGACGGCGTCTTCGACGATCTTGCTGCGCTCGGTCGCCTTGTGGCCGCGCGAGCGGTAGCCGCCGAGCGTGTTGACCGCTTGCGGGGTCAGCCCGACATGGCCCATGACCGGGATGCCGCGCCGGCTGAGAAACGCGACGGTTTCTGCCATCTCCTCGCCGCCTTCGAGCTTGACCGCGCCGCAGCCGGTTTCGGCCATCACCCGCGCGGCGGCGCGAAACGCCTGTTCGGGCGATTCCTGGTAGCTGCCGAAGGGCAGATCGACCGTAACGAGCGCGTGGCCGGTCGCGCGCACCACCGCGGCGCCGTGCGCGATCATCATGTCGAGCGTCACCGGCAAGGTGCTGTCGAACCCGTAGATCACCATCGCCAGGCTGTCGCCGACCAAGAGCACATCGCATTCCGCGTCGATCAGGCGCGCCACCGGCGCGGTATAGGCGGTCAGGCAGACCAGCTTGTCGCCGCCTTTGCGGGCGCGGATCTGGGTTGCGGTCAGGCGTCTCGTCTGCGCTTGGGCGCTCATGCGGTCCTCGACGATTGCAGCGGCGCGATCCCTAGCAGATGGGTCGCTGCCGACAAACCGCCATTGCCGCAAACCTATAATGCCGTCATCGCGAGCGGAGCGACGCGATCTTGCGCCAGCGAAGCCCCTTGGACCGGGATTGCGTCGCCGCTACGCTCTTCGCCACGACCGCGTGGATAAAGTGGGGACAGCGCCATGCCCGATTACGATCTCGTCATCCGCAACGGCACCGTCGTCACCGCCGCCGACACGCAAGCCTGCGACATCGGCATCAAAAGCGGCACGATCGCCACGCTCGGCCGCTTCCTCGGCGCCGGCGCGCGCGAGATCGACGCCGCCGGCAAGCTCGTTCTCCCCGGCGCGATCGACAGCCATTGCCATATCGAGCAGCATTCCTCGGCCGGGGTCATGTGCGCCGACGATTTCTATAGCGCCACGGTCGCCGCCGCGTTCGGCGGCACGACCACGGTGATCCCGTTCGCCGCGCAGCACCGCGGCCAGTCGTTGCGCGAGGTGGTGTCGCATTACCACGAGGCGGCGGGGCCGAAGGCGGTCATCGACTACGCCTTTCACCTGATCGTCTCCGATCCCTCGGAGCAGGTATTGGGCCAGGAACTGCCCGCCTTGATCCAGGACGGCTACACCTCGTTCAAGGTCTACATGACCTACGACCTCTTGCGCCTCAACGACCGCCAGATGCTCGACATATTGGCCCTGGCGCGGCGCGAGGGCGCGCTGGTCATGGTCCACGCCGAAAACCACGACATGATCCAGTGGCTTGCCGACCGGCTGCTGCAGAAGGGCATGAGCGCCCCGCGCTACCACGCCGTCGCCCATGCCAGGCTGGCCGAGGGCGAGGCGACCAACCGCGCCGTCGCGCTGTCGCAGCTCCTCGACGTGCCGCTGTTGATCGTCCACGTCTCTGCCGCCGAGGCGATCGAGGTGATCCGCAACGCCCAGACCAGGGGCCTCAAAATCTACGGCGAGACCTGCCCGCAATATCTGTTCCTGACCGCGACGACATCGGCATGGACCTCGAAGGCACCAAATTCTGCTGCTCGCCGCCGCCGCGCGACAAGGCGGCACAGGAGGCGGTGTGGCGCGGGTTGCAGAACGGCACGTTCCAGGTGTTTTCGTCAGACCACGCGCCCTACCGCTTCGACGAAACCGGCAAATTGCTGAAGGGCGCCCAGACCACATTCAAG
>JASHNY010000030.1 GCA_030041385.1 Alphaproteobacteria bacterium
ACCGAGCCGCTTCACCGGCGTCTCAGCCTCCGGGCATCCATCCCTGGCGCGAGACCGCAAGGGATCTGGGACGGGAAGCAGGGTTAGGCGTCACGGACCGCCGGCCCATACGCGAAAAGCACATCTAGTAGCTTCGTCCATCGGAAAGAAACATTCGACGCGCACTTCCTGGAGCGTCACGTCGCGCGGAGTCCCCAAGGTGGCAATCGTCGTGAACATACTGAGCGAGATGTCACCTTGGTGGAAAAGCATCGGTAGCACAGGCGCCTGTATCTCTGCGGGCGGGGCTCTCTCCGTCAGCGCAGCCACGTCCGGCAACGCTAAAAGCCGGTTCAGCAAGGCCAATGTTTCCGGAGCGCCATCGGCCTGAGCGTCGGCCTGGACGCCGCGCAGGAAATAATGTGCCACCTCCTCCCAATTGCTGAGGAACGGGCGCAAACCCTCCGGCGACATCAGCGCAATCGCCAGATTGACCGGCTCGACCGCAGGTTGAGCCGGCATGGGGCCGAGCAGGAACTCGGTCAGCGAGACCGCGCCGCGATTGGCGCGCAGCAGGTTCCAGCTTCGGTCAACCACAAAGGCCGGGTAGGGCTCGTGCTGCGCCAGCATGTAGTCGAGCGCGGTAGCGACCATCGCGAGGTCGGGCGCCGAGAGGTCGCGCTCGCGCCAGACCGGCGCGTACCCAGCCGCCAGGAGCAGGGCGTTTTGCTGCCGCAACGGAATATCCATCGCTGCGGACAGCCGAAGGATCATATCGCGGCTGGGCGACGCGCGGCCGGACTCGATGAAGCTGACATGCCGCTGCGTCGTGCGCACGGCGAGCGCCAGGTCCAATTGGGAAAGGCCGCGGCGATTGCGCCAGTCTCTGAGGAGGCGGCCGAAGGGCGTCCGATCCGCTCTGGCGGCCGGTCTTCTCAGGGCTTCAGCGCCGCTCATCACGGGCACGATATGCCGACCCCCTCGGGCGAACAATTCCCTGACGGGGAATTGAGGCAGCGCCAGGCCGTGTCGAAAATCCCGGCATCAAGCCCGGAGAGCTGTTGCCATGCTTCGTGTCGCTTTCGCCGGAACGTTCCCCGCCAGTCTCGAACAACCGGTGCGCCGCCATCTCGCGATCCCATGCGAGATCGTCGTCGCATCCGAAGCCGACATCCTACCGAGGCTGCCTGAGATCGACGTGCTCGTGACGATGGGGCTGACAGCGGAGATGGCGCGGGCGGCGACGCGCCTGAAGCTGGTTCAGGTTCCCGGCGCCGGGGTCGATCGGATCGACCGGTCGGCTCTGCCCGAGTCCGCAGTTCTGGCCAACGCTTACGGACACGAGGGCGGCATCGCCGAATACGTGATCGGGGCGATGCTGGCGCTGACCCGCGAGTTTTTGCGGCTCGACGCGGCGCTGCGGCGGGGCGATTGGCAGAGCCAATGGGCGGTCGGCTCGGCGCCGCCGCCGGTTTGGCCGGAGCTCGCCGGCCGAACGATCGGCATTCTCGGCTACGGGCGGATCGGCCAGGCTATCGCTCGCCGCGCTCGCGCCTTCGACATGCAGGTCTGCGCCATCCGGCGCGACGTTGGCCGATCGCTGGAGGACGACCTGGCGCTACTCGGCGGACCAGATATCCTTGAGAAAGTCCTCGAGCGCTCCGATTACGTCGTCGTGTCGATGCCGGCCAGCCCGCAGACGGTCGGCTGGATCGGCGAGCCGCAGCTCCGCCGCATGAAGCCGAGCGCCTATCTGATCAACGTCGCGCGCGGAGAGATCGTGGACGAGGACGCGCTTTATCATGCGCTTGCACGCCGCTCGATCGCGGGCGCAGCGCTTGACGTGTGGTATCGCTATCCGCGCGAGCCGGGCGCCGTTGCTCCGGCGACGCGTCCGTTCCACGAACTTCCCAACGTGCTGATGACTCCCCATGCCTCCGGCTGGACGGACGGCATGCTTGATGCCCGCGCCAAGCTGATCGCCGAAAACATCGCGCGCATCGCCCGAGGGGAACCGCCGCTCAATCGGCTGGCATGATGCCTGGCCGCCGGCACGACGAATTACACCTGCGAGCCGGTCAGGTCGCTCGGGGCGCCAGTGACCTCGGCGCGTTCACCCTCTCCTATCTCGGCCAGACCGGGCAGATCACCGGGCGCGCGCTCGCCGGCACCAGCCTCTCGACCACCTGGAGCTACCTGCCGAACACGGGCGACCGGCGGCTCGCCGGGATCGACAACACCGGGCTCGGGAGCGGGCAGTATTCCGACTTCGCCTACACCCGGGACGCGGAGAACCGGCTCGTCGCGATCGCCAGCACCCCGGCGGGCGGCGGCCAGGCGGTCGCCACCTCGTACATCTGGTGTGGTTCGCGCATCTGCCAGGCGCGCAATGCTGTCTGCGTCGGAAGCCGGGCTTTCTATCTCATGTTGTAATGCTCAGCGTGTGTCGGTCTCGGGCAAGGCGTACCCGTGCAACCAACCTGATCATTGAAACACGCCGCTTCGCGTGCTTGCCCGGGCAAGGCCGTCAGAACGGCGACCACCCCTGGCTGCCTGCGACGGCGCCGAAAATCGTCACCAGGCTCAAGGCGAGCAGCACCCAATGCGCCCGTTGCAGCCAGGCGAAGAAGCGGTCCGGGTCGGCCGCAGCCAACCGGTCGAGGCGCCGATGCAGGATGAACGGCTCGACCACGAACAACCCGATTACGAACAGCGTCCACACGCCGACCATCGCGTGCATCCACCAGAACTCGGCCGAGCGGAAACGGTCCCAGAGATCGACCCGCGCCACCATGTAGAAGCCGGTGGCGCCGACAATGACGATCGCGGTTCGCGCCTGCCAGGCGAAACGCCGTTCGATCGCCTGGAAGGCCCGCAG
>JASHNY010000031.1 GCA_030041385.1 Alphaproteobacteria bacterium
GATGCCGCCCGTCCCGACGTTACGTCGGGCACTAGCCACGCCACGATCGGAATTACGATGATCGCGGCTGCCCCGCAGCCGAGCCAGAGCACACGCCATCCGGCGCCTGCTGCTTGCAGGGTATCCACCAGCGCGGCGGAGACGGCAATGCCGAGCCCCACTCCGGCGAAGTGCACGGCGGCGAGCCGGCCGCGCCCCGCCGTGGAAAGCCGGTCGATTATGAGAGCCGAGCCAAGGACAAGTACGAATGCGCTCGCCACTCCACCCACAAAACGCAGCAACAGGAGCATGGTCATAGAGCCTCCAAGCCCCATGCCCGCCGTCGATAGTGCTCCCACCACCAGGGCTCCGAAAAACCAAGCCCGTTGGCTGCCGCGCAACCGGGTCCGGGCGGTCAGCAAGGCGCCCGCGAGATAGCCCGCGAAATTGGCCGAGGCGATCAGTCCGGCATCAAACTTCGTCAGTCCAAGCGCGTCCGCCATCGTCGGTAGGATGGGCGTGTAGACGAAACGCCCAATACCCATTGCAGAGGCAAGCGCCAGCATTCCACCGAGCGCGAGGGCCTCGTTGCTAAAGGATCGCGTCGGCGAAGCACTATTCGTCGCCCGCAGTGACGAATTGAACAGGACCATGCTCGAGCCTCCGGGGTCGTGGCACGACCGATGGATTGGTCACGCCGCGAGATACCGGGACGCTAGCCTATGCAGAAAACCGTTAGAAACGATTGATTGTGATCCGAATCATCTTGATTCGAGATGATTCGTTCCTCGTTATTCAGCGGCGACCGGAGATACTGTGGCCGTCCGCGAAGTTCGGACGGTGCTCAGGAAAGCCACAAGCGCGCTCGACAAAGGGCCGTCTCGGCGACGCACGAATAGGGTTTCGACCAGAGCGTCCCGCGGCTCTAACGCGTGAAGCACAACCTTCCCCTGACGCCACACCGGGCCGATCAGGGAACGCGGTAGCAGAGTCACCCCCAAGCCGGCAGCCACGCAAGCAAATACCCCTTCCAACGTGCCGAACTCCAATACTCGCGGAGCCGGAATACCGCGCCGGACCAGCACTTCCTCCAGCCGCTGCCGGTACGAGCAGCCGCGTCGCAGCACCACAATGCGGATATCTCCACGTTCGATGAGGTCGTCCAACGAACTGATCGACGGTGCGGTCAGCACCCTAAGTTCCTCCGCGAAAAACGGTTCAGCCTCCAGTTCCGGGTGAGCAACAGGACCACAGATGAAGGCTCCCTCGAGACGTCGATCAAGAACCTGCTCCAACAGTTCGCAGGTTGTCCCGGTCTGCAGTGTCAGGTCCACCCGGGGATTGGCCGCGGCGAAGGCGGACAACGCGTCCGCAAGGCGAAATGCGGCCGTTGTCTCGAGCGACCCGATGATCAGCGGCCCCTGCGGCGACCCATCGTCCAGCGTCGCACAGCGCGCCTCCTGCAGTAACAGTGCGACGCGGCGGGCATACGGAAGCAGTCGTTGCCCAGCGGGCGTGAGCTCCACGCCGCGGGCGAGACGACGAAATAGCGGTGTGCCGAGCTCCTCCTCCAAACGGCGGATGCGCGCGGTGATGTTGGACTGCACTGTGTGCAACTCTTCCGCCGCCCGGCTCATGCCGCTTAACCGCGCCACGGCCTCAAACATTTTGAGATCGGTGATGTCCATAATCAGACGACACATCACGATTTGCGATTTGGCAAGGCAAATAACGCCTTTCGAAGAGATCGATCAACTCGCCAGCGAAGCCTGCCATCGGCACGCATTGCACGCCGCGTTCCCGGGGCACTCATGATTTCCCTTCGACGCTGATCGACGCTCCAACTTCTTCGAGCTCGCCGTTGCCGCGGCGATTGCGCTGTTTGGGTTCCAACCGCGAGGAGGAAGCCGAGCGGTTTGCCCGGAGCCGAGGCTGGACCGGTCTGGTCGGAAGCTGCACGAACGAACCGACGAAATTGCTCGGCACCGACGGTTCGCTGCTCGGCGACCAGTATATTTACCAGCGGGGCCAGATTTACACGCTCTCCGAGGTCAAAGCAGACGGCACCATCGTCGGCAATATGACCAATCCGGTGCCGGGGATCATGGTCCATTCGATCTTGCGAATTCCCGGTCAGCCCGGGGAGTGTGTGCTCAGTGGCAAGTTTCCACCTGATTCCAACTTGCTGATCTATTCCTAATTCTAAAGCGCCTGTACCGCCGAGGGGCCTAACGGCCAATAGAGGCCAGTACCCGATCCCGAAGCGCAATGGCCGCGTGTCCGCCGCGCGAAACCAAAGTCGATAGCAGCTCGAGGAACGTGTCGCGCAGCTCCGCTGTGGCTGAAATTGCTCCGGATTGCCGCTGCCGGCACACTTCGAGGAAATCGACGAGGCTGTCGCCCATGCCGTTGCGCCAGTCGTAAGAGTCGAACGACTTCACCGCCGTGGCGACCCAGCAAATACCGGGAAGGAGGAGGCGGCTGGCGCCGGGCTTCACTGCAAACGCCAGGAACCCCCGAACAACGTCCGGCATCCTAAACCACCGTCGTGCCGCCTTTTCGAAGACGTCCCTCAGGGTACCGACCGCCTCTGCCGCCTCCCCATCAAGAGTGAGGCGGGTCCAACGTAGATCGAACCCCAAGAGCTCGATCACGATATTGTCGAGATACTGCTCCAAACTGCTGTCCGGGTCCCATCGCGGATGATCGAGCGCGTAGAGGATCATCTCGTGCCAAATCCGTACGAAATTCGCCGTCGACGTGGCCGACCGAGCCGCTTCACCGGCGTCTCAGCCTCCGGGCATCCATCCCTGGCGCGAGACCGCAAGGGATCTGGGACGGGAAGCAGGGTTAGGCGTCACGGACCGCCGGCCCATACGCGAAAAGCACATCTAGTAGCTTCGTCCATCGGAAAGAAACATTCGACGCGCACTTCCTGGAGCGTCACGTCGCGCGGAGTCCCCA
>JASHNY010000032.1 GCA_030041385.1 Alphaproteobacteria bacterium
GATCCTATCCGATCCCCAAATCCGGCTCTCTTGGCGCGAGCCGCCATCGCACGCCCTTGCCGCGCCCGATGCGCTCAACGGTCTTCTGCCGCAACAGGTCATGCAGGCACATGCCGAAGCGGTGCGCGAAGTCGCGGCGAGTCGTGCCGTCGCTGGGATCGAAACCCTTATCGGCCATCGCCTCGGCGGCGAGTTCGCCGGCCGACACGTCGCCTTTCTCCCGGAGCCAATCGAAGACGCGCCGGGTCAGTTCCCCGCGCTGGAAATAGTCTGAGCGGCGCGGGTAGCGCACCTTGTCCGGTATGTCGCTGGGCAACAGGTCAGGGTCGAACAGCCGCAACACGTTGTCGATATGCACTAGGTCGGCGCGTAGCTGGTCGATCTCGCGCTGTTTGAGCGCTATCGCTCCCGCGATCTCCGCGCGCTTGTTGCGGAGCGCGTTTGCCGCGACGGGCTGATTGTCGGGAAGCGGCGGGAGAAGCTTTGCCATCCCACGATGCTAGAGGATTAGTTAACCCCTTGGAATCGTGATATAGTGGCGCTTGCTACATAATACCGGAAGATGCCGGAGGCGAAGTACAAAATCCGCGTCACATGCGCCCAGATCTTGTCCCATGCCGGCCACAGGACGCCGACGACGGCGTTGACGAAGCCGATGCCGCAGCCGAGCGCGGCGGTCGCCAGCACGGCCAGGCAGACGCTCCACAAATCGTCGGGCGCGGCGGCCAGCCCCGCCGCGCGAAACGTCATCAGCAGGATGACCGCTACCAGAATGTCGGTGACGAACTCCAGCAGCCCGCGCGCCAAGGTGACATCGAAGGTGGTGACCAGAGGCAATTGCAGCAACGACCCGTTGTTGGGGATGGCATGAGTCATCCCGCTGCTGGTGTGGACCAGGATGTGGTACGGCACCAGCCCGGTGTAGTAAAAGACGAAAAACTGGGTGCCGATCGGCGGCCGGCCGTGCATCAGCACAGCGAACATCGCCCACAGCAGGGTGATGTGGAGGATCGGTTCGATCAGCGCCCAGCCGTAGCCGAGACGGGACTCGCCGAAGCGGGTGCGGGTTTCCCGGATGATCAGCGCCGACAGCACGCGCCCCTGGCAGCGCAGCCCGTCGATGAGCCGGGGCGGCGGGCGCGGCGGCGACATCGGCCGCAAATTGCGCTCGCCCAGCACGACCCAGTCGCCGTCGATCGCATCGAGGCGGCGGTTAAGCAGGTCCAAGACGGCCGCGGCGGCATCGTCGTCGTCCGGGAAGGTGCGCAGCAGCTCGCCGCCGAGCGCGGTGGCCTCGTTGAGCCGGCCGCCGGCGAGCAAGGCGGCGAGCTGGCCGCGCCGGGCTTCGCGGCAGGCGGCGTCGAGCTCGGCCGCCCGCCCGAATGCTTCGGCCGCCGCTTCCGACCGTCCCAGCCGATAGAGCACGTGGCCCCGGTGGAGGTGGAATTCGCCGCGCGCGGGTGCCAGGCAGATGGCCCGGTCGATCGCGGCGAGCGCTGCCGCCGCCCGCTCGCGCACCATCTCCACCCCGGACAGCACGCGCCATGCGGCCGGGCTTGCCGTCGTCTCGGCCGCGGGCCCGATCAGCGCGGCGGCTTCGTCGATGCGCTCGCAGCGCATCAGCAATTCGCAGGCATGGATCGCCGCAGCCGCATCGCCCGGCAACGCCGCCGCGGCGCGCAACGCCAAGGCGATCGCCTCGTCGCGTTCCCCGGCGGCGAACAATGCCGCCGACAGCGCCCGCAATTCGCGGTTGCCGTCGGGCGCGGCGGCAAGGGCCCGGCGCAGTGGGCCGACCGCCTCGGCGGCATGCCCGGCATCGAGCAATAAGAGGCCGGCATGCAGCGCGTATTCGCCGTGCTGCGGAGCGAGGCTGGAAGCCTCGACAGCATGCGCGACGGCCTGCTCCAAGGCACCGGCGGCAGCCAGCGAGCCGCTCGCATGGCGATGGAATTCGGCCCAGTCTGGGTGCCTTTCGAGGAGCCGCTCGCAGGCCGCCGCCGCCTCGCTATGGCAGCCACAATTGCTGAACAGCCAGGCGCAGAATTGCGCGGTCCGGTCGTCGTCGGGCGCCGCCGCGGCCCAGGCGCGCCGCCCGCACTCGACCGCCTCGTCGTGCCGGTCGCGGTGAAACAGCGCCTCGGCGAGACGGCAATTCCACTCGATGGCAGTGGGACCTGCGCCGCAATCCTGTCGCAGCAGCGCGGCGCACACATCCCACGCTTCCGCGTCCATGGCTTCCATGAACGCGTCCTGATCGAGCGTCGATTGCGAGAGTGGAGGATCGTAATACAATTATTGCGCGCTTACCATTAGAGGACGGCAAGTGTTCGCAACAAGGATAGACTCGTTTCCTCGGATGCATCAACTATTTGGCGAATGCATTACTAATTTTTCCGACCATAGGTCGGGAACTCCTGCGGCTGCAGCGCACTCATGTCGTTGCGCTTCCCGCACGGCCATGCCGCGCGCGCTCCGGGACAAAGTGATGTCGATGCGCCGCGCGGCGCGGGCCGGCTATTCAGCCGCGTCGAGGGCGATCAATTTGCCGTCGTCGTCAACCGAGAGCCCGGTTTTGCGGGCGGCCTCGATGACGCTGGGGTGCCAGTCCACCTTGCCGGTGTCGGGGCCGCCGACCACTGCGATCAGCACCGCGTCGAGGTCGTCGCTGGCGTTGCGGAAGCCGCGATAGACGCCGATCGGCACATTGACGATGTCGCCGGGCTGCAGGGTGATCACGCGCTCGGCTTCGCCTTCGAGCCAGAACACCTCCCACGGCCCCTTGGCGGCGATGAACACTTCTTCGGTCGGGTGTCGGTGCAATGCCGCGCCGTTGCCCTTGGGCGTGTTGCGCACATAGGTCACCGCGAAACCGTGCGCCGGCGCCTTGATCTTGGGCGCCAGGCTCGGCTCCTTGACGTTCTCGGTCACCCCCATGCCGATGATGTTGATGATCTCGCGCTGGTAGCCGGGGATGCGCTGGTCGAGAAAGGCGAGGTCGGAGCCCTTGACCGCGGCGAGGCGGGCGACGTGTTCGCGCTCCATCGTGGCGGCCGAGACCGCCGGGACCGGCTTGCCGCGCAGGCGGGGATCGACATAGGCCATTGCTGCTTCCTCCCTGGTCAGATGCGGCGCAGCGTGGCACTCGGTCAGCCGGCCTGCAACCCCGCCAACAGTTCGGCCACCACCTCGGCCAAGGCCGTGCGCCAGGGCCGCGCGACGATGCCGTAGGCGGCGGCGATCCTGCTGCAATCGAGCACTGAATTGGCCGGGCGGCGCGCCGGGGTCGGGTAGTCGGCGGTGGCGATCGCGGCGACGGGCGGCCGCTTGCCGGTGTGGGGTGCGGCGAGTGCGACGATCGCCTCGGCAAAGCCGTGCCAGGTGGTGGCGCCGGCGCCGGTGAAGTGAAACGTACCCCAATCGCCGCGACCGGCGCCGATCCGCCCGGCGATCGCCACCAGCGCCGCGGCGATGTCGGCGGCTGCGGTCGGCGCGCCGTGCTGGTCGGCGACGACGCGCAATTCCGGCCGCTCGGCGGCCAGCCGCAATATGGTCTTGACGAAATTGTTGCCGTGCACGCCATAGACCCAGGCGGTACGCAGGATCACATGCCGGGCCAGCGCCGCACGCACCGCCCGTTCCCCCGCTTCCTTGCTTTTGCCGTAGACGCCGAGCGGATCGACCGGGTCGTCCTCGCGGTAGGGTTCCGGCTTGCTGCCG
>JASHNY010000033.1 GCA_030041385.1 Alphaproteobacteria bacterium
AAGGATTTTCCGGTACCCGGCCCAGCAATCACTCGTATCTGCGAATTCAGAGATGCCGCAATAGCATGGGCTGATGTGCCCGGTTCAAGACCGTCTGACCAAGGCATCGTTTACATCCCCTTCCGGAAGGTTCTTGAGCGGCGCGCGCTCTAATCACGCGCCTCCATACCGCTCCGTCTTGAACAACCCCCTGGCGAAATCGAGGTAGGTGTCTTTGGTGAAGGCGGGGGTGAACCCGGCGAGGATTTCCTGGGCCGGGGCGGCGTCGCCGTAGAGCAGGTCGATCGCGGTCATGGCGAGGAGCTTGGCCGGGGTGAGGTAGCCGTGCTCGGGCTCGTTGATGCGGAAATCGGCGCCGTGGGTCTTGCCGCGCGCGCTGGCGAGGTAGGGGTGGATCACCGGGATCAGGTGGGCGATGTCGCCCATGTCGGTCGAGCCGGTGCGGTGGCCGCCGATGTCGAAATGGCCGGGGCCGAACAAGGCCTCGACATTGCCGCCGAAGACCTCGGCGAATCTGCGGTCGTTGCGCTGCGGCAGATAGCCGGGGATCGTGTTGATCTCCACTTCGGCGCCCATCGCCATCGCGCCGGCACGGAGGCAGCGGTCGACCTTCATGTTGGCATCGACGATCGCTTCGAGGCTGCCGCCGCGGACAAAGGTTTCCATCGTCACCTCGGCCGGCACGACGCTGACCGCGTCGCCGCCCTTGGTGATGATCGGGTGGATGCGCACCGTGTCCCGGTCCCAGAAGGTCTCGCGCTGGCAATGGATCGCATTGAGCGCGATCTGCGCCGCCGAGAGCGCGTTGATGCCGAGCTGCGGCGCGCCGCCGGCATGGCTGGCCCGGCCGAAAAAGCGGATCTGCTTGACCACCGCGCCGTTCGACGAATCGGCGATATAGGAGCGCCGGCTCATCTGATCGTGGCTGCCGACATGGATCATCATCGCCATGTCGATATCGTCGAAATGCCCCTTGGCGACCAGCTCCGGCTTGCCGAGCAGGAATTCGATCTCGCCGGCCTGTTTGCGCCGGAGGCGCTCGGCGACATCGATGAATTCCTCGGCCGGCACCGCGAAAAACACCACTTCGCCGGCCAGGCCGGCCGCTTCGCCCAGCGCCGACAAGCCCATCGCCGCCCCCAGCATGCCGGCGATCTGGGCGTTGTGGCCGCAGCTATGGGCGGCGCCGGTATGCGGGTCGGCAAAGGGGTGGTCGGAGGTTCTGAGGCTGTCGAGCTCGCCGATCAGGGCGAGGCGCGGGCCGGGGCGGCTGCCCTTGAGCCGGCCCTTGACCCCGGTCACCGCGAGGCCGGTTTCGGGGTTGAGGTCGATCGCGCGCATCGCGTCGGCGACGAGCGCGGCGGTCTTGCGCTCGTTGAACCCGGTCTCGGGGTGATGCAGGATGGTCTCGCCCAGCTCGATGATCTCGTTGCCGCGCCGCTCGATCGCCTCGCACACCGCCTGCTTCAGTTGCTCCTTGGTCAACCCGTCCGTGCCGCTCATCGACAACCCCCCACACCGGCCGGCCGTGCGCCGACCGGCCGCGATGATACAAGGAACCGCCGGGGCGTCGCCACGACCCTCGCCGCGGCGGCTCCGGGCAGCCGCGCGCGAATGCCCGATCTCGACCAGTCGCGCCTGCTTTCGGCGCTGACCTACGCCGCAATCGCGCTGTTCCTGGCGGTCGGGATCGTCTCCGCGCGCTACCGGCGCGGGCTGCGCCGGGCCGCGATCATCGCCTATCTCGCGACCCTGGCCGTGGCGCTCGCCGCCGCCGCGGCCTGGGTGATCGGGATCGGTCGGTGACTTCGCAAGCCGACGGCGACAGCAATATTAAATTAACGACGTTGCAGAATTAACGACGATTGCGGCGCTGACCACGGCGTCGATCGTTGACATTTGAGCGATATTTTAGGAGCGTCCGATCGATTTCTGGCCGTTACTACAGCTCCATCGCGGCGGCGCGATCCGGAGCACAGCGGGGATCGTCGATGACGCTTGCCTATCCCAACATCGTTCCCGGGAACAATCTGCGGCTGCCCGACGCGCTGACGATCGCGCACGGCCCGGCGCGCCTGCTCGCCCGCTTCATCCTCGCCGGCGACCGGGCGGCGCGCGAGATGGGGCTGTCGCTGCGGCTGCGCACCGACGGCGGATGGCGGGGACGCGACGATTGCGCCGCGGGTGCGCTCGGCGTTGCCGAGCCGCCCGAGTTTGCCGATGCGACCGAGGAAAATGCGTTCGCCGTCGTCGCCGAGAACAGCCGCGGCGAAATCGTCGCGATCTGGGCGGCGCGCATCTGCGACTGGGTCGGCACGACCCTCGCCGAGCAGATCGGCGCGGCGGGTGACGGCGATGCGGCAGGCCGGCTCTGCATCGCCGCCGCGGCGGCGCGGCGCATCGGCGGCGTCGTCTGCTGCGCCGGGCCGGCCTGGCTGCGGCCGGATGTTTGCGCGCCGCGGCTGGCGGATTTGATGCAGCGGATCGGCGAGGCCTATGCCTGTTCGCGCTGGCCGATCGACTGGGCGGTCGGCTTTGCCGGCGAGGCCGGCGGCCGGGAGACGCTCGGCTACACCGTGATCCGCGGCGAAGCGTCTTGCGCCGACATGGTGCTGACCTATGCCGGCGTCGGCGAGATCTACCGAGAGCTTGCGGATTATCTGGCGGCCGATCAGGCGGCCGGGCGCGCCGCACCGCCGCCGTCACTGCAATCGCCCGCGATGGCGCGGGAAGCCGCCAAGCTGTTTGCGGGCGCCCCCTTCGGAGACGATGGCCGCCGCCCGTTGTAGCCGGCAAGGCGCCGCCCGACGCTGCCGGCGCTTTCGGTCGATGCCAAACGGCGAGAGTTTCGCTGTTCCAATCGGATGCACGGATTGGTTGACTTTTGATGGGCATCTTAACAGTGTTTTATGAGAATCGAGCCGGCGGCATTCTTGCTTTCGGCCCGGCTCGGTGTGTGAGGGTTCGCCGATGCCTTCCGCCTATCCCAACGTCGTTCCCGAAGACAATTTGCGGTTACCCGACGCGCTGCTGATCCGGCACGGGCCGGCGCAGCTCCTCGCCCGCTTCGTGCTCGCGGCCGACAAGGCGGCGCGGCGGCGCGGGATATCGCTGCGGGTCCACCACGATTTCGAGGCGCTGGTCGACCTCAACAAGTTCTATGTCGGGCGCGGGCTATGGTATCCGCTGCTGGACGCGTTCAACCCGCGCTGCGCCGACCTGACCAAGGAAAACGCCTATTGGATCTCGGGCGAAACCGAGACCGGCGACATCGTCGTCACCAATGTGTGCCGCGTCTTCGACTGGACCGGGACCAATCTGCGCGAGCAGGCCTGCGCGCTGTGGTACGGGCGCGACGACGGCCAGCGCTGCATCGTCACCGCCGATGCGGGGGAGTTGATCACCGGGGTGGTGGCATGGGGCGGCGCGGCGTGGGTCCATCCGGATTACCGCGGCAAGCAGCTTTCCTACCTGACCGGCCGTACCCATAAGGCCTATGCCTGCGCGCGCTGGCCGATCGACTGGTCGTTTTGCTATATCGGCATCGACAACGCCAAGCGCGGGCTGGCCGCCACCTGGGGCCACAAGCATCTCAGCCGCAGCATCTTCTACCCGGATTCGCCGCACGGCGAACAGGTCGTGGCCTACAGCTCGACGGCCGATTTCTACGACGACATCGCCGGCTTTATGGACCGCGGCGGCGTGTTGGAGGCAGACGATTTCGACTGGTCGGCGGTGCCGGTGGGCCTCGAGCACATCGTCACAAGCACTTCGCCGGAGGGTGTCTTCCAGGGCAACATCAGCCGCTCATAGCGGTACCAGCGGCGCGGGCGCCCGCTCTCGTCTTCGAACTGGATCGTGCCGCTGACCATGTCGTAGCGCGGCTGGCCCGAGGACGCGACCGCCTTGTAGTACTCGGCTGCCCAGGCGCCGTAATCCTTGTCCGGCATGTTGGCAACCTTTTCGCCGATTCCCTGAAATTGATAAGTGCTGCCGATCCAGCGATGCTCGTTGCCGATGAACCGCCAGACCGGCTCGCGCTGGTTCGGCTTGATCCCGGCGATCATCAGGCGCGGGAGCAGCCGATGCATGACCGCGAGCGAAACGATGCTGGGATCGAACTGGGCAAAAGAGACCCGCCATTTTTGCGCCAGCGGACGCAGCGCGTTGTTTTCGTCGTTAAAAAGCTCGGACAGGTCGTGCGGTTCCAGCACGAACCGCTCGGTCGACGGCGGCGTAAACACCGGCGAGCACAATTCCGACAGGCGCCCGATAACCTGCTCGGCCGAGGCCGAGATCTCCGACCGCCAATCGGTATCGAAATATTTGATCCGAAACAGCTTGACCTGCGACATTAGAAGCTGCTGTTGAACCGCCAGCAGCGCTGGCACTTCGACATTGCGGGGATGCAGCTCAAGCTCGATCAGCGATTGCTCGATGATGCGCACCTTGATGAAGCCGAGATTCTTGATGGCAAAGGCGACGGCGTCGTAGTCAGGGTCCGGGTCACCGAGCGCCTGGAAAAATTCACTGGTATCCGGTAACACCCATTGGCCGTCGGGCGTGACCAACATTGTCGGCGGGTTCACCCGTGTCTCCTCATAGCGAGGTCCTAGTGGCGCAGCAATCTGCCCGTGAAGCATAACGGAATCGCGGTAAAAAAAGATTTAAGCCGACTGGCGTAACGAGTTGGGTCTCTGCCAGGCGGCAACCTGTTGTTGGATGGAAACATGGGTGAACCCGCCGCGGCAGCGGTGAGCCAGCTACCGATACTCGACCGTCTCGACCGCAATATCGCCACTTGCGGGCTGATGGTCGCAACGGCAATGCAGGCCGCCGACGCGTTGATCGCCAACGTCGCATTGCCGCGGCTGGAGACCGATCTCGGCGGCGGCGTCGAGCTCGGCGCCTGGGTCATCACCGCCTATATCTGCGCCAGCGCGGTGGTTGCGCCGCTGACCGGGTGGCTGCGCCGGCGCTATGGTGCGCGAACGCTGTTTCCCGGCGCCATTGCCGCCTTCGTGATCGCCTCGCTGCTGTGCTCGGTGTCGCCGTCGGCGGGCGCGATCATCGCGTTCCGGGTGCTGCAAGGGGCCGGCGGCGGCATCATCCACCCGCTGTCCCAGGCGATCCTCCTCGACATCCACCCCAAGGAGCGACACGGGCGCATGCTTGCGATCTGGGGTGCGGCGTTGATGGTCGGGCCGATCCTCGGCCCGGTGGTCGGCGGCATCATCACCGACCTGGCGTCGTGGCGGTGGGTCTTCGTCATCAACCTGCCGCTCGGCTTGCTCTCGGTATGGTGCTTGCGCCGCGTCCGCACCGGGACCGATACGAGCCGCGACATGGCGCTCGACGGGCTCGGCATCGTCTTGCTGATGGTCGGCGTCGGCGCCTTCCAGCTCTGCCTCCAGCGCGGGGGTGGGCGAGCGTGGCTTTACTCGCCCGAAATCGCCGTCGAGGCGGCGATCGCCATCATCGCCTTCACCCTGTTGCTATGGCGCGCGCGGCGCGCCGGGTTTTCCGTGTTCCGGCCGCAAGTGTTCAAGGACACCAATTTCGCGGTGGCGACATTCTACAATTTCATGCTCAGCGCCCTGCTGTTCGTCGCGGTGCTGTTCGTGCCGCTGCTGGGCGAAGGGCCGCTCGGCTTTCCGGCGACGCTCGCCGGGGCGCTGGTGGTGCCGCGCGCGGTCTTGATGACGCTGATGATGCTGCTGGTCGGGCAGGTGATCGGCCGGGTCGATTTCCGCGTGCTGCTGACGGGCGGGTGGCTGCTGATGGCGGCGGGGCTGTGGATCCTGTCGTCGATCCAGCCGGGGCAGGCCATCCTGTGGATCGTCGTCGGCAGCACGATCCAGGCGATCGGGGCGGGGATGCTTTACGCGCCGCTCAGCACCCTCGGCTTTTCGACGCTGGCCGCCGAGTTGCGCACCGACGCGTCGGGGCTCTACAGCCTGTTGCGGCAGATCGGCTATGCCTCCGGGGTGGCGGTGATGACCGCGGTATTGCGGCTGAAGGTGGCGAGCGAGCATGCCGGGCTGTTGCCGCAGGCGGCTCGCCACGGGGCGGCGCCGCATCCGCTCGACCTCGCCACGCTTTATGCCTACCGCGATTGCTTCCGGATCATGGCGATCACCGCGCTGTTGGTGATCCCCGGCATCCTGCTGTTCCGCATCGCCCAGGCGCGCGCTGCGTTCGAGACGGCGCTGTAATCCCGCAGTTCAGGCCACGGCGCGGATATTGTCGGCTTGCCCTGCCGGCTTGCCGGTCGCCGCGTCGTCCGGCGCGGATGATTTGCGCCGCGCCGGCAAGACGATGCGCACGCGCGTGCCGTAGCCCTGGCTGCTTTCCACCGTCAGTATGCCGCCATGCGCCTCGATGAGGCCCTTGGCGATCGGCAGGCCCAGCCCGGTGCCGCCGTAATTGCGTGTCGTGCCGGAATTGGCCTGCTCGAAGGGCTGCATCACCCGCACCAGCTCGTCGGCGGTCATGCCGATGCCGTGGTCCTCGATTTCGAGCACGAGCCCGCCGGTTTCGTCGAACGCCGCGCGCACGTCGACCCGGCCGCCCTGGTGCGAGAACTTGACCGCATTCGACAGGATGTTGAGCACCACCTGCTTGATCGCGCGCTCGTCGCCGACGATCACGATCTCCTTCTCGGGCAATGAAGATACCAGTTCGACGCCGCGTTGCTGCGCCTGCTCCCGCACCATGCGCAGCGATTCGGCAACCAGCGCCGACACGCTGATCGCCTCGCTCGCCAGATCGAGCTTGCCGGCCTCGATCTTCGCCATGTCGAGCACATCGTTGATGATCGACAGCAGGTGCAATCCGCTCGAATGGATGTCCCTGACGTATTCGAGATATTTCCCGTCGCGCGTCGGGCCGAGGATCTCGCTGCCGATGACCTCCGAGAACCCGACGATCGCATTCAGCGGGGTGCGCAATTCATGGCTCATATTGGCCAGGAAATTGCTCTTGGCCCGGCTGGCGAGTTCGGCCCGGGCGCGCGCCTGCGCCATCCGTTGCTCGACCAGCTTGCGATCGGTGATGTCGAGATACAGGGTGACGATCCCCCCGGGCATCGCCTGGCGGCGGATCTGTATGGTGCGGCCGCCCGGCGCCGTCCGCTCGCGCACCGCCGGCACGTCCTTGAACGCCTGCTCGAACCGCTCCTGGACCGTCAGCTGCGGCGTGCTCGTCGCGAAATCGCCGCGCGTGGTCTGCAATTCGAGGATGTCGTACAGCGTCGATGCGGTACTGGTGTCGGCCGGCAGGTCGAGCAGCTCCACGAAACGCGAGTTGAAGGCGACGAGGCGCCCCTCATTGTCGAAGACGCTGAGCCCTTCGCCCATGTTTTCGAAGGTCAGCTGCAGCAGCGAACTCTGCCGTTTGAGCTGCTCTTCGCTGGCGCGCAGCTCGAGGGTGGCGCGGCGCTGCTTGCGCAGGGCGGAGACCACCAGCGCGGTCAGCACTCCCGCGGTCAGCGCGAACAGCGCGAAGGCGAGGACCGAGGCTCTGCACTCCTGGCGCCAGCGGCTGAGGACGTCGTCGCGGTTGCGCGCCACGGTAACAAACAGCGGCCGGCCCGAGACGCGGCGGTAGCTCACCAGTTGCGGCATGCCGTCAGGCCCGATCGAAGACCTGAGCAATCCGCTCGCCCAGTTGCTCACGGCCGCCGCGGCGGTTCCGGCCGCCGGCAATTTCCGCCCGATCGACGCCTCGTCTTCCGGGGTGCCGGCAACCAGCGCTCCGTCGTCGAACATCAGCGAGACCTGGGTCTCGTCGTTGGCAACGACAGACCGGAAGAAATTGCTGAAGACCGAGATCGGCATCTCGGCGGCGACGACGCCGAGCCGCTTGCCGTCTTCCACCAGCGGGCGGCTCAGCACGATCGACCAGGTGCCGGTCGTCGGGTCGCGCATCGGCGCGCCGATGAACAGCCTCCGGGATTCTGTTCCGTTGCGGGCGGCAAAAAATGCCCTGCCGGCGCGCCAGGTCTGGCCGATCGGCGATGCCGCCGCGTTAACGGCACGCCCGTCGCTGCCGATGATGACAATGTCGCGGGTGACCGGGTTCTGCTCGTTCAGCTGCCGCAACAGCGCGGTCACCGCCGGGTCGCCGAGCGGCTTGTCCGGCAAAACCTCGGCCAGCATCCGCGAGACGCCCATCAGCGTCGTATCGGCCTCGATCAGCGCCTGGTTGGTGCCCATCTCGATCGAGCGCGACATGCTTTCGATCGTGGCGATGGCGTCGTCGACGGTCTGCGCGCGGGCGTGTTCGAGCGTCGTATAGACGCCCGCGCCATAGGCCAGCAGCAGGATGCCGCTCAGTGCGATGACGATGTGCTGCGGCAGTACGCGTTGTCTGATGGCGGAGGACAGGCCGGCAAGATGCATTCGCGTGCTCTCACGATGCTGCGTCGACGCGGTCATTCCACCCGGTATTCGGCGGTCGTGCGCCCGGCTCGGGGATGCCTCGGCCGATCGCCCGCACGGTCGACCGGGTCGAAGCAATCGCCAATTCCACAGCGGCCTCGGGGGCTGCGCGCCCAACCGATGCGGCGATCAACCAGATCAACTGCCGAGCCTCGGTAATCCCGAGGCGTTTATTAAGGCTGCAAGGTTAATATTGTCTTATGGCCGCGCGTCGGCGGTCAGGTCAGGATCAGCGCGTCGAGCGCCGCCACCCCGTCGCCTTTTGCCCGCACCAGCAACGGGTTGATGTCGACGCTCTTGAGCCGGCCTTGTTGCGCGGCGGCGAACAACGACAGGCGCGAGACCGCCTCGGCGAGCGCGTCGATATCGGCGGGCGGCTGGCCGCGCGCGCCCTTGAGGATCGCGGCGCCGCGCAATTCGGCGATCATCGCGCGCGCCTCCTCGACCCCGAACGGCGCGATGCGGAAGGTTACATCGCGCAATACCTCGACAAAGATGCCGCCGAGCCCCAGCATCACCACCGGGCCGAACACCGCATCCTGCTGCACGCCGAGGATCATCTCGGTGCCGCCCTTGACCATCGGCGACACCAGCACGCCGTCGAGCCGGGCGTTCGGAGCCCGCTCGCGTACCCGCGACACGAGGCGCTCATAGGCGGCGCCGGCTTCGCCCGCCGGCACGTCGAGCATGACGCCGCCCACTTCGGTCTTATGGGTGATCTCCGGCGAGACGATCTTCAGCACCAGGCGGTCGCCGAGGCTGGCCGCCGCTGCCGCCTCCGCCGCGCTGGTCGCCAGCCGCTCCTCGAGGATCGGGATGCCGGCGGCGGCGAGGATGCGCTTGGCCGCGTACTCGGCGATCGGCCCGGCCGGCAATGACGGCAGGTCACCCGGCACCGCCGGAACCGGCAGCGGCGGCGTCCGGAGGCGCTCGGCGCAGCGCGTCGCCGCGGCGATCGCTTCGACCGCGCGCCACGGGTCCTCGTACAACCCGACTCCGGCCGCCTCGTAGCGGCGCTGCATCTCCGGGCTGGCGATCGCGGACAGCGCGAAATAGCGGTCGGGATAACGCGCCGCCGCGCCGGTCACCGCCTTGAACAGCGGCTCGGCCATTTGCGGCGACGAAGCCCAGGTCGTGAAAAACCCGACCAGCGACGGGAAGTTCTCCTTGCCGAGCAACAGGTCGAAGCCCTTGTCGAGGATCGAGGGGTCGTTGAGCGCCTGCGCGGTCACATCGACCGGGTTGCGCGGCGCGGCAAACGGGACCCAGCCCAGCACCTCCTTTTGCGAATCGTCGGCGAGCGGGGTCAGTTCCAGCCCCTCTTCCTCGGCGGCGTCCGCCATCAGCACGCCGGCGCCGCCCGACATCGTCACCACCGCCAGCCGGCGGGAGCGCGGCAGCCGGCCGCGGGTGCAGGCATAGGCGATCTCGACCAGGTCTTCGGGGGTCTTGGCGCGCTCGACGCCGAGCTGGCGCAGGGCTGCGTCATAGACCGCATCGCTGCCGGCGAGCGAGGCGGTATGCGAGGCCGCCGCCGCCGCGCCGACGGTCGAGCCGCCGACCTTCATCGCGATCACGGGCTTGCCGTTGGCGCGGGCGCGCGCGACCGCCGCGGCAAAGCGCGGGCCGTCCTGGATCGCCTCCATGTAGCAGGCAATTGCCGCGGTGTCGGGGTCGTCGGCAAGAAACGAGATGCCGTCGGCGACCTGCACGTCGGCCTCGTTGCCGGTGCTCATCCACACCCCGACCTGGATGCCGCGGCGCGCGGTCAGGGCCAGGAGGTGGGTGCCGAACGCGCCTGATTGGGTGATCATGCCGAGCGGCCCGGCCGCGGTCGGCCCCTCTTCGAGAAACGACGAAAAGGTCGGGGTGTGGCCGATCCGCATGTTGAACAGGCCGAGGCAATTGGGGCCGCACAATTTGATGCCGTTGGCGCGGGCGATGGCCGTGACCCGCTCCTGCAGGGCGCGCCCGTCGGCGCCGATTTCGGCGAACCCGGCGGTGAACATGACGATCCCGCGCACGCCCTTGTTGACGCAGGCCTCCATCGCCTCGAGCACGAGGTTGGCCGGCACCGCGATCACGGCGCAATCGACCGGCCCCGGCACCGCGGCGAGGTCGGGATAGGCGGCGAGGCCCTGCACCGTGTCGCGGGTCGGGTTGATCGGATAGAGCGCCCCGCCGAACCCGGCCTCGCGGTAATAGCGCAGCGAGCGCCCGCTGATCCGGGTCGGGTCGTTCGAGGCGCCGAAGATCGCGACCGAGCGCGGGGCGAGCAGCGGGGCGAGGGGATGGGCGTCGGTCATCGTCTGGTCATCGCATCCGGAATTCGATCGGAACGCCCATCCTTCGGGCAAACGCCGCCGCGCGCAAGCCTCGGCGGCCTGCCGCGGCGCGCATGGCAGGCTTCACCCGCCCTCCCTGCGAAGGGCGGGTGCGCAACGAGCGGGATTACGCGGCGGCGCGGATCGCGGCGGCCTTGACCTCGCTGCCGACGAACGGCTCGAACTCGGAGAAATTGTGTTCGAACCGGCCGCGCAGGCCGCGCACGGTTTCGTCGTAGGATTGCTTGTTGGCCCAGGTCCGGCGCGGGTCGAGCACTTCGTGCGGGATTTCCGGGCAGGCTTCCGGCACCAGGAAGCCGAAATTGGCATCCTTGCGCAACGGCGCCGCGGCGAGCGTGCCGTCGAGCGCGGCGCGCAGCAGGGCGCGCGTGTGCATGATCGCCATGCGCTGGCCGACGCCGTAGGCGCCGCCCGACCAGCCGGTGTTGACGAGCCAGCATTTGGCGCCATAGCGGGCGATCCGCTCGCCCAGCATCTTGGCATAGACCGACGGGTGCCGCGGCATGAACGGCGCCCCGAAGCAGGTCGAGAACACCGCCTTCGGCTCCTTGCTGAGGCCGACCTCGGTGCCGGCGACCTGCGCCGTGTACCCTGACAAAAAGTGGTACATCGCCTGCTCGGGGTTGAGCTGGGCGATTGGCGGCATTACCCCGAACGCATCGCAGGTCAGCATGACGACGTTGGCGGGGTGCGGCGCGGTTCCGCTGTCCGACGCGTTGGGAATGAAGTCGAGCGGATAGCAGGCGCGGGTATTCTCGGTCAGGCTGTCGTCATCGACATCGGGCATCCGCGATGCCGGGTCGATCACGACATTTTCGAGCACGGTGCCAAAGCGGGTGATCGTGGCATAGATCTCGGGCTCGGCCTTCGGCGACAGGTTGATCACCTTGGCGTAGCAGCCGCCCTCGAAATTGAAGATGCCGCGCGGGCTCCAGCCGTGCTCGTCGTCGCCGATCAGGGTGCGCGACGGATCCGCAGACAAGGTGGTCTTGCCGGTGCCCGAGAGGCCGAAAAAGATCGCGCAATCGCCCTTGGGCCCGACATTGGCCGAGCAGTGCATCGGCAACACGTCGCGCGCCGGCAGCACGAAATTGAGATAGCCGAAAACCGATTTCTTGACCTCGCCGGCATAGCGGGTGCCGCCGATCAGGACCAGCCGATCGGTGAAATTGACCAGGATGAAGGTGTGCGAGCGGATGCCGTCGATTTCAGGGATGGCGCGGAATTCGGGCGCGTGCAGGATCGTGAACGAAGGTTCGAACTCGGCCAGGTCAACCTGGTGCGGCCGGATGAACATGTTGCGCGCAAACAGGCTGTGCCAGGCGCTGGGGGTGATGACCCGCACCGGCAGCCGGTATTCGGGGTCGGCGCCGCCGTACAGGTCCTGCACGAACAGTTCGCGGCCCTGGAGATAGGCCAGCATGCGCTGGTGCAGGCTGGCAAACCGCGCCTGCTCGACCGGCTGGTTGATATCGCCCCACCACACCGAATCGTGGGTCTGGGTATCGTCGACGATGTATTTGTCGCGCGGGCTCCGGCCGGTATGCGGCTTGGTGTAGGCGACAAAGCTGCCGCCGGCGCCGAGTTCGCCTTCGCCCCGGCGGACGGCGTGCTCGTAAAGTTGCGGCACCGAGAGGTTCCAGTGAACCGGCCCGAGGTGGCGCATCCCTTGCGCGGAAAGGTCAAAACGCGGCTTTCGGGCGAGACTGGGGTTATCCGCCTGGTCCAAGGCTTCCTCCATAGAGGACAGGCATGCCGCCAGCGAGCGCATCCCTGTGCTGGTTGCGTGTTGGGGCGCACGATAATCTGGGCGTATGCCTTTGGGCAAGCGAGCCGAATCGTCGCTGCAATACCGCTGTCGAGTCGGAGCCTCCAACATTTCTACTCCATTATGCCGATGGCGCGGCACGGGCCGCCGCGGCGAGCGCGGCCACGGCAGCGCTTGCGGCCGCCGGGTCCGCCGCCG
>JASHNY010000034.1 GCA_030041385.1 Alphaproteobacteria bacterium
CCGCGGCGGCGCAATCCTCGGGCGGACACGGCGCCGCTTGCAGGATCAGGCCCGGCCGCACCGCGCGCTGCCGCCGCCCGGCGACACGCAGAAAATCGGCTCGCCGCTTGAGCCGTACAAGCCCTATGGACATGACCGTTCGCAGCCGCGCGGATTCGCCGCCGGGCCGATGGCGACAGCGCCGGGCAACCGATCAAGCGGACAGGCGTTTACGGCCTTTGGCGCGCCGCGCCGCCAACACCCGGCGGCCGGCGGGAGTCGCCATCCGCGCACGAAAACCATGGCGGCGCTTGCGGACAAGCTTGCTCGGCTGGTAAGTGCGCTTCACGGTACCGGCTCCGGCGGAAATCGCCCCTGTCGGGCGGCGCGCGGTGTATACGGGAGCCGCCTCGCCGAGTCAACGACGGGCGGCCTGCGCCGATGCGCACCGGCGAGCCAAGGAGGAGAACCACGCGGTGACCGACGACGCCACCCTGGCCGCCGCCGATCGAACCGCCCGCATCTGGGCGGCGCCTCACGGCGGCGCGATCGACCCCGGCAGCGATGCGCATATGCACGCGTTCTGCCGGATGCTGCTCGATACCCACAACCCCTACAAGCCGGCGGTCATCGCCTGGCCGCCGCTCGACCCTGGCGCGCGCAATCGCCTCGTCAGCCTGCCGATCTGGGACATCGCAGTCCAGACCGAGGGCAAGGCGCGGGCGCGCGTCGCCGGCTATGCCGGCGCGGTCGCCGACCCGCTGCTGCGCAAGGCGATCGAGCTCGACGCGTTCGAGGAGGGCCGGCACAAGGAGGTGCTTTCCAACCTCGTCGCAGCCTACGGCATCGCGCTCGGCCCCGAGCCCGACTACCCGCCGCCGCGCCATCCGAAATGGGCCTTCATGATCACTGGGTTCAGCGAGTGCATCGACAGCTTTTTCGCCTTCGGCCTGTTCGCGCTGGCCCGGCGCTCGGGCTATTTCCCGCCCGAACTGGTCGATACGTTCGAGCCGGTGATGCAGGAGGAGGCCCGGCACATCCTGTTCTTCGTCAATTGGGTGGCGTGGCACCGGCGCAACCTCCCGTGGTGGCGGCGGCCGTGGTTCTGGGCGCTGGTCGCGGCGGTATGGGTGCGGCTCATCCAGGAGCGGATCGGCCTGTCGCGCGGCATCGGCGCGGCCAAGGACGAAGCGCCGCAGGACAACAACTTCACCCTGACCGGCAGCAAGGCGGTCGCCGATGTGGACATCTCGGCCGCCGAACTGTTCGACCTCTGCCTCGCTGAAAACGAGCGGCGCATGGGCGGCTACGACCCGCGCTTGTTGCGGCCGATGGTGATGCCGTGCCTGGTGCGGCTGATACGCCGCTTTACTCGGATGCCGAAGCCGGCCGGTGCGGCCGCATCATGAGAATCGGGTCCGAGGCGCACAAGCAGCGGTTCTGCCGCCAGTTCATCGCCAGCCACCAGGTTTTCGACCCGCGGACCCTGCCGTGGCCCGAACTCGACGAGGCCTCGCTCGAGCGCATGCGGACGGTGCCGTTCTGGAACGAGGTCTTGCACACGGAGCGGCGCGCCGGGGCCATCGTCGGCGCGTTTGCCGCGACGGTCGACGACCCGCTGGTGCGCGAGGCGGTGGAATTGCAGGGGGTCGAGGAGGCGCGCCACGCGGCGCTGATCGACGAGATGATCCGGCGCTACGGCCTGCCGGTCGAGGAGCAGCAGCCGGCCCCGCTCGCCGGCGACACGTACCGTGCCTTCGCCGATTTCGGCTACGGCGAATGCCTCGATTCGTTTCTCGGCTTCGGTGCCTTCCAAATCGCGCGCCAAGCCCGCTTTCTGCCGGAGCCGCTGTTCGTGATCTTCGACCGGTTGATGGCCGAAGAAGTCCGGCACATCGTCTTTTTCGTCAACTGGATGGCCTGGTGGCAGGCCCGGCGCGGCCGCGCGCCGCTGCGCCACCTCGTTGCGCTCTATTATTACGGGCGTGCGGTCGCGCGGCTGGTCGGCACCGTGCGCCGCGGGCGCAGGCAGAACGACGGCAAGGATTTTTCGGCGACGCAGGCATCCGTTTTCCTCGAAGGGTTCACGCCGCGTCGCTTTCTCGAGGCCTGCCATGCCGAGAACGGGCGGCGCATGGCCGCCTTCCCCGACCTGTTGCGCCCGAGCCTGTTGCCGGCCCTGGCGGGAGTGACGCTGTCGTGTCTGCGCCTGGTCTCGCGCCGTGCCGGAACCTCCGGCCCGGCCTTCGGTGCAGGCGCTTAACGGCGGTCCCTGTTGCGGGCCAGTTTCAGGGCAGGCATCGATTGAGCGGCGGGACGCTGCCGCACCGCAATCGAGTCAACCGGCGAGCCGTGCCGGTCGACGCTCCGACATAGATCGTCGAGCCGGCCTTCATGCTGGCGGTGATCGTCAACATCGTCGCGGCCCTCTCTTGATTACGGCCCGCAATGCTGGAAACGTACACTGAGTGATTCGGTCGTCTATTCAATATCGTGTACGGAATTCGATTATTTATATTTACGATTTTTGGTCGAGCCGCACGGAATCTGGCGGAAAATGGTGGTGCTGCCGGAAAGGATTGAACTTTCGACCTCTCCCTTACCAAGGGAGTGCTCTACCACTGAGCTACGGCAGCTTTGCTCGACTTTTTGAGAGGGCCAAGGGTCGCGCACACCATTTTCACACCACCCAGACCCGTCAAGCGCGGCGCACCTTGCCGCCTTGGCTCCAGCGAAGCAAGGGCTTCATGCAATATCTACAAGCGCCAGGACTGGCCCGCCGGGATTTGCCAAAGTGAGTTTCCCGATCCACCTCCCAGCAAGAGTCCCATAAAGAACAAGGCCGGGCCTCCTCGTCGAGGAGTGAGGGGACGCCACGGAGCCTCCATCGCGCTACGGAGCGAGGAAGCGGTGCGTCAACGTCTCTTCGAACCGAATGAGCAGAGGGTGGCAGTCGCGCCTCACGGTCTCTTTGGGACACCCGTCAACATATGCGGCTAATGCGCCGCACCATCATCTACAGTTCGGCTCTCAGAGCTTGCATCGTTGTTCGAGGTCGTTTGCCCTTCCCCGCTGGCGACCTTTTGCTCCTCTTCGTTCATGACATCAACTGCGGCGGTAGAAATCCGGACGACTTCTTCATCCTGCCTGAGCCGCTCATCACCAGTTTTTTCAACGAGCTTATCTAACACTTGATGCAATCTTTGGTTTGTTTGCGAGTAATTGCGATCAACAATTATTTGCCTTGTCTGGATCGCGATTGCACACACCTGAACTATTAAGGCCGCCAACTGAACGACTTCTCCCGATAATTCCGACGTACCTTGCTCTTGCCGCGCAATCCGTTGCACCTCCTGCGTGAGCGTTTCAGCGTCCTCCGGCGCACTCAACCGTCGTGCGACCAACGTTGCTAACACGTCATTGGAGAATGCAAGCATCTGTGCTCTCCTTCGGCGGTCACTTGAGGGACATTCCCACAATTCGACCAAGGCCTGCAAGCCAGCGCGGGACAGTCAGGCATCAGAGCAGAACGAACCGCCTACCTTTTCCACACGTGAGCAGCATCGCTTCAGATCATCTGCCAGAGGACAAAAATGCGACGGCTGGTAAGAGATCCTCTTATGTCCCTCAAAACCCCGTCGCGGCCCTTCGAAGGACGGGCGTGCTTTTCTTGCCGTCAAACTCTACCCACCACGGAGGTCTGGCACATCGTTGGCCCCTGGAGTCCGGAATTTTTACAGAACGCC
>JASHNY010000035.1 GCA_030041385.1 Alphaproteobacteria bacterium
GCCGCAGCGGCCGCGGCCTGCGGCGGGGGCGCTGCCGGAACGGCCGCGGTCTGCGGCGGCGTCTGAGGCGCACAGGCCGCCCCGGTCAAGAGCATGGCGGCGGGCAGCAAAACGCTTTTGCGCATCGTCGTCTCCTGCGCCGATAGCGGCCGGAAGGGGTGCGGCGGCTCAGTAGCAGGCGCCGCTGGAGCGAGCGGTGCCGCGCCGGACGATCCCGGCGACGCCGCCAATACCCGCGCCGACGGCAGCGCCGCGGCCGGCATTGCCGGCGATGGCGCCGATCACGGCACCACCCGCCGCTCCTCGCGCGGCGCCGGCGAACGGGCCCGGCACGACGGCGGCACAGGGCGGCGGGCCGTAGGACGGCGGGTAATAGCGGGGCGGCGGGTAGCCGTATTGCGCGCGGGCCGACGGCACCGACACGACGGGAAGCAGCGCCAGCACGGCACAGATGATCGGTCGCCGCATCCCCTTTTCCGCTCTTCGGCCGGCCACGGGCCGGCGTTGCAGCAAACTCATGCTAAGTATCGGGCGCGATCCGCGAGTATCGGGGCTTTCCCCGATCTTCGGGAAAAATCCACCGGAGATACGCGCCCCCGGTCGCCGAGCCCGCCGCCTGCCGCTTGCGGTTGACTTTGCCCGGGGCTCGGTATTCTGGCCCCCGAAGATCAGGGGAAGCCCTGATCGTCGTGCTGCCGCGGCGGTGTTAGTCCTCACGCCTGCTTGCGGAGCGGGAGGACGGCGATGGCGGCGACACAAGCGCAGAAACTGGCGGCCGAGTTCATGGGCACGTTGTGGCTGGTGCTCGGCGGCTGCGGAACGGCGGTGCTGGCGGCGGCCTTTCCGCAGCTGGGGGTCGGCTTCCTCGGGGTCGCTTTCGCCTTTGGCCTGACGGTGCTGACGATGGCCTACGCCATCGGCCACATTTCCGGCGCCCACCTCAACCCTGCCGTGACCATCGGGCTGTGGGCCGGCGGCCGGTTCCCCGGCGGCGAGGTTGTTCCGTATATCGTGGTGCAAGTGCTGGGCGCCGTGGTCGCCGCGGCGATCTTGTACGCGATCGCCAGCGGCAAGGCCGGGTTCGACGTTCATGCCGGCTTCGCGTCCAACGGCTACGGCGCGCATTCGCCCGGCGGCTATTCGCTCAGGGCCGCAGCGATCTGCGAGATCGTCATGACCTTCATGTTCGTTGCCGTGATCCTCGGCGCGACCGACCCGCGAGCGCCGGCGGCGCTGGCCCCGGTCGCGATCGGCCTGTGCTTGACGCTGATCCATCTGATCAGCATCCCGGTCACGAACACCTCGGTGAACCCGGCGCGCAGCACCGGCCCGGCGCTGTTTGCGGGCGGGCTGGCGCTGCACCAGCTTTGGCTGTTCTGGCTGGCGCCGCCCGTCGGCGCGATCCTGTCCGGCCTCGTCTACCGGGCGTTCTTTGCCGAGCGCAAGCCGGCGCTGGGACCCGCCCCGCTTGCCGCATAATGGCGAAACCTTCGTCGCGAGGGCCGGCTGAGGAGCCTCAATAGGCGGTCCCCGCCTGCATCGCGAGATGCTCGGCAACAGGGCCGAGGGCGAGCGCCGGGAAGAAGGTAAGGCCGCCGACGATCAGCACCGTGCCGGCCAGCAGCACGATGAACTGGAGGCCGTGCGTCGGCAATGTTCCGGCGGAGACCGGTACGCGGCGCTTTTCCGCCAGCGTGCCGGCGATGCACAGCACCGGTACGATAACGAGAAAGCGGCCGGCGAACATCGCCGCCGCCAGGGTCAGGTTGTAGAACAGGGTGTTCGCGTTGAGCCCGGCGAAGGCGCTGCCGTTGGTCGCCGCAGCCGAGGTGTAGGCGTAGAGGATTTCGGAAAAGCCGTGCGGGCCGGCATTGCCGAGCCCGGCGAGCCCGGCCGGCACGACGGAGGCAACCGCGGACAGGCACAGGATCAGCGCCGGCGGCACCAATAGCGCCAGCATCGCCATCTTGACCTCGTTGCCCTCGATCTTCTTGCCGAGATATTCGGGCGTGCGGCCGGTCATCAGCCCGGCGGCGAAGACGGCGACCAGCACGAACAGCAACAGGCCGAACAGCCCCGAGCCCGGCCCGCCGACAATCACCTCGTCGAGCATCATGTTCGCCAGCATCACCAGGCCGGAAAGCGGCCGGTAGCTGTCGTGCATCGAATCGACGGCGCCGTCGGACGAGGCGGTGGAAACGGTCGCGAACAGCGAGGATTGGGCAACGCCGAAGCGGACTTCCTTCCCTTCCATGTTGCCGCCCGCCTGCAGCGGGCCGGCAAGCTGGTCGATGTCGAACGCCGCGAAAGAGCGATTGCGGGCTGCCTCGCTCGGATAGACGACCGCGACGCCGGCGGCGAACAGCAGGGCCATGACCGCAAACAGCGCCCAGCCCTGGCGCCGGTCGCCGACCATGCGGCCGAACGTGTAGGTCAAGGCGACGCCGATCAGGAAGATCAGCAGCATCTCGATCATGCCGGCGAGCGCCGTCGGGTTTTCGAACGGGTGCGCCGAGTTGGCATTGAAAAAGCCGCCGCCATCGCCGCTCAGCAGCTTGATCGCTTCCTGCGATGCGACCGGGCCGCGCGCCAATACCTGGTGCGCGCCTTCAATGGTGGTTGCGTCGACGTAGCCGCCGAGGGTCTGGGGCACCCCCCGCCATACCAGGAACAGCCCCGCGACGATGCATACCGGCAACAGCACGTACAGCGTGATGCGCGTCAGATCGACCCAGAAATTCCCGATCGTCGGCGCAGAGCGGCGCGCGATGCCGCGCACCAGCGCGACCGCCACGGCCACCCCGGTGGCGCATGACAGGAAGGATTGGACGGTGATCCCCGCCATCTGCGACAGGTAGCTGAGCGTCGTCTCGCCGGCATAGGATTGCCAGCTCGTATTGGTCGCAAAGCTGACCGCGGTGTTGAGCGCGAGGTCGGGCGAAACTGCATCCATGCCCTGCGGGTTGAACGGCAACAGGTTCTGGAGGCGCTGCAGGCCGTAAAGGACAAGGATCCCGGCGAGATGAAACATCAGCAATGCCAGCGCATACTGGGGCCAGCCCTGCTCTGTTGCCGGGTCGATGCCGGCGAGGCGGAAGATGCCGCGCTCCACGGCCGCGAGCGGCCGCCAGATCGGCGCCTGCCCCTCGACGATACGCGCGATATACCCGCCGAGCGGGACGATCACCGCAACGATCAACGCGGCGAACACGGCAATCTGCGCGCATCCCTGCCAGGTCATTGCGCGTCCCCCGGACGATGGCCGCCGAGGCTCAGCGCGCGCCGACAGAACCCGACGTAACCGACGGCTGCGGCGAACGCGATCGCCAGCGCGATCAGCATCACGAGGTCGAGCATCATCGGCCCGCCATGGTTATCCGTTTCTCGAGCTCCGTTCCTGCTGCGCGCTGGCGTGGTCGTGTCGCAGCTTGACCTGTCCGGTCATGCCCAATGCCCACGGCAACAGCCGAGGGCTCACGGCTTCGCGGTGCCCCGGAATGACACCTCGATCAGCGGTCTGAGTCCGCATTTTTTCAAAATGGGACACGACTCGCCGGCGCCAAGGGTCCGACCCCGGCGGCCTTGCCGGCTCGTTCGGCGGTGTCAAGGCGGTAGCCGACCCGCGTCACCGTCACGATGCGGCGAGGATGCGCCGGGTCGGCTTCCAGTTTGCGCCGCAGATCGCGGATCGCGACGCGCAGATATTGCGTGCGGCCGGACGAACGATCGCCCCACACGGCGTGCAGAATCTCGTCGTGCCGCAGCACCTTGCCGGCGTTCTCGGCGAGCACGCGCAACACCTCGTACGGCTTTGCCGGCAGGTGCACGTCATGGCCGCGAACGCGCACGCGCCGCCGCACGAGATCGATCTCGAGATCCTCGGTTCTGATCTCCGCCTGCTTGCCGCGCTGCCGCGCCGCGTGGCGCAACGCGTTCTGCAGCCGGGCCAGCACCTCCTTGGTCCTGAACGGCTTCGTCACGTAGTCGTCGGCGCCGTTATCGAGCGCCTCGGCCGCGGCATCCTCATCGTTGCGGCTCGACAGGGTGAGAATGGGCGCCGCGGTCAGCGTGCGTGCATCGCGCAGCCCGCGAATGCCTCCGGGAAGGGAGTCGATATCGAGGATTATCAGATCGAATTGCTGCTCGCCAATCAGGCGAAGCGCCTCGGCATTTGGTTCGCTCTCGCGGACGCGATAGCCCGTTTCCATCAGCTCGCGGCGCAACAATCGGCGCACCGCCGGGTCGTCGTCGACAACCAGAACGGATGGACCGCGCCGCATTCCGGGCTCACGACGGGGCGCCGTACCGGTTGCGCAGCGCCAGGTTGACCTGCAGAACATTGACGATGGGGGCGCCGAACCAGCCACTGCCGGGGCTGAAAGCATATTGCTTCAGCAGGCCGCCGATCTCCTGCTTCACCTGTTTGGGGTCGCGCTTCAAGTCCTGCGCCCATTTGCCGGCAACACGGTCGAGCTGGAACTCGGCATTCGCCAAGGTGATGTCAGGGTCGAGGCCCGAACCGGAGGTGGTGACATAGTCGCCGGGCACGTTCTGCAATGCCACGTCCGGATGATCCTGCCGCCACATGTCGAAGAAATTCGCCTGGATGTCGGACCCCGACTTGACCGGCATGATCTCGGTCACGTCTTTGCCGTTCGGGCCCTTGTGGGTGACCGAGGAGGGGAACATGCCGGGATGGTCCTTCGAGAAATGCTCGAAGAACACGACCGCCAGATCGCTCGGTTGCGGGTGCGGCGTTGCCGGATTGGCCTTGACGAATTCCGCGACGATCTGCGGATGCGCCTTGGCCCAGGCCGCGACATAGGCGGTGTGGGTGGGATCGCCGGTGACCCAGGTCTGCGCGATCGAATTGTGCGCATCGGCCCATTGCGCGACGATGCCCGGCTTGCCGCCGAATTTATCGGCCTGGAACCAGGTTTCGATGTCGGGCGCCACAAGCTGCCCCTGTTTCGGGCCGGCGGCATAGGCCGCAATCGGCCCGATCGCCTGGGCAACCCGGTAGCGCAACGCATAGTTGGAGACGGCGAGTGCGGACGAGGAGGACGCCGTGCCGTCATAGGACGCGGCCGACGGGCGCGGCCAGAAATACTCGTCCTTGGTAAAGGGCTGCGCGATCAGAAGCGAGCCGACCGCCTTGCCGTCCGGCCCCTTGAGGATGCTGCCGTTGACCTGGAACGGCCACAGCGTCTGGCCGATCCCCCACAAGATCCCCGGATAGATCCCGCACACCAGGACGACGGCGAAGAGCAGGAGCCAGAGGCTTTTTCCAACGGAGCGCAACATTGCGCATCTCCTCGTATTGGCCGATCACGCGACGAGGTGCAGGGCGACCATGACGACATCGATCAACTTGATGCCGATGAACGGCACGATGACCCCGCCGAGCCCCCAGACCAGCAAGTTGCGGCGCAGCAGGGCGTCGGCACCGAGCGGGCGGTAGCGCACGCCCTTCAGCGCGACGGGGATCAACAGCGGAATGATCAGGGCGTTGAAAATCACCGCCGACAGGATCGCCGAGGTCGGCGAGTGCAGATGCATGATGTCGATCGCCTTGAGCCACGGCAGCGTTCCGGCGAACAGCGCCGGCACGATGGCGAAGTATTTCGCCACGTCGTTGGCGATCGAGAACGTCGTCAGCGCGCCGCGGGTCATCAGCAGCTGTTTGCCGATCTCGACGACCTCGATCAGCTTGGTCGGGTCGCTGTCGAGATCGACCATGTTGCCGGCTTCCTTGGCGGCTTGGGTGCCCGAATTCATCGCCAGGCCGACATCGGCCTGCGCCAGCGCCGGGGCGTCGTTCGTGCCGTCGCCCATCATCGCGACCAGTTTGCCGGCCGACTGCTCGGCACGCAGGAACCGAAGCTTTGCCTCGGGGGTGGCCTCCGACAGGAAGTCGTCGACGCCGACGCGCTTGGCGATCGTCGCCGCGGTGAGGCGGTTGTCGCCGGTAATCATGATCGTGCGCAGGCCCATCCGGCGCAGCAAAGCGATGCGGCCCTCGATGTTTGGCTTCAGCGTGTCCTGCAACACCACAACGCCGAGTACGCGGTTGCCATGCGACACCAGCAACGGCGTCGCGCCGCCGGCGGCCGCCTCGGCGATCAGTCCTTCGATCCCGCCCGGCACGCTGGCCCCGCGCTGGCGCAGATAGTCGACGATTGCGTCCGGCGCTCCTTTGCGGATCGGGGTTCCGTCGGGCAGATCGACGCCGCTCATCCGCGTCTGCGCCGAGAATTCGATCACCTCCGCCCCGGGCGCCGCCGCGATCTGAGCGGCCGGTGTGCCCGCGGCCAGTGCCGCCGTTACGATGCTTTGCCCCTCGGGCGTGCGATCTCCGGCGGAGGCGAGCGCGGCCGCAACCTGGAGGTCGCGCACCGGCACGCCGGCAAGCGGCAGGAATGCCGACGCGCGGCGCGCCCCCAGCGTAATCGTGCCAGTCTTGTCGAGCAGCACCGTGTCGATATCGCCCGCGGTTTCCACCGCACGCCCGCTCTTGGCGATGATGTTGGCGCGCAGCGCCCGGTCCATCCCGGCGATGCCGATCGCCGCGAGGAGCGCGCCGATCGTGGTCGGGATCAGGCAGACCAGCAAGGCGACCAGCGTCGGTACGTCGGTGCCGAGGCTGGTCAGCGGCGTGCTCAGCCCCAGATACGACGTCATGTACTGCTCGGCGTTGTAGGCCATCGGCCACAGCGGCACGACGACGATCAGGAAGATCAGGCTGAACGCCGTCAATACGAGCGTCAGTGCGATTTCGTTGGGCGTCCGCTGACGCACCGCGCCCTCGACAAGCGCGATCATGCGATCGAGGAACGATTCGCCGAACCCTGCGACGATGCGCACGCGGATGCGATCCGACAGTACGGTGGTGCCGCCGGTGACGCCCGAACGGTCGCCGCCGGCCTCGCGGATCACCGGTGCCGACTCGCCGGTAATGGCGGATTCGTCAACCGACGCCACGCCGTCGATGACCTCGCCGTCGCCGGGGATCACCTCGCCGGCGGTCACCAGGACCTGGTCGCCAGGCTGAAGCTCGATCGAGGTGACCCGCTCGGTGCCGCCGTCGGCGCGCAACCGCAATGCCGGCGTCGAGACCCGCGTGCTGCGCAGAACCGCCGCCTGCGCCCGACCCCGCGCCTCGGCAAAAGCCGTGGCGAAATTGGCGAACAGAACGGTCAGCCACAGCCAGATGTCGAGCGCCACGAAATAGCTGACCGAAAACGCCGCCGCGCCGACCAGCAGCGCCCGCACGATGAACGCCAGGGTCAAGACCGCGCCGACCTCGACGACGAACATCACCGGGTTTTGCCACTGGATGTCCGGGCGCAACATCACGAACGACTGCTTCACCGCCTCCATCGCCAGCGGCGCGGAAAACAACTCGCGCCACCGGGCGGCCTTTCTGTCGCGTCCATACGGACCCGAAGTGATATCCATCTCGATGCTCCGGATAGAGGGTCAGCCGCCGAAGGGGATCGGTCCGAAGTGCTCGGCAAGAGGCCCGAGCGCAGCCACCGGCAGGAACAGAAGCGCGCCGATGACCAAAATCGTGCCCAGCATCAGAAAGCCGAACGTCGCCGTGTTGTCGCGCATGGTGCCAAGCGAGGCCGGCGCGACCTTCTTGCGGCCCAGGTAGAACGCCATCGCAATCGGCGCGACGATCGGCAGATAGCGCGAGAACAGCATGACTAGACCCGTGCCGATATCGAGCGGCACCGCCTCCGCCGGCGGGTTCGGGTTGCTGTTCAACCCATAGGTCACGCCGAGACCGTCGAACGCCGAGCCGTTATTCGCCGAGGACGACGAGTACTGGTAGACGATCTGCGAGAAGCCGTGAGCCGCGGGATTGCTCTCGGCGCCGACGCCCCACGAGGTCGCGGCGTAAAGACCGCTCGGTCCAAGGATCAACAGCGGGTGGACGAGCAGCGCGATGACCGCCAGCTTCATCTCGCGCGCCTCGACCTTGCGGCCGAGATATTCGGGGCTGCGGCCCACCATCTGGCCGGCCAGGAAGACGCCGATGATCAGGAACAACAGGAAGTTGATCATGCCGACGCCTTTGCCGCCGAACACGCAGTTCAGCCACATGCCGGTAAAGGCCGACAGGCTGGAGATCGGGTTGAGGCTGTCGTGCTCGGCATTGACCGCACCGCAGGTGACATCGGTCGTGATCGCCGAGAAGACCGCGCCCGCCGAGGTCCCGAAGCGCAGTTCCTTTCCTTCGAGATTGCCGAGACGCTGGTCGACCGGCAGGCTGGCGACGGCCGGCACGGTAATGTCCCGCTTGCCGCCACCGGGGCTGGTGAGCTGGTAGTCGCGCGCCAGCGCAGTGCCGGTAAACGCCGGGTTCGGCCGCATCGAATCCCAATAGACCGCCCATGCGATGAGCCCGACCATCATCGTCAGCATCACGCTGTAGATGACGACCGAATGGCGGATGCGCCTCAACATCCGGCCGTACATCAACACCAGCGTGAACGGGAAAATCATCATCGCGAAGGTGGTGACGAAGTTCGACAGCCCGGTCGGGTTTTCCAGCGGCACGGCCGCGTTCATGCCGTAAAAGCCGCCGCCGTTGGTGCCCAGCATCTTGATCGGGATGACCGCCGCAACCGGGCCGACAATGATGTTTTGCGGCTTGGCCTGGCCATGGTCGTCGACGCCCATCGAGGCCGGTTCGAGCGTCGTGACGGTCTGCTCGCTGGCATAGGTCATCGGCATGCCTTCGTGCATGAAGATGACGCCAATGATCAATGCCGCCGGGAGGTAGATGTAAACCACGACCCGCCACATATCGACAAAGTAATTCCCGAGCGTCCTTTCACCTCGAAACGCACGAATGATTGCGGTCAATGCGCAAAAACCGACGGAAGCCGACAGGAACATATTAGGAAGAATGAAAAAGATCTGGCTGAAATTGGAAAGATGCTGATCGCCCGAGTAATGCTGCAGATTGGTATTCGTCATGAACGAGATGACGGTGTTGAAGATCGTCGACGGCGCCAGGATGCCGCGGCCGAGCGGGTTGAGCGGTGCGATCGGCTGCAGGCACAGCACGATGAAGCCGAAGATGAACAGCATCGTGTTGAACACGAGCAGCGCGATCGTATACTGCTTCCAATCCTGCTGCCCGCTGTTGAGCCGCTCCTCAAACCACGCGAGAACGCGCGGCGCGTGGTAGCGGCCTTCCATGATCCAGGCAAAGTATCGGCTCAGCGGGATCGATATCAGGATCGTGACCGCAAGCAGCAGAATGGGGAGCGTCCACATGTTCTTCACCCGATCGCTATGCTTTTTTTGTCGGCGAGTATTTCCTCGTCCGCGAGTGTTTGCGCTTTTCGCTCAGAACCATTCCGGCCGAACGAGCGCAACGCCCAGATAGACGAACAGCAGGGCGGTAATCACCGCCGTGACGTAGATCACGACCGCCTTCCTCCGCTTCAGATGCGCCCGCAGCCTTCGGCGAAGGCCATGCACGCCAGCATGCTGACGACGCCGAGCACGAACAAACCGGGCAACCACACGACGAGATTCATGACGCGACTCCTGTAGCCGAGAGCCGGTAACACCCAGGTGGCGATTTTTGACTGGTCATGCGGACGCAGTAATTGACCCAGATCAAGCCGGCCTTCGACGTATGTGCGACCAAGGCTCCGGTCATTTTCGGCGCTCGGCCTGCCCGCGGCGGGCACGCAGAACCAGCGACACCGCCCAGGGGTTCGGCCCGGGAACTGCCGCACAATTCTTACGCCGGGTCAGAATAGAAAATCGATATTCCGGAAAGCGCCAAAACTATTCAAAGGCGATGCCGAATTGCTCGCCAATAAATGAGAATCGGGCGCGGTTTTCCTCGATCTGCATATTAAAAATATAGATCCGGAAACACCCGTGGGGCCGCGCCCCGGTTCAAGCCGGCGGCCTAATCGGCGGGTTGCAACTGATAGCCGACGCCAGGCACGGTGACGACGTAGCGCGGGTTGTGCGGGTCCGCCTCGATGCGTTTGCGCAATTGGCGGAGATACACGCGCAGATAGTCGACGGTTCGGTTCTGCCCCCACACCTCGCGCAGAATCTGGTCGTGGGTCAGCACCTTCCCGGCGTGGATCGCCAACAACCGCAGGATGGCGAATTCGGTCGGCGACAATCTGATGGGCCGCGAGCCGACCATCACCCGGCGGTTGACCAGATCGACGAGCAGGTCGCCGTTGCGGTAAACCGGCGCCGCGCCCTGCTGTTGCAAGCGGTGCCGCACGGCGACCCGCAGCCGCGCCGCCAATTCGTCGATGTTGAACGGCTTCGTCACGTAGTCGCTGGCGCCCATTTCGAGCGCGGCGACCTTGGTTCTGACCCCGGCCGTGTTCGACAGCACCACGATCGGGACGTTCGAGATCTCGCGAATTCGGCCCAGCAGATCGAGCCCGCGCGCATCGGGCAAGGCGAGATCGAGAACGATCAGGTCAGGCTGCTCCCGGCGCAGGAGGTCGAGCCCGGCCTCGCCCGAGTCGGCCTCGATCACGACGAACCCGCGGGGGCCGAGCCCGCTGCGCAGCAACCGCCGGATCAGCCGGTCGTCCTCGATCGCGAGCAGCGTGATGTTGCTTTCAGGCAAGCACGGCCTCGGGTCAGCGGCCGGTTCGGGATCGTGGCGTCCTGCCAAGCGGTTAAGGTAGTCCCGGCGGATGAACGATTTCCAGCAAAAATCCTATATAAAACCTGATGGCAGGGATCGCCCCGGCAACCGAGAATCAACGGCAGCGCCCAAGAAAGGCATCCACGGCAACGACGCCCGGCTGGCGCAACACCATTGCCGGCCGGCTGCGGCCCGGGCCGGTGCTGCTCGGTCTTTTGTCGGTGGCGTTGGTGACCGGCGCCGGGCAGATCGCGCCGCGTTACATCACCAATACCCATGCGGCCGTGATGTACATGCTGGCGGTGTTCGTCATCGCCATCCGGTACGGGCTGTGGCCGGCGATGATCACCGCCGTGGCCAGCGTTGCCGCGTTCGATTTCTTCTTCCTGCCGCCGGTCTACTCGTTCCTCGTCAATACGCCCCAGGATGCGCTGCTGCTCGTGTTCCTGGCGATCGTCGCGGTGACGGCCTCCAGCCTTGCCTCCCGCCTGCGCGAGCAGATGCTGATCGCGCGCCGCCACGCCGAGACCAATGCCGAGCTTTACCGGTTCGCCGGCAAGCTCGCCGCCACGGTGACGACGGAGACGGCACTCGCCGAGGCGGCGCAGCAGGTTCACAACATGCTGGGTTACCGCGCGCGCGTGCAACTCGGCGCCGAGGCTGCCGCCTTGCCGCGCGAGCTGGCGCTGCCGGTGCGGGCCGCCGGGCAGACCATCGGCGTCATGGCGGTGATGCCGCCCGCCGGGACCAGCCCATCGCCGGAGGATTTGCGCCTGCTCGATGCGCTGGTGGAACTGACCGGGATCGCGGTCGGCCGGCAGCTTTTGGCCGATCGGCTCGCGCAGCTCGGCATCGAGCAGGAAGCAGACCGGCTGCGCTCGGCCCTGTTGAACTCGATCGCCCACGACCTGACCGCACCGATTTCGTCAATCGCCAGCGTGCTCGCCAGCCTGGCCGGCAGCTACGACACCTTCGACGAGACGGCGCGGCGGGAACTCATCGCAGAAGCCGAGCGCGAGGCGGACCGCCTGCACCGGTTTTCCGAAAACCTCGTCCACATGACCCGCCTTGAATCCGGCGCGCTGTCGCTCTGCCGCGAGCGCGTGGACCTTGGCGAGCTGGTCGGCAGTGCGCTCAACCGTGCCCGACCCGTCCTCGCTGCGCGGCGCATCGTCGTCGACATCCCGAGCAATCTGCCTGCGCTCGACATCGATTTCGTGCTGATCGAGCAGGCGGTTTTCAATATCCTCGAAAATATTGGAAAATATACGCCAGCCGAAACCATCGTGACGATTACGGCCGATCCTGCCGGCCCGGCGATCGCGCTGCGCATCGCCGATAACGGGCCGGGTTTTTCCGCCGAGGATCTCGAACGGATATTCACCAAATTCTATCGCGGGAAAGCATCGGCCGGTACGACAACCGGGACCGGGCTGGGCCTGGCCATCTGCCGCGGCTTTGTCGAGGCGCATGGCGGGACGGTCACCGCGGCCAACCGGCCCGGCGAGACCGGTGCAATCTTCACGATGATGCTACCAAAGGCGCCAGGCTAGGCCCCAGGGAGCAGTGTCCGATTTCGAAAAATGCGGACTCAGACCGCTGATGGAGGGTGTCCGGGCCTGCCCCGGCTGTTGCCGCGGGCATCCCGGAAAGACCGAACATGCACCACAGGAACTTTGTCCCGCCTGACCAATAGGTCTTTTATACCGACCCGCTTGCAGCGATCTCGATTTTTTATGCCGAGACCGCTTTCTTTTCGCCATGAGCATTCCGCAGGATCCCAATTGCTCGAATGGGCAAATCCACATTCGCTTCTCGCGCGGCAGCAAGGGCGAATGGCTGGTGGACGGTCTGCCGCGCGAGCCGGCCCGGCAATTCGGCACGCTGGTCGCTGCCTACGACTATGCCAAACAAGCGTGTGCGGCGCAGCCCGCCCTGATCGAGCTGTTCAGCGACGGGTTTTACGCGACGGCGCACCAGGAAGAGGGCTGGCCGCATCGGCTGTGCCGGCCCCAAATGCACCGGGGTGGCCGCCGCGATGACACGGCCCGGACCCGCGCCTTGTCGCCGGCGCACGGCCTTGTTGCCTCATTGGCCGCAAGATGTGCGGCGCTGCGGTTCTGGTTGCATTCCGTCGCGCCGCTCGGCCGGACCAAGGCCGGAAGTCATTAAGGCCGCCTCGCGCTCGGCGACGATTCCCGGTGTCTTCTTTAGGGAAATTTATTGGAAATCTTGTGTATTTCTCAAGAGGAGAGGCCAGGTGACGAACTCAGCCGGGACGGATCAGAAACTGCGTGGCGCGCGTGCCTGCGTGTTCGACGCCTACGGCACCCTGTTCGACGTCGCCTCCGCGGCACAGCGCTGCTCCGCTTCGCTCGGTGACGTCACGCCGCGTCTGGCGGCGTTGTGGCGCGACAAGCAGCTGCAATACTCCTGGTTGCGTACATTGCAGGGCCGTCACGCCGATTTCTGGCAGGTGACGGGCGAGGCGCTCGATTTCGCGCTCGACGCACTTGGGATTGCCGATCCCGGCCTGCGCGAGCGGTTGATGCAGCTTTATCTGACGCTCGATGCTTATCCGGAGGTGCCGGCGGTATTGCGCCAGGTCCGCGCTGCCGGGTGCGCGACGGCGATCCTGTCGAACGGCTCGCCGGCGATGCTCGCGGCTGCGCTCGACCACGCCGAGCTTAAAGACATGTTCGACCACGTGCTGTCGGTCGAAGATGCCGGCATGTACAAGCCACATCCGAGCGTCTATCGGCTGGCATGCGATCGTCTCGGCCTGCCCGCCGCTGCCATCGTTTTCGTATCGTCGAACGGCTGGGATGCATGGGCCGCTTCGGCATACGGCATGCGTGTTTTCTGGTGCAACAGGCAGCGTCAAACCCGTGAGCGGCTCCCCGGCAACCCTGACGATGAAGGCCATTCGCTGAGCGAATTGCCTGCGCTGCTGATGGGTTGAGCGGCCCCCGGCCCGCCCCCACCGCGCCACGGGTATGGCGCGACTTTGCCCGAAACAGGGGTTCGCGCGGGTGTTTCGCCGGAAACCTCAGGCCGGCAGTTTCCAGCCGAGCCAGTTGCACACGGCTTCGCCCATGACGAGGTCGAGGTCGCGGCCCTTCAGCCACGGCAATTCCTCGGTGAACACGCTCACGCATTGCCGCCACGGGCACGGCATCCGGGTGATGTCGGTGCCCCAGAACATGCGGTTCGGCCCGAAGGCGTCGAAAACCCGGTGCAGGTGCTCGTGGAAGCTGCGATAGGGGTAGGAATCGTCCGCATACCCGATCTGCCCGGTCGCCTTGACCGCGACGTTCGGGTATCTGGCGAGCGCCAACAGCTCCGGCTGGAAGCGATAGGCGCTTTCGCCGCGGCTCCCCGGCGGCACGGCCATGTGGTCGACGGTCAATTTGAGGCCGGGGTGGCGTTCGGCGATCTGCCCGACGGTCGGCAGGAACAAGGCGGCGGCGAGGTTGATCGGCACGCCGGCCCTTTCCGCCGCCGGCCATAGCCAGTCGAGCGTGCCGTCGGTCACCCACTCGCGCTTGTGTCGGTCGTTGAAATAGAAGCGCAGGCCGACCATGCCGGGCCGCTCCAGCCAATGCGCGACGTGGTCCGGGCCTTTCGGGTCGTCGAGCCAGAACCAGCCCATGATGCGGAAACGGCCGGGGTGTTTCGCCACCGCCGCCTGCGCCAGCTCGTTCGAATCCGGGTCCCAGTACACCGGGTGGACGAGGGCGCGGTCGATCCCGGCTTCGTCCATCTTGGCGATCGCCTCTTCGGCCGAAAACGGCTTCTGCTGGTGCTGCGGAGACGGTGTCCCCTTTTCCCACAGGTGGATCTGGGCATCGACGATCAGCATGGCGGCATCCTCCGGGGCGAGGCGTTTCCCGACACTACAGCGAGGAGTGCGGCCGTGCTATGACCGGCGCGCGGCGCGATGAAAGGACGAACCCGATGATGAGGCTTTACTACGCTCCCGGCACCTGCGCGCTCGCCACGCATATCGCGCTAGAAGAGGCCGGCGCGCCATACGAGGCGGTCCTGGTCGATTTCCGGGCTCAAGCCCAGCGCGGCCCGGAATACCTCGCGGTCAACCCGAAAGGCCGCGTCCCCGCGCTGGCGACCGACGCGGGCACGCTCACCGAGAC
>JASHNY010000036.1 GCA_030041385.1 Alphaproteobacteria bacterium
GGGAATCCGGCCGGAACGCTGGTCAACGCGCTGATCGCGCATTGCGGCGACAGCCTTTCCGGCATCGGCGGGGTGCGTCGCCCGGGGATCGTCCACCGCCTTGACAAAGACACCAGCGGGCTCATGGTCATCGCCAAGACCGATGCCGCCCATCGCGCGCTGGCGCGCGATTTTGCCGCACGGCGAGTGGATCGCGCTTATATTGCCGCGGTTTGGGGGGTGCCGCTGCCGGCGGAAGGCGAGATTGCCGGCAATATCGGCCGCAGCCCGCACAACCGCAAAAAAATGGCCGTCGTCGGCGCGGGGCACGGCCGTCCGGCGCTGACCCGCTACCGCGTGGAGCGCGCCTTTGCCGGGCTGGCGGCGCTCGTCGAATGCCGCCTCGCCACCGGTCGCACGCATCAGATTCGGGTGCACCTCGCCGAGCGCGGCCATCCACTGATCGGCGACCCCGTGTACGGCACCCGCGCCGGCCGGGCGGTCGCGCGGTGCGGCGAGCTCGGCGCCAGGATCGCCGGGTTCCCGCGCCAAGCGCTGCACGCAAGGCTGCTCGGCTTTATCCACCCGACGACCGGCCTAAGTCTTTCGTTTAACAGCCAACCCCCTGCGGATTTCAGGGAGCTGGTCGCTAATTTAGAGCGGCTTTAAACTGGACAGAAGCCGACCAATATAGTAGGAATTCGGGCGCCGGATCGTTATCGACGATTCCGGCGTTTATCTCGGCAACGGCGTGGGGAGTAAAAATCGTACATGGCCTCTGTGTCTGTTCCCTCGCTTTCCGGTGAAGGCAACCTGACGCGGTATCTCCAGGAGATCCGCCGCTTTCCGATGCTGCAGCCGGAAGAAGAATACATGCTCGCCAAGCGCTGGAAGGAGCATGAAGACCCCGATGCGGCGCATCGGCTGGTGACGAGCCATCTGCGCCTCGTCGCCAAGATCGCGATGGGCTATCGCGGCTACGGCTTGCCGCTCAGCGAGCTGATTTCCGAAGGCAATGTCGGGATGATGCAGGCGGTCAAGCGCTACGACCCCGACCGCGGCTTTCGCCTGGCGACCTATGCGATGTGGTGGATCCGCGCGGCGATCCAGGAATACATCCTGCACTCCTGGTCGCTCGTCAAAATGGGCACCACTGCGGCGCAGAAGAAATTGTTCTTCAACCTGCGCAAATTGAAGGGGCAATTGCAGGCGGTCGAGGACGGCGATCTGTCGCCGGAAAACCTGAAAAAGATCGCCACCGAACTCGACGTGCCGGAGGCCGATGTCGTCAGCATGAACCGGCGTCTCGCCAGCCCGGACCATTCGCTGAACGCGCCGCTCAGAAGCGACAGCGAGGGCGAGTGGCAGGATTGGCTGGTCGACGAGACCGACAGCCAGGAGCAGAGGCTTGGCGACCGGCAGGAATTGGGGCTGCGCCGCGACCTCTTGGGCAAGGCGATGACCCATCTGAACGAGCGCGAGCGCCACATCCTGACCGAGCGGCGGTTGCGCGACAATCCGACCACGCTCGAGGAATTGTCACAGCAATACGGCATCTCGCGTGAGCGGGTGCGCCAGATCGAGGTGCGCGCCTTCGAGAAATTGCAGAAGGCGATCAAGGCCGCGGCGATCGAGCGGCGCCTCGTCACCCATTAAGGCAGCCCCGAGCCGAGCTACGGCTTCTGTCGCCAATCCCGCGCGAAATCGGCAAGCTGGCCGGCTTCCAGGTCGGAGACCGCCCACAGGGTCATGCCGTCTGCCGACCAGTGCACAACGTTGTAGCCGCTTTCCGTCGCCTCTCGCGGGGCGCCGGCGAGGCGGCTCGATTCCGGCCAGACGAACAGATCGATCAGGTGCTTGTCGCGCTGGTAGACCAGCGCGGCGACCGGCCGCCCATCGACATAATCGAGCCGCCCGCCTTTCAGCGGAAAGCCCGCGGCGGCGAGATCCTTGACCGGCGGGGCGAAATCGAGCCTGCCGTCGAACCACGGCTTGACCGTGTGCCGGTCGGTCGAGACGACATCTTCGAGATGGCCGGGCTGGAGCGCCCGGATATGGCTGGCGACAAGCTCTTCGACCAGGGGCTGCTGAGATGGCGCCAGCAGCAGAAACGCGAGGCCGGCGGCACAGGCGGCGCCGAGGCCGAACCCGATCCAGCCTTGCCGCCAGCCGGCGAACCATCGGCGCCGTGCCGGCGGCGCCGGCCGGGTGGCGGCGATGCGGGAGAGAATCGTCCCCCGCACCGCGTCGGGCATCGGCTGGTACAAATCCGCCCCGCGCAGCAATTCGCGGGTTTGCGCCAATTCGGCCGCGGCCGCCCGGCAGACCGGACATCCCGCGCGGTGCGCCGCCAATTCAGCCGCCTGCGCGGCATCGATCTCGCCGTCGAATTCGGCCTGGACGAGCAACACCTTGTCGCAGTGCTCGCCGGTCATGCGGGCTGCTCCCGCGCGGCGTCGATGAGCAGGCGCCGCGCCCGCCACAGCCGCGACATCACCGTGCCGATCGGGGTATGGGTGATTTCGGCGATCTCCTTGTAGGGCAGTTCTTCAAGTTCGCGCAGCACCAGGGCCTCGCGCAGTTCGAGCGGCAGCGCCGCGATCAGCTCGTAGGCGCGGCGCCGGTCGCGGCTGCAGATCAGCGCCATTTCCGGGTCGGCCTCGGGCGAGACCAGCTCGTCCTCGGCGATCGCACCCGGCTCGGGCTCGGCCGCGATCGGCACCAGGGTTGGGCCGCGGTTCGGCTTCAGGATGCCGTAGGCGGTGTTGCGCACGATCTGCAGCAGCCAGGCCCGCGGGTTGACCCCGCGAAAGCCGGGAAAATAGGTCAGCGCACGCACGATCGCCTCCTGCAGCACATCCTCGGCGGCGGCGCTGTCGCGCATCAGCCAGCGGGCGAGGTTGTGGGCAGCATCGAGGTGCGGCAACACGGCCGCTTCGAATTTGCCGTCGGGGGCTGCAGCCGCCACGTCACCTCGGTCGTCGGATACGGCAAGCGCAGATGCTCTCGTCTCGACTCTGGCGGGGCGCGTTTTATTCGCGCCGCAAAAAATTTCTCGGGCCGCGAATAAACCGTCGCGCGGACCGGTCACCGCCCGCGATGGACCACCAGCCGAACGGAGCGGCAATCATGGATACGACATCGATCGACCGGCAATCAATCGGCCCGAACGAACCCGGCCACACCCGGCGCGGCCTGTTGAAGTGCATGGCATGGGCGGGCACCGGCATCCTGTGGACGATGTCCGGCGGCGTACCGAAAGGGTTTGGCCTCGGCGGCGAAGCGGTTGCCTCCGAAACCGGCGGGTTCACCTTTGTCCAGATCAGCGACAGCCATATCGGCTTCAAGGGCGCGGCCAATCCCGCCCCGGACGCGACCTTGCAGCAGGCCCTCGCCAAGATCGCGGCCCTGCCCAACCGGCCGGCGCTGATGCTGCATACCGGCGATGTGAGCCACCTGTCGAAGCCGGCGGAGTTGGACGCCGCCGCGGAGATTCTGAAGACGGCCCGGCTCGACACCCATTTCATCCCGGGCGAGCATGACGTGATCGGCGACGACGGCAAGGCGTTCTTCGCCCGCTTCGGGGCGCCGGGGGCGGCGCCGGGCGGCTGGTACAGCTTCGACCACGGCGGCGTGCATTTCATCGCCCTCGTCAACGTGCTCGGCTTCACGCCGGGCACCGGCGGCACGCTCGGCCCGACCCAGCTCGAATGGCTCGAAGACGATCTCAAGGGCAAAGGCGCCAGCACCCCGATCGTGGTGATGGCGCATGTGCCGCTGTGGCCGATCTATCCGCAATGGGGCTGGACCACCGGCGATGCCGGGCAGGCCTTCACCTATCTGCGGCGCTTCGGCTCGGTGACCGTGCTCAACGGCCACATCCACCAAATCGTGCAAAAGGTCGAGGACAAGGTGACCTTCCACACGGCGATGTCGACCGCATTTCCGCAGCCCGCGCCGGGCCAGGCGCCGTCGCCGGGCCCGATGAAGGTGCCGGCCGACAAGCTCAAATCGATGCTCGGGGTGCGCCGGATCGACTATGCGCCGGCGACCGGTCTCGCCGCCGCCGACCTGACCCTGGCGTCGTGAGGGGGGCGAGCCATGACAAAGAAGATCATGCGCGGCATCCTGGCGGCGTTCGCCGGGGCCGTATTGATGGCCGGCACCGCGCTCGCCGCCGATACCAAGGCGGTTGCGATCAGCAATTTCGCCTTCGACCCGCCGACCCTCACCGTCGCGCCGGGCACAAAGGTGGTATGGACCAACCACGACGAGGAGCCGCATACGGTCACCAGCGCCAGCAAGGCGGCGCCGTTCAAATCAGCCGGGCTCGACACCGACGAAGCCTTTTCCGTCGTCTTCAACAGGCCCGGAACCTACAAGTATTTCTGCTCGATCCACCCGCATATGGTCGGTGAGATCGTCGTCAAATAGCGCCGCGATGCGGCCGGCGCCAGGCTCCTCACCAGCCAACGCCGGCCGCAGCGTCGCCCGGGCTCAGGCGCCGCGCAGCCAGCGGTCGAGCGACCACGGGCCGCCGCCGAACAGAAAGAAAAAGAAAAAGACGAAGCAATAAAGGATCGCCGCGTCACCGCCGTTGAGCGCGGGAAACGGCCCATGCTGTGCATGCACGAGGAAATAGGCTAAGGCCATTTCGCCCGAGGCGATGAACGCGGCGATGCGGGTGAACAGGCCGAGCGCGATCAGCGCGCCGCCGACAAGCTCGATCACACCGGCAACTATGAGCAGCGGGGTCAGATGGTTGAACATCGCCGCATGGGGAAAGCCGACGAGTTTCGAAAGTCCGTGCTCGAAAAACATTAAGCCGACAATCAATCGGAACAGGCTAAGGAAATGCGGAGCCAAATTGGCTCCGGTTCTATCGATTGTGGGCATGGTGATCCCCTGCTTTCCGAGGAGATCAACAAAATGAATGCCGATCCGTTGCTCATCGCAACCGGATTTTTATGCCTGGAGTATTTGTCAGTCCTGGCGGCGCCTTAGTTCCCGGCAGCAGAGGCGGGACGCCCCGCCGCCGGCGGGCCGGCCGTGCGGCGATACAGTTGCGGCTGCAGGCGCGGGTGCCACAGCACCTTGCCGAGCCCGGCCGCCGCCTTGTCCATCAGCGGCAGCCAGCGACCCCGGTTCAGCAGTTTGAGGGTCAGCGCCGCCGACCCGTAGACGACGACCTGTGCGCTGCCGGCGAACATCAGCCACAGCGCGCGCGCCGGCTCCGACGGCTTGACCGCGATGCAGATGAAGGTTGCCGACTGGCCGCCGCGAAAGGCCCGCTTCAACAGGTAGCGCGCGTCGAGCCGGTCGGCTGGAACCGTCTCTTGCACCGCGGCTTCGGCGCACCAGACGAGGGTGCGGCCGGTGCGCAACAGCCGGCGCAGAAACACCGTGTCCTCGCCGCCCGACAGGCCCAGCGCCGGGTCGAACGGCTCGTCGCCGCTGAAGCAGCGCTCCTTGTCGAGGATCGTATTGCCGATGCCGGCCCAGCGCGCCAGCGCGGTGCCGGTCGGCACCCTGGCGTCGCGCGTGTAGCGCCGATGCCGGTAGGCGTCGGCGGCGGGGTTGGCGGCAGGAAACAGCGGATAGACCGGCCCGACCACGAGATCGGCGCCGCAGTGCCGGATCGTCCCGAGAAAGGCCGCGAGCCACCCCGGGCCCGGCTCCTCGTCGTCGTCGAGAAACACCAGGTAGCGGCCGAGCGCCGCCGCCACTCCGGTATTGCGGGCGTGCGAGATGCCGGGCCGCCGTTCGGCGACGTAACGTATCGGCACCGCGCTGGTCATCGCAATCGCGGCGGTGACCGGCTCGGCGGAGCCGTCCGGGTCGTTGTCGACGACGACGATCTCGAACGGGCTGTCGACCCCGCGCTGCGCCAGGCACCCGTTGAGGGCGCGGGCCAGGCCATCGGGCCGACGATAGGACGGTATGACGATGCTCGTCTCGATCATAGACAATCCGCTCGCGGCGATCACGCGCACACCGCGGGCGTCACCGCGGGCAGCGCCATCGTGGCGCGCGATTGTTAAGTTATCGACAACACAATCGCGCTATCCATCGCTTCTCGGCCGCAGCCGCGCCGCTGCGGCGACCGACGGAGACTGGATCTGTGCGGGCTTCGCTCTCGACGCATCTGGCCCGCAAGTTCGGGCGCCTTCTGCCGGCCAAGCCGCTTCCGGTGAAATGGAAGGGCGGGGTCGTCTCGTTCACGTTCGACGATTTTCCGAAGACGGCGCTGGCGATCGGCGGCGAGATCCTCGAACGGCACGGGGTCCGGGGTACGTATTACACCGCCCTCGATCTCGCCAATACCACCGGCAGCCTGGGGCCGATGTTCGACAACCGCGACGTGCGCGCAGCGCATAAAAGAGGCCATGAGATCGCCTGCCACACGTTTCGCCATCTCGATTGCGGCCGGACCGACGTCGACACGCTGCTGAAAGACATCGCCGACAACGACGCCGGGCTGCGCGCTCTGACCGGCGGCAGCGTGCCGGTCAACTTCGCCTTCCCGTTCGGCGGCATCTCGATCTCGGCGAAGCGGGCGCTCGCGCACCGCTTCCAATCGTGCCGCGGCATCGGCTGCGGCGTGAACGCTGGTACGGCCGATTTCGCCGATCTTCGCGCCAACCACGTCTACGATGCCGATGACGGCGATGAGTCGTTTCGCCAGCTGATCGACCGCGGCCGCGCCAGCGACGGCTGGACCATCTTTTACACGCACGATGTTGCGCCAAGGCCGTCGCCGTTCGGCTGCACCCCGGCGCGGCTCGAAGCGGTCGTTGCCTATGCCGCCGCAACCGGCGCGGTGTTGCCGGTCCGCGACGTGGTCGCCGGACTGGCGCGGCCAAACCCGGCATTGTCGTAGGTCCCATCCCGGCCGAGGGCGCCGAATCCGAAATTCGCCGTATCTCGGAGTGGGGCTCGAAGCGAATTTCGGGTTCGACGGCACACGAGCGCGAACTTCAAATCCACCACGCTAGTCGCACCGGGGCAGGATATCGTGAAACAGGCCGGAATGGGCGAACTCGTGGATCGCGCGTTCGGCGGGCCAGCGTGTCCCGTGCATCACCGCCATGGTCATCACCGCGGCGAGGCAGACCGGGACCAAGGGCAGGCGGATCGGCAGCGCGGCGGCAAGCATCGCGCCCCATGCTGCCAGCGCGCCAAGCCCGACCGCGAGGCCGACCAGGATCTCGGCCGGGCTGTGCAGATGCAGTGTCAGCCGCGACACGGCGATCGCCGCGATCAGCACGGCGGCGGCGGCAATGGCGGCCCGGCGCATCGCCGGCGTCAACGAGCTGCCGAACAGCAATGCGAAACCGCCATAGACCACGGTGCTCATCGCGACATGGCCGCTCGGGCTTGCCACGTCGGGAAGTGCGATGCGGTGGGCGCAGCCGGCCAGAACCAGCTTGAACACCCCGATCGCTCCGGCGCAGCCGGCAACGCTCGCACCCCAGCCAAGCGCCAGAAACGGCCGCCGCAGCACGGCCAGCAATGCGATCGTCACCGCCGCGAGCGGCACGGTGACCGCCGAGTCGCCGAAATCGGTGATGAAGCCGGCCAGCGTGTGCACGCCGCGATCGGTCCGTCACCCGAAACGAGCCGGCGCCGAGCGGGCAAACGCGGCGAAGCCGGCGATGTCGGCGGCGCCGAATTGCGGCCGCTCGGCGGCGGCGAGGTTGGCGGAGAGATGCGCCTGGTCGAGCATCGAGCACAGCACTACCGCGACGTTCTCGGCGGCGAGCGCCCATTCCAGCATCAGCCGGTGCAGGTCGGCACCCTGTACCG
>JASHNY010000037.1 GCA_030041385.1 Alphaproteobacteria bacterium
GTCGGCGCCGGCGCACCCGGTGCGCGCGACGACGGTGGCGCTCGTGACGCGGCATCCCGGCCCGATCGACGACGTCGAGCATGTATTGGCCGCGGCGGGGGTCGATGTCAGCCGGTTGTTCTCGCAATTCGGCGTCTCCCGCGGCGAAGGCGGGCCCTATGTGCCGGTGCCGCGCGGCGGCGTGCCGCCGTCGACGCTGACCCCGGGCAAGCTGGCGGCGCTGCGCGCGATGGTACGGACATTGCCGGTGTCGGCGCCGCTTGATGATTACACGATCGCCAGCCCGTTCGGCGCTCGCCGCGATCCGTTCAATGGCCGGCCCGAATTCCACACCGGCATCGATTTCGACGCGCCGTACATGTCGCCGGTTTATTCGACGGCGGCCGGGGTGGTCACCTATACCGGCTATCGCAGCGATTACGGCAAGGTCGTCGAGATCGACCACGGGCACGGCATTTCGACCCGCTATGCCCACCTGCACCGCTACACCGTATCGGTCGGCGAGCGCGTCGGCGCACACACCCAGATCGGCTATCTCGGCACCACCGGCCGCTCGACCGGTCCGCACGTGCTTTACGAGGTGCTGGTCAACGGCGATCCGCAGGACCCGGCGAAGTTCATGTCGCTGGGCCGCGTCATCATGGTGGCGGAGCGATAGCGCGCCGCCCTACCGCGCGAGGTCGCTGACGAGCGAGAAGGCGGTCGCGTTGGTCTGGTTCTGGCCGCGATAGACCTGCAGGTTTTCGAGCACTCGCTGGACGTAGAGGCGAGTCTCGGTGAACGGGATGTTCTCGATCCAATCGACCATGCTGATGTCGCCGCCCCGCGGGTCGCCGTAATCGCGCAGCCATTCCCGCACGCGGCCCGGTCCGGCGTTGTAGCTGGCGATCGCCAGCGCGTAGGAGCCGCCGAAATCGTCGAGCAGCCCTTCGAGATAGGAGCGGCCGAGCAAAACATTGTAGGCGCCGTCTTGGGTAAGCCGGGCGGGCGAAAAGCCGACCTGCATCCGCTGTGCGATCCGGGCCGCGGTCGCCGGCATCAATTGCATCAATCCGAGCGCGCCGGCGCTGCTCACGGCGTACTGATCGAAAGCGCTTTCCTGGCGCACGATCGCATAGAGAAGCGACGGCTCGATGGTCTTGTCGCCGGGCGGCAGCGCGATGATCGGGTAGCCGTGCACCATCAGCGGCGTCCCCGCCGCCATCGCCCGTCCCGCCACCAGGATCGCCAGGTCGATGCGGCCATGCGTCTCGGCAAATGCCGCGAGCATCGCGAAATCGATCTGGCTGTGCGCCGTGCGGGCGAGGTGGGCAACGAAAATCTTGGTGCTGTGGCGCTCGCCGGCCGCGGCCAGCAGCGCCGCCGCCTGCACCTGTTCGTTGGCGTCGAAGCGGGCGAGTTCCGCGGCGTCCGGCCGCGGCTCGGGCACCGGATGCGGCGGCGCGTCGCGGCCGAGTTCGTGGGCCGCAAGCTGCCCGTAAAAGGTCGCCATGCTTTCGGCCCCCGCGGCGTACCACTTCATCGCCAGGTCGCGCTTGCCTTCGGCCGCGGCGGCACGGCCGCTCCAATAGGCCGCACGGGCCTTGGCATAGGGACTGGTTACCCGCGCCAATATGCGGGCGAAATGGTCGAAAGCCAGCTGCGGCTTTTTGAAATAGCGCAGCGCGATGTAGCCGGCGAGAAATTCGGCTTCGGAAGAATCGCTGCCGGCGGCGACGGCTCCGTGCTGCTGGACGATGCGGTAGGCGAGATTGGCCGCCCCGGTGGCGAGGAGGCGGCGGGCAACCATGTCCCGCTCGGCCCACCACGCCGCCGGCTGCATCCGGTTGTTGGGGTGTGCCAGCAGCAGCTGCGCCGCCGGCTCGATCATGTCCTTCCTGTTGTCCCAGCGGACCTCGTCGAAGACCAGGCCGGGATCGCTCTGCAGCGACGGCGGCACGCGGGCGACCGCGGTGCCGGCATTGGGTGCGCCCGCCGCGAGCGCGAGGCGGGCCTCGGCCAGTGCCTGGTAGTCTGCCGGCACCAGCGGGATCATGCGGCGCGCCGCGTCGTCGCGGCGGTCCCACAGCAGCCGTTCGAGGCGCGCCTCATTGTCTTCCGGCCGCATCGCACCGCCGTATTTGCCCCAGAAATCGCGTTCGGCGGCCGGCGGGAAATCGTCTTCGACCCAGGTGTTGCGCAACAGTTCGGCGCCGTCGGTGACCTGGCCGCGATTCATCATCAGCTCGGCGCGACGCACCTTGCCGACCGCGCTGATCGGCGCATGGTTCTTGAACCAGGCGGCGACGGTGTCGTCGGACTCCTTGACGATCGCCGCCTCGGCGTTGTGCTCCAGTGCCTTCTGGTCCGGCCAATCGGGGTTGTGCTCAATGAAATCGGCGATCTCGGCAAAGCGTCCACCCGGCACCGACCGGGTGTAGTCGAGCCATTGCACCAGTTTGAGCGGCAACCGGTCACGGCAGCGCTCGGCCTCGGCATAGGCCCGGCTCCAGTCGCCGCTATGGGCGGCGGCGAGCGCCGCCAAAGCGACGCTGCGCTCGGGCTCGGGCAGCTCTTGCGCCTGGGCAGGGACAAGCGACAGGCCGAGGCTGCCGATCCCGATGGCCAGCGCCAATACGCGCAATATTTGGAACAATGCCGGCTGTCCCCTCCAGCCGTGACCGTCAAGGGTCAAGTGTTTACGGAGTTTCGCGGCGATCGACAAGCGGCCGTCCGGAATCGTGCGGTTGATGCCGGCGAGCCGGCGGACTATCGTGGCAGCAGCCCCTATGCTGGCGGGAGGGTGCCATGTTCAAAGGGTCGCTGGTCGCGCTGATTACCCCGTTTCGCGACGGCGCGGTCGACGAGACTGCGTTCCAGGAGCACGTCGCCTGGCAGGTCGGCCAGGGCACGCACGGCCTCGTGCCGTGCGGCACGACCGGCGAATCGCCTGCGCTCGAACCCGGGGAGCAGCGCCGTGTCATCGAAATGTGCGTCGAGGTCGCCAAGGGACGGGCGCCGGTCATTGCCGGCACCGGGTCGAACTCGACCGCGCACACGATCGAGGCGACCCGCGAGGCCAAGGCCGCCGGCGCCGACGCTGCGCTGATCGTCTGCCCCTACTACAACAAGCCGACCCAGGAAGGGCTGTATCAGCACTTCAAGGCCGTCCACGACGCCGTCGATTTGCCGATCATCATCTACAACATCCCCGGCCGCTCCTCGGTCGACATGTCGAACGCGACGATGGCGCGGCTGGCGAAGCTGCCCAACATCGTCGGGGTCAAGGACGCGACCAACGACCTCTCCCGCCCGCTCAGGATGCGGGTCGAGATCGGTGCCGAATTCTGCCTGCTGTCGGGCGAGGACGGCACCGCCGTCGCCTATCTGGCGCAGGGCGGGGACGGCTGCATCTCGGTGACCGCCAACGTCGCGCCGCGGCTCTGTGCGGAAATGCACGAAGCGTGGCAGAAGGGCGATTTCGCCACGGTGCGCCGGATCAACGAACGACTGATCCCGCTGCACGAGGCGCTGTTCGCCGAGACCAGCCCGGCGCCGGTCAAGTACGCTGCCTCGTTGCTGGGCCGCTGCCGGGCCGAGGTGCGCCTGCCGTTGTGGCAGACCGCGCCCGAGACTCAGGAAAAGGTCCAGCGAGCGATGCGCGGGGCCGGCCTGATCAACTGACGACGTGACAACGGGCGGGGCGGGAATGCGGACGGGCGACCGGTATGCCGCGCAGAATCGCCGCGCTCGCCACGACTATCTGATCGAGGACACGCTCGAAGCCGGGCTCGTTCTGCACGGCACCGAGGTCAAGGTCCTGCGTCAGGGGCAGGCGAGCATCGCCGAATCCTACGCCGACGAGCGCGGCGGCGAGTTGTTTCTGGTCAACGCCAACATCCCCGAATATGGCGCCTCGCATTTCAATCACCAGCCGCGGCGGCCGCGTAAACTGCTGCTGCATCGCAAGGAGGTGAACCGGCTGCTGGGCGCGATCCGGCGCGAGGGGGTGACGATCGTGCCGCTGGCGATCTATTTCAACGATCGCGGCCGCGCCAAGGTGCAGCTCGGCCTCGCCCGCGGCAAGCGCAAGGCCGACAAGCGCCAGGCCGAGAAGGCTCGCGACTGGCAGCGCGACAAGGCCCGGATCATGCGGGCGCGCAACCTGTAGGCCGTGCCGGGTGGCGAATCCCGGGGCAACCTACCGGGCGAGCCGCTCCGCCACCCTGGCAAACACGTCTTCGAACATTCCCGCGGTCAGCCTGCCGGTATTGGTATTCAGGCGCGAGCAATGGTAGCTGTCGGCCAGCACCAGCCCGTCGGGCAAATCATGCAACACGCCGTGGGCAAAGCGGTACGCGGATTGGCGGCTGCCGCGCGCGGCCAGGATCGCCTGATGCGCGATCGCGCCGAGCGCCACGATCGCCTTGAGCCGCGGCAACGCCGCCAGCTCGGCGGCGAGAAACCGGCGGCAGGCGGCGATTTCGGCCGGCTCCGGTCGGTTCTGCGGCGGCACGCAGCGCACCGCGTTGGTGATTCGCACCCGCACCAGGGTCAGCCCGTCGTCGCGCCGCGCCCCGTATTGTCCGGCGGCAAAGCCGAATTTGGCCAGCGTCGCGTACAGCAGCTCGCCGGCATAGTCGCCGGTAAACGGGCGTCCGGTGCGGTTGGCGCCACGCAGCCCCGGCGCCAACCCGACCACCAGCAATTCGGCGCCGTCGTCGCCGAACGGCGGCACCGGCGCGTTGAACCATTCCGGATGCGCCGCCCTCTGGGCTGACCGGAACGCGACGAGGCGCGGGCACAGCGGACAGTCAGAGGATGGCAGCAGCACGCCCGCGGTCACGGAACGTCGGCCGCCTCGGTGCGTGGGCGCTGCAAATCGTCGCGGGGGTGGTGGCTGCGCGAAATCAGCGGGGCCAAATCCTGCAATTCGATAAAGGTGTCCGCCTGACGGCGCAGGTCGTCGGCGACCATCGGTGGCGATGAGCGCAATGTCGATACGACCGACACGCGCACGCCGCGGCGCTGTACGGCCTCGACCAGCCGGCGAAAATCGCCGTCGCCGGAAAACAGCACGGCATGGTCCATGTATTGGGCCATTTCCAGCATGTCGATGGCCAACTCGATGTCCATGTTGCCCTTGATTCGCCGCCGGCCCATGGCATCGGTGAATTCGCGCGTGGGCTTGGTGACCATGGTATAGCCGTTATAGTCGAGCCAATCGACCAACGGTCGTATCGGCGAGTATTCCTGGTCTTCGATCAGCGCCGTGTAGTAGAATGCTCGAATCAAACGCCCCTTGGCGCGGAACATTTCGAGCAGTCTTTTGTAGTCGATATCGAAAGCAAGACTCCGAGCGGCAGAATATAGATTGGCACCGTCAATAAAAATTGCTATCCGTTCTTCTGGGTAAAATAACATAATCGGCTCCGCCAAGTTTCAGATTTTCCGTAATTGTCATCCCGGCGAAAGGTTTCGTCAAGGGCAATGCCGGTGCAGGAGTTGCCATGATCATTATCGGACTGGGCGGCAATCTTGCCACTCGGCAACACGGGCCGCCACAGCAGACGCTGGTGGCGGCGCTGGCGGCGCTGGGCGAGCAGGGGGTCCGGATCGTCCGATGTTCGCCGTTTTACCTGTCGGAACCGGTGCCGCGTTCGGATCAGCCGTGGTTTGTCAATGCGGCGGCGGTCGTGGCAACGGCGCTGCAGCCGGAGCCGCTGCTGCGGCAGATGCTGGCACTGGAGCGCGCTTTCGGGCGAGTGCCTTCGCCGCGCAACGCCGCCCGCGTTCTCGACCTCGATTTGCTCGATTACGACGGCCGCATCATGGCGAGCCGCGACCTGACGCTGCCGCACCCGCGGCTGCACGAGCGGCGCTTCGTCTTGGCCCCGCTCTGCGATGTCGCGCCGGAATGGCGCCACCCGCTCTCGGGCCTCGGCGCAACGGAGCTGCTGGCGCGGATACCCCCGGACCAGCAGGTGCGGCGTCTGCAAGAACCGGAGGCTGCGGAGCGCCATGGTAATTGTGGTTGAGCGGCGAGACCGATATAACCGCGCCGCGCCGGCCGGTGCCGGCGACCCCCTCCCGCCGCCAACCTGGTGATGCGATGCCCGTGTACGAGACGGCCCGCGCCAACATGGTCGAGAGCCAGATTCGTCCGAACAAGGTCACCGACGAGCGGGTGATCGCGGCTTTCGCCCACATCCGCCGCGAATTGTTTGTGCCCGAGCGCCTGCGTGGGGTCGCCTATGCCGACGAGGACCTGCCGCTCGGCGGCGGGCGCTACCTGATGCAGCCGATGGTCGCCGCCCGGCTGTTGCAGGCTGCGGCGGTCGAGCCGAACAGCATCGCCCTGGTGGTCGGCGCCGGGGTCGGCTACGAGGCGGCGCTGCTCGCGACGATGGGGCGCAGCGTGATAGCGCTCGAAAACGACCCCGACCTGGCGCGGCTCGGGCGGGCGGCGCTGGTCGAGCACCGAATCGCCGCGGTGAGCTATGTCGAGGGCGTGCTGCGCCAGGGCTATCGGATGCGGGCCCCCTACGACGTCATCCTGTTTGCCGGAGCAGTCGCGGACATCCCGCCGGAAATGGCCAATCAGCTTGGCGACGGCGGCCGGCTGGTGGCAGTCGTGCGGCACGGCACCGGGGTCGGCCGGGCCACCCTCGTTACGCGCACTGGCGAAATCCTAGCGCAGCGAGCTATCTTTGACGCGGCCACGCCGTTGCTGGCGGAGTTCGCGACGAAGCCGGCGTTCGTATTCTGAGGGTCGGATGCCCGTGCCGCACAAGGGGATCAATTGGGCGACGCCGCTGCGCTTGGCGCTCGGTCTCGCCATCGTTGCGCTGTGCGCCGGCACGGCCTCGGCGCAGACGCTGACCGAGGCGTTGGCCTACGCCTACAACAACAACCCGCAACTGCTCGCACAGCGCGCCCTGCTCAGGGCGACCGATGAGCAGGTGCCGCAGGCATTGTCGAATTGGCGGCCGACGGTCAATTTCACCGGCCAGGCCGGGTATGCCCGCGGGGCGGTCGCATCGACCGGCAACCCGTCGCAGTTTACGAGCTTTGTCGAACGGGAGCTCGACCTGCAGATCACCCAGCCGATCTATCGCGGCGGGCGCACCGAGGCGCAGACGCGCCAGGCGATCAATACGGTGCAGGCGGCGCGGGCACAGACGCTCGCGGTCGAGACGACGGTGTTTCAAGCCGTCGCGCAAGCGTTTCTCGACACGGTCCGCGACCAGACCCTGGTCGAGGTCAATCGCGAAAACGAGGAGGCGCTGAGGAAACAGCTCGAAGGGACGCGGGACCGCTTCCGCGTCGGCGAGGTCACCCGAACCGACGTTGCCCAGGCCGAATCCTCCTATGCCCAGGCGCGGGCGAACCGCATCGCCGCCGAGGGTCAGCTGCAGGTCAGTCGGGCAGAGTACATGCGCGTCGTCGGCCATCCGCCGGGCCGGCTGGTCATGCCGCACGAGCGCCCGACACTGCCGGCGACCCGCGAAGAGGCGTTGCAGCTTGCCGCCAACGACAACCCCAACGTCATTGCCGCCAACTTCACCGAGCTGGCGGCGCGCGACAATATCGACCTCGTGCGCGGCCAGTTGCTGCCGCAGGTCTCGATCGTCGGCGACCTGAACCGCAGCTATGCCCCGTCGATCACGTTGAGTTCCGAGCGTGAGGATACGGCAAGCGTCGTCGCCCGCGTAACGATGCCGCTTTACGAAGGCGGCGCCGTCTATTCCCAGACGCGCCAGGCCGAGCAGACCCTGGGGCAGCGCCGCAGCCAGGTCGACGACGCCCGCCGCGCCGCGGTGCAGAGCGCGAGCCAGGCCTGGGACACGCTGAATTCGGGGCGCGCCGCGATCGCGTCGTTCAGCGTCGCGGTGCGGGCGGCCCGGATCGCGCTCGCCGGCATGCAGCAGGAGGCTCTTGTCGGCACGGCCACCGTGCTCGACGTGCTGATCTCCGAGCAGCAATTGTTCACGACCGAATCGCAGCTCGTCGGCGCCGAGCATGATGCCGCCGTCGCCGAGTTCAGCCTCGCCGCCGCGACCGGGCGGTTGATCGCGCCGGACCTCCATCTGCCGGTCCAGCTCTACGACATGGAGCGTCACTACAAGGCGGTAAAGGACAAATGGTCCGGCTTCAAGGGCGGCTTGTCAGAATAGCCGCTCGCTCGATCTGGCAAATTGCCGGCCGGGCGTCCAGGTTAGAGACAGTCGCCTTCAGTTGCGGATGATTCCGATGGCAGACAGTACCGGCGAGCCCGAGCCCTCGATGGAAGAGATCCTCGAGATGATCCGGCGCAACATCACCGACGACGGGCGGGCGCGGGCGGCGCGCATTTTCGGCGGGCGGCCCAATCGCGACGCCCTGGACCTGACCGAGGCCATCGCCGATGACGGCACGATCCACCATATCGACCCGGCGACGACGCCGGGCGACAGGCGGGTCGAGCCGGCGCCGATCGGCACCGCCGCCGGCGGCGCCAGCCCCGCGCCGGCTCGCGATGGCTTGCGTAGCGATGGGGGCGGCCGCACGCTCGAGGAATTCGTTGCCGATCTGTTGCGGCCGATGCTGCGCGAGTGGCTCGACGAGAACCTGCCGGCGCTGGTCGAGCGGTTGGCCCGGGCGGAGCTTGCCCGCCGGCCGCGCGATTAGCCGCGGGTCGGCGGGCGGCGCGGCCATGCTGGACAAGACCTATCGGCCGGACCTGGTCGAGCGGCGGCAATACGCCGAGTGGGAGCGCTCGGGCGGGTTCGCCGCCGATCCCGGCAGCGGCAAACAGCCCTATACGATCATGATGCCGCCGCCCAACGTGACCGGCAGCCTGCACATGGGGCATGCGCTGACCTTCACGCTGCAGGACATCCTCATTCGTTATCAGCGCATGCGCGGGCGCGACGCGCTGTGGCAGCCCGGCACCGACCATGCCGGCATCGCTACCGAGATCGTCGTCACCAACCGGCTCGCCGAGGAGCAGATCGACAAGCATCGGCTCGGCCGCGACAAGTTCATCGCGCGCGTCTGGGAATGGAAAGCCGAATCGGGCGGCACCATCGTCAATCAGCTGCGCCGGCTCGGCTGCTCGCCCGATTGGGCGCGGGAGCGCTTCACGATGGACCCCGGCCTCGCCGCCGCGGTGCGCCGCGTGTTTGTCGAACTCCATCGCGCCGGGCTGATCTATCGCGACCAGCGGCTGGTCAACTGGGACCCGGAGATGCACACGGTCATCTCCGACCTCGAAGTCGACAATCGCGAGACCCGGGGCAGCCTGTGGCACATCCGCTATCCGATCGCGGGCGAGGCCGGGCGCCACATCGTCGTCGCGACGACCCGGCCCGAAACGATGCTGGGCGACACCGGGGTCGCCGTGCACCCGGACGATGCGCGCTTTGCCGACCTCATCGGCAAGAAGGCGTTGTTGCCGCTGGTCGGCCGGGCGATCCCGATCGTCGCCGACGCCTATGCCGACCCCGACAAGGGCAGCGGCGCGGTCAAGATCACCCCGGCGCGCGATTTCAACGATTTCGAGGTCGGCCGCCGGCACGGCCTCGACATGCTCAACATCTTCGATCGCGACGCCCGCCTCAACGACTCGGTGCCCGAGGGGTATCGCGGCCTCGACCGGTTCGCGGCGCGGCGCAAGATCGTTGCCGACCTTGAAGCAGGCGGCTTTCTCGAAAAGGTCGAGGACCACGTGCTGATGGTGCCGCACCACGACCGCTCCGGCGTGGTGATCGAGCCGTGGCTGACCGACCAGTGGTACTGCAACGCCGGCGAACTGGCGAAAGCGGCGGTCGCAGCGGTGGAGGATGGGCGCACGCGCTTTGTCCCGCGCCAGTGGGAGAACACGTTTTTCGAGTGGATGCGCAACATCCAGCCGTGGTGCATCTCGCGGCAATTGTGGTGGGGGCATCGCATCCCGGCCTGGTACGGCCCCGACGGCACCGTGTTCGTGGCCGAAGGCGAGGACGAGGCGGCGCGCGCGGCGGCGGCGCATTACGGGCAGGCGGCGGCATTGCGCCAGGACGACGACGTGCTCGACACCTGGTTTTCTTCGGGGTTGTGGCCGTTCTCGACGCTGGGCTGGCCCGAGAAGACGCCGGAGCTGGCGCGCTACTATCCCGGCGACGTGCTGGTCACCGGCTTCGACATCATCTTTTTCTGGGTCGCCCGGATGATGATGCTGGGGCTGCATTTCATGGGCGAGGTGCCGTTTCGCACGGTCTATATCCACGCCCTGGTGCGCGACGCCCACGGGCAGAAGATGTCGAAGTCGCGCGGCAACATCATCGACCCGCTCGATTTGATCGACCGCTACGGCTGCGACGCGCTGCGCTTTACGCTGTCGGCCCTCGCGGCGCCCGGGCGCGACATCAAGCTCGCCGAAAGCCGGGTCGAGGGCTACCGCAACTTCGCGACGAAACTGTGGAACGCGGCGCGCTATGCCGAGATGAACGGGTGCGCGCCGGATCCCGGCTTCGATCCCGCGGCCTGCACGTTGACCGTCAACCGCTGGATCGTCAGCGCCGTGCGCGATTGCGCCGCGGCGGTGACCGGCGCGCTCGACGCCTACCGCTTCGACGACGCCGCGAACGCCTTGTACCAGTTCGTCTGGGGCACGTTCTGCGACTGGTATCTCGAATTCACCAAGCCGATCCTGCAAGGAAGCGATCCCGCGGCCGGGGCCGAAACGCGTGCGACGACGGCGTGGGTGCTGGGCCAGACCGTGCATCTGTTGCACCCGATCATGCCGTTCCTGACCGAGGAGGTATGGCGCCATCTCGCCGGCGCGGGCTCGGGCATGTTGATGACCGCGCCGTGGCCCGAACCGGCATGCTGCGATGCCGCCGCCCTCGCCGAGATGGAATGGGTCGTCGCGGCGATCTCGGCGATCCGGGGGGCGCGATCCGAGATGAACGTGCCGCCCGGGGCGCGCGTGCCATTCATCGTCAAGGATGCCGATCCGACGGCGCTGGCGCGATACGAGCGCCATCGCGAGCATTTCGAGCGGCTGGCCCGGGTCGAGCCCGCAGCCGGCGATTCCGGCGCGTCAGGCGGCATCCAGGTCGTGGTCGAGGGGGCGACGTTCACCCTGGCGCTCGGCGACGTGATCGATCTGGCGCGCGAGAAGGCGAGGCTGGCAAAGGAGATCGGCCGGCTCGACGGCGACCTCGCCAAATTCGCGACAAAGCTCGCCAATCCCGGCTTTCTCGCCAAGGCCAAGCCCGAAATCGTCGAGGAACAGCGCGAGCGCGAAGCCGACACGCGCCGCGACCGCGATCGCCTCGCCGCCGCCTATCGACGCATCGAGGCGGTGTAGCCACAGGAGCGCGGGCGTCCCGCCCGCATTCTGGTGGTGCGGGCGGGCCGCCCGCGATCCAGTTATCCGGCCTTCTTCTCATGCTCCATCGCGGCGCGCAGGATCGCGTTGATCCGGGTCTGATAGCGCGGATATTTACGGAAATGCTCCAGCACGTCGGCATCGAGGCGAATGCTGATCTGCTCCTTGGGCTTGGGCATGACGAGCGTTGCGCCGGCGAACCATTGGTCGTCGACGATCGGCGGCGCATCGGGGTCGTCGCGAACTGCGGCCTCGATGTCCTCGTCGGTCAGCGCATCGACCCGCGCCCAGTCAGTTCGGAGGCGGTTTTGATCGGCGCGCAATCTCTTCTTCGTAGAGTGCTCTTTCGCGGGCATTTGCCCTCCTTGCCGAGATGATTCGGCGAGCCTCCCCCCGCGGCGTGTAAACGACGGCGAGGACACGGCCCTCGACCGCCCCAACTGCGACAAGTCGATTCTCGCCATAATCTCGGCGGTCATCCGGCTTTTCGTATACGGGACCGTCCCAGATTAGCGAGGCGGCCGTGAAGTCAATCCCATGCTTGCCAACGTTCTCGGCTTCCTTGCGCGGGTCCCATTCAAACTCAGCCACAGGGCATCCCCCCCAAATCTCTGGAGCGCGTCCATTCTCGTCCCCTTTTCGCTCCTGATGCCCGAGGCGCGGCTTCGTCGCATCGCCAATGTGTATATACATTCTGTCCATGTCAAGGGGCGCGGGGGCCTTGCGCGGCCAATGTCCTGGCGATCCCCCCGCAGCCTTAGTATGGTTCAAAGTGAATCTGTCCAGATGAGGTAGGTCGGTGACGTTGGGTGCCGACGATCTGATTGCGCGCGGGCTGGTCGCGCCGGAGCGGCGCGACGAGCTGCGCCGGGTCGCCGAACGCTACGCGGTCGCGGTTACCGACGCGGTTGCGGCGCTGATCGACCCGGCCGATCCGGCCGACCCGATCGCGCTGCAGTTCGTGCCGGATGCGGTCGAGCTGGAGACCGCGGCCGACGACCGGCCCGACCCGATCGGCGACGAGCGCTGGTCGCCGCTTCCCGGCATCGTCCATCGCTATCCCGATCGCGTGCTGCTGAAGCCGAGCCTCGTCTGCCCGGTCTATTGCCGCTTCTGCTTTCGCCGCGAGACGGTGGGGCAGCAAGCCGGAATGCTGGACGCCGCCGCGCTCTCCCGCGCCTTCGACTACATCCGCGAACGCCCCGAAATCTGGGAGGTCATCGTCACCGGCGGCGATCCGTTTCTGCTGTCGCCGCGCCGCCTCGCCGCGATCGTCGAGACCCTCGGCGGCATCGCGCATGTCGCCGTGATCCGCTTTCACACGCGGGTGCCGGTGGTCGATCCGTGCCGGGTAGGGCCGGCACTTGTCGCCGCGCTGGCCGCCGACAAGGCCGTCTATGTTGCGATCCACGCCAATCACCCGCGCGAACTGACGCCGGCAGTGCGGGAGGCGGTCGGGCGGCTGGTGCGCGCCGGCATCCCGGTCTTGTCCCAGACCGTCTTGCTGCGCGGGGTCAACGACGATGCCGCCGTGCTCGAGGCGTTGTTCCGCGGGCTCGTGGCGATGCGGGTCAAGCCCTATTACCTGCACCACCCGGACCTTGCCCCCGGCACCGCACGGTTTCGGCTCGGCATCGGGCGCGGCCGCGAGCTGGTGCAATCGTTGCGCGGGCGGGTGTCCGGTCTGTGCCAGCCGAGCTACGTGCTCGACATTCCCGGCGGCTACGGCAAGTCGCCGATCGCGGCCAGTGGCGCCAGCCCGAGGGAGGGTTCGGACGAGTGGCTCGTCGCCGACCGCACCGGCAGGCGCCACCGCTATCCGCCGGGTTCGGGCTGACCTGCCTGGCCTGCGTCGCCGGCATCAAGCCGAAGCCCGTGCCGTTGCCTCGACAGATCCGATTAAGCATTATTTTTCTGGCATTTCGGGCGTATTCTCTGGATGCTCCGGCCATGCCGTTCAGACGCGTCTCCATCGAACGTATCGAGCTGCGCCGAGACCGCCGATACCTGGTCCCGGTGCTCGATGTGACGATCGGGGATTGGCAGTTCCGCGCGATCAACTGGTCGATGGGCGGCCTGTTGCTCGACGGCATCTGCCAGGATATCGGCACGCGGGTGCGCGGCACATTCAGCCTGGCCGGGTCGCGCGACATCACCCCGTTTGCGGCGACCGTGGTGCGCATCGATCCCGGTTACGGAAACTGCGCGCTGTGCTTCGACGACCCGCGGATCGAGGCCATCGTGCCGACCGAGGATCAGAACCTGTTCCTCGACCAGCTTCACTGAGGCACGGCCGGCTCCGCGGCGCTACACCGCCAATTCGCACCAGATCGGCGTGTGATCCGAGGCGCGGTCCTTGCCGCGCGGTGACTTGTCGATAACGCATCCCCCCGCGCGGTCGACCGCATGCGGCGACAGCAGCAGATGGTCGATCCGCAATCCTTCGTCGCGGCTCCAGCGGCCCGCCTGATAGTCCCAGTAGGTATAGCGGTGCGGCTCGCGGTGAAACACCCGATAGGCGTCGCTGAGCCCGAGGTGCAGGAGGGCGCGGAACAATGCGCGCGACTGAGGCTGGCACAGGGCGTCGCCGCGGAACCCGACCGGATCGTAAACATCGTCGTCGGTCGGCACGATGTTGTAATCGCCGGCGAGAACGAACGGCATCTCGCGCCGCAGCAATTCCTGCGCGTGCACCAGCAGCCGCTCCATCCAGGCCAGCTTGTAGGCGAATTTGTCGGTGCCCACCGGGTTGCCGTTCGGCAGGTAGAGCGAGGCGACGCGCACCTCGTTGCCGTCGCCGCCGAACGAGGCTTCGATATAGCGCGCGTGCTCGTCCCCCTCGTCGCCGGCGAGCCCGCGCACGATGTCGTGGGCCGGCTCCTTCGACAGGATCGCGACCCCGTTGTAGGCGCGCTGGCCGATCGCCTCGACCTTGTAGCCGAGCGCGGCGACTTCCAGCCGCGGGAAATCATCCTCCAGGCACTTGGTCTCCTGCAGGCACAGGATGTCGGGCTGCGCGCTTTTCAGGAAATCGAGCAGGTGCGGCAGCCGCACCTTGACCGAATTGACGTTCCAGGTGGCGATCTTCACGGGGCGCCGGGCGCCGCTAGGCGATCGAGAACGAGTTGCCGCAGCCGCAGGACGATGCTGCGTTGGGGTTGCGGATCTGGAACGACGCGCCCATCAGATCCTCGACGAAATCGATCTCGGCACCATTCAACAGGTCGAGCGAGGTATCGTCGACGATGACCGTAACGCCGTCGCGCTCGAACACGAAATCGTCGGGGTTCTTCTGTTCGTCGAAGGTGATGCCGTACTGAAACCCCGAGCAGCCGCCGCCCGAAACCGCGATCCGCAAAAACGCGTCTTCCGCTTCTTCCTGCAGCTTCAGCGCGGCGATGCGGCGCGCCGCACTCTCGGTGACGACGATGCCGCGCTCGCCGACCGTCCCGCTCTCTGTAGCCTCTGTCATGTGCCGGCGCTCCCGCGCTCCATCTCGCCCGCGGCGATCCTGGGGTGTATTTAAGCACAGCCAGCGACGTGTCAAAGGAGAGCGTGACGATGCTCAGGGTGTTGCCCGGCGGACGCAGCCGCAGGACGGCGCCGGCACCCGCCGACCGCCTGCAGATCCTGCAGGCGCTCGAGCGCAAGGCGCTGTGGCTGTCGACCTGGATGATCCACAACGCCAATCACCTGCGGCCGAGCCGCGATGGGCTCAAGGTCGGGGGCCATCAGGCGTCGAGCGCATCGGTGGCGACCCTGATGACCGCGCTTTACCTCGATGTGCTGCGGCCGCAAGACCGGGTCGCGGTCAAGCCGCACGCCTCGCCGATGTTCCACGCGCTGCAATACCTGCTCGGCCGGCAAAGCCGCGACAAGCTGGAACGCTTTCGCGCCTTCGGCGGCGCGCAGGCCTATCCGTCGCGGAGCAAGGATGGCGACAGGGTGGATTTTTCGACCGGTTCGGTCGGCCTCGGTGTCGGCATGACCCTGTTCGCCTCGCTGGTGCAGGATTACGTGCGGCTGAAGCGGCTGGTGCCGACCGCGGAGCCGCCCGGGCGGATGATTGCGCTGGCGGGCGATGCCGAGCTCGACGAGGGCAACATCTACGAGGCGCTGCTCGAAGGCTGGAAGCATGATGTCCGCAACCTGTGGTGGATCATCGACTACAACCGGCAGAGCCTCGACGCGGTCGTGTCCGATCGCCTGTTCGGCCGCATCGACGCCCTGTTCGAGCTGGTCGGCTGGCGCGTCGTCACGCTCAAATACGGGCGGCTGCTGGAGGCGGCGTTCGCTCGCCCGGATGGCGCCCATCTGCGCGAATGGATCGACAACTGCCCGAACTCGCTCTATTCGGCGCTCGTCTACAAGGGCGGCGAAGGCTGGCGCGAACACCTGGCCCGCGACCTCAACCGCTACCCCGGCATCCGCGCGATTCTCGACGACCACGACGACGATGCCCTGGCGCGGCTGATGACCAACCTCGCCGGCCACGACATGGGGGCCGTGCTCGACGCCTTCCACGCCGTCACCGACGACCGCCCGACCTGCTTCATCGCCTATACGATCAAGGGCTACGGCCTGCCCTTTGCCGGGCACAAGGACAACCATGCCGGGCTGATGAACCTCGACCAGATGGCCACGTTCCGGCGCAGTATGGGCGTGGCCGAAGGCGAGGAATGGGAGAAATTCTCGGGGCTCGACCTCCCGGCCGAGACGCTTGCGGCATTTCTCGAGGCGCTGCCCCTGGCGCAGGACGACGGGCGCCGTCACAGCAGCCCGCGAATCGCGCTGCCCGACGAATTGCCGCCGCCGCGCGGCCGGGTCCTGTCGACGCAGGAGGCGTTCGGCCGCATCCTCGGTGCCGTCGCCGCGGCCGGGGGACCGCTCGCCGACCGCATCGTCACGACCTCGCCCGATGTGACCGTATCGACCAATCTCGGCGCCTGGGTTAATCGCCGCGGCATCTTCGACCGGTCCGAGCGCGCCGATACGTTTCACGAGGAAAAGGTCGTCTCGGCGCAGCGCTGGGCGATGGCGCCGCAGGGCCAGCACATCGAGCTCGGCATCGCCGAGCAGAACCTGTTTCTGCAGCTGGCCGCGCTCGGCCTCGCCGGGCCGCTGTTCGGCGCCCGGCTCCTGCCGATCGGCACCTTGTACGACCCGTTCATCAAGCGCGGCCTCGACGCGCTCAATTATGCGCTCTACCAGGATGCCCGGTTCATCGTCGTCGCGACTCCCTCGGGAATCACGCTGGCGCCCGAGGGCGGCGCGCATCAATCGATCTCCGAGCCGCTGATCGGGCTGGCGCAATCGGGCCTGGTCGGGTTCGAACCCGCCTTTGCCGACGAGCTGGCGGTGCTGATGCGCTGGGCGCTCGGCGAAATTCAGCGCGATGACGGGCAATCGGTGTGTTTCCGCCTGTCGACCCGGCCCGTCGAGCAGCCGGCGCGGACACTCGCGCCGAGCCTCGCGGCGGCAATCGTCGCCGGCGCCTATTGGCTGCGCGAGCCCGAACCCGGCGCCGAATTGGCGATCGCCTACAGCGGCGCGGTCGCACCCGAGGCCCTCGCCGCCCACGAGGCGATTTGCGAAGACCTGCCCGGCGCCGGGCTGCTCGCGGTCACCTCGCCCGATCGGCTGCACCATGATTGGCAGGCCGCGCTGACCGGCGGTGGCACCAGCGTAGCCGCGGGATTGCTCGCACACCTGCGACGAGGCGCCGCATTGGTCACGGTAACCGACAGCCATCCCGCGACGCTGTCGTGGATCGGCAGCGTCGCCGGCAATGCCGTCATCCCATTGGGGGTAGATCATTTTGGGCAGTCGGGCGACATCCCCGACCTTTATCGGGCGTATGGTCTTGACTGCGACGCGATCGTCGATGCCGCCGCTCGCGCATGCCTGCGCGCGCTTCCCAGGTAACTGTGCTTTAACCGCTTTCCGACTACTGTGGTAGGGCTACGGACCTACCCGCAGACGGCCGCCATCCGCAAGACAACCGCTATTGCGAGGCCCCGCGTGGCTTTGGTATAGCCTGCGGTAGAGCAATCGGGTGGGGGTCGTGCGTCACGATTGCGTTGCTCGGGGAAGCGTACGGGTCAGCAGGGGATGTCTGCCAGCAAGCAATAACGCTCCGTTGGTCGCGGGCCGGTTTCGCCGTGCCTGCGCGACTGACGGATGCCACAACTAGCCGCGGTAGTTGATGCGATGGAACACGATGACGATGTCGGGCGGTTGTTCTCATGGCTGAAAACGCCGGACCTGCGCTATCGCGAATTCGCGAACGAACGGGAGATTTCCGACGCGGCCGCCACGTGGCCGGGGTTGCGCCGGGCGACGGAATCGGTTTCGCCCGAGGAAGGCGAGGCGCCGGTAGGGGTCGAGGCGCAGCCTGAGGAGGCGGTGTCTCCCAATCCTCTAAGGGAGCCGCTCGGCGATCGCCTGCGCGCCGCGCTGGGCGGGCATCCGCCGGCATCGCGCAGCGGGCTTACCTTTCGCGATGTGGTGACGCCGCCAGAACCCGGGCGGGACCATGCGCCGGAGGGCGTCGGCTCGGCCATCCATTACGAGAATCCTGATCTCGAATCGCCGGAGGAGCCGCACCCCGCGCCGGAGCAGCGGCCGAGCGGGGCGCGGGCAGGGCTGTTCGGCGGCAGTTACCGCGGCTTCGGCGATGATGAAGCCGCGGCGGCGCCGGCGCCGCCGGCTCCCGCAGCGCCGTCGGCAAATCCGGAAGGGCGCGCGCTCGATGCGGTATTTTCGCGCCTCGCGCGGCCGGCCGGCCACTATCGCGACGAGCGCAAGGCGCCGGGTGTAGCGGGGCGCGGACCGATGTTCCGGCGGTTGCGCTGAACATGCCCGTTGTGTGCGTCGCATCGCCGAAAGGGGGGGCCGGCAAAACAACGCTTGCGGCCACGATCGGCGTCGCGCTGCGGCGAATCGGCTGGCGTGTGCTCGCGCTCGATTGCGACCGGGAAAACGCGCTGCGCCTGCATTTCGAATTGCCGAGCGACGAATTGCCCGGGATCGCCAACGACGGCGGCGCGGAGCGCGACTGGACCGAGCTGGCGGTCGAGACCCCGTCCGGCGTGTTCGTGATCCCGTTCGGCGCGGCGGAGGCCAGCGACAGCATCCGGCTGACGACGCTGATCGGCGACAACCCGGGCTGGGTCGGCCGGAAGCTCGCACCGTTTTTCGAATATCGCGATCTGGCCATCGTCGTCGACATGCCGCCGGGCCCGTCGGTCTACGACGCCGAGATCGACACGCTTGCGGATGTGCATGTTGCGGTGCTGGTCGCCGATGCGCTCAGCCTGGCGCTGTTGCCGCGCTTCCAGCGCGGCGATTTTGGCTGGGGCGGTGCGCCGCGCAAATCACCCACCGGCTATGTGATCAACCAGGTCGAGCCGCGGCACCGGCTGTGCCGCGACGTTCTGGTTCTGGGCCGGGAGGTACTGGGCGAAGCGCTGTTCGGCACCGTCCACCACGACGAAGCCGTCGCCGAGGCGGTGGCGTGTCGGCAGACCGTTCTCGATTACGCCCCCGACAGCATCGCCGCCCACGACATCGCGGCGGTCGCGAATCGGATTCACGACAGCCTGGCGCCGGCATAGGCGCGAGAAGGGAAAGCGGATGGCCAGCTATCTGACGCGGCTCGCAGGCTCCAGATCGACCGGGCAGAGCCTGGTGCTGGCGGTGCTCGTCATCGCCGGCGTGTTCCTGCTGGGGATCGTCGTCATCACTCCGCTCGATCTCGTCTCGCAGGCGTTGTTCGCGGCGCTGACGATCATTGCGATGCTGATCATCAAGGGCCATCCCTCGCGCGGGGTGACGCTGGCGCTGATCACATTGTCGATCGTCGTCTCGACGCGGTACATCTGGTGGCGCCTGACCGCCACGATGCAGTTTGCCTCGGTGACGGAGGCCTGTCTCGGCATCGGGCTGATCCTGGCCGAGCTCTACGCCTGGTTCGTGCTGGTCCTCGGTTATATCCAGACGGCGTGGCCGCTGCGGCGCCCGCCGGTCGCGCTGCCTGAGGACATCGCCGAGTGGCCCACGGTCGACCTGCTGATCCCGACCTACAACGAGCCGCTGTCGGTGGTGCAGAGCACGGTTTACGGCGCACTCTCGCTCGACTATCCGATCGACAAACTGCAGATCTACATTCTCGACGATGGCCGGCGCGACGAGTTCCGCGAATTCGCCGAGGCCGTCGGCGTCGGCTACATCGTCCGCGACGACAACCTGCACGCCAAGGCCGGCAACCTCAACCACGCGCTGGGGCTGACCAACGGCGAGTTGCTGGCATTGTTCGACAGCGACCATGTGCCGACCCGCGCCTTCCTGCAATTGACCGTCGGCTGGTTCCTGCGCGACCCCAAGCTCGCGCTGGTGCAGACGCCGCATCATTTCTATTCGCCCGATCCGTTCGAGCGGAACCTGCGCGGCGCCGCGACGGTGCCCAATGAGGGGCAGCTGTTCTACGGGCTGATCCAGGACGGCAACGATTTGTGGAATGCCTCGTTCTTCTGCGGCTCCTGCGCCCTGATGCGGCGCAGTGCGGTGGAACAGATCGGCGGCTTCGCGACCCAGACCGTCACCGAGGACGCGCACACCGCATTGCGCCTGCACCGCGCCGGGTGGAACTCGGCCTATCTGCGGCTACCGCTGGCGGCGGGGCTGGCGACCGAGCGGCTGGCGATACATGTCGGCCAGCGCATGCGGTGGGCGCGCGGCATGACCCAGATCTTCCGGGTCGACAACCCGGTCCTCGGCCGCGGGCTCAGCCTCGGCCAGCGCATCTGCTACCTGAACGCGATGCTGCATTTCTTCTTCGGCCTGCCGCGCTTCGTCTTCCTGACGGCGCCGCTGTGCTACCTGCTGTTCAAGCTGAACATTATTGCTGCGAGTGGTCTCATGGTTATCGTCTATGCCGTGCCGCACCTCGTCCACTCCACGGTGACCAATTCGCGGCTGCAGTCGCGCTATCGGCATTCGTTTTGGGGCGAAATTTATGAAAGCGTGCTCGCCCTCTACATTCTGAAGCCGACATTGTCGACGCTGATCAACCCGAAGCGGGGCCGGTTCAACGTCACCGAAAAGGGCGGGTTACTGCCGCGCGACTACTTTGATTACAAGATCGTGCGCCCGCACATGATCATCACCGTCCTGTTGGTGATCGCGCTGATCGTGGGGGTTGCGCGCTGGGCGCTGAGCGGCCTGGCCGGTACCGAGGTGCTGCTGCTCAACGTTGCCTGGGCGATTTTCAACCTGCTGACGGTCGGGGCGGCGATTGCGGCCGGGCGGGAGACGCGGCAATTGCGCAGCTCGGTCAGGCTGGGATTGACCATGCCCGGGGCGATCTACCTGCCGGACGGGCACACGCTCGTCACGCAATCGCGCAACCTGTCGACCACCGGCGGGCTGTTTGTCGCGCCGCGGCCCAGCGGGATTGCGCCGGGCGATGTGATCCAGATCGAGCTGCCGATCGGCGAGCGCACCGGCGTGTTTCCGGCGCGAGTGATCGCCTGGGACGATCAGATTTTGCGCGTCGCCTTTGACGAATTGACCCTGCGCCAGCAGCGCGAGCTCGTCCGCATCGTGCTGTGCCGCGCCGATGCCTGGCTCGACTGGGAAGAGCATCCGGTCGATCGGCCGCTGCGCTCGGTCCGCGAGATCCTGATCAGCATCGGCGGCCTGTTCGTGCCGCGGCGGCTGCGCCCCGGCATGGCTGGCGGGCCGCCGATGGGGCCGGGGGCGGAAGCGCCTCAGCCGGGGCGGATTCGCGAACGCATCAATTCCGGCCTGCTGATCGCGGCGGGGCTCGGCCTCGGCCTGCTGGCGGCGAGCGGGACCGCCTGGGCGCAGAACGCACCTGCCGCGCGGCCGCCGGCATTTCTGAGCGGGCCGACCGGCACCACGCCGCAGCAAAACTCTGCCGGACCCTTGACCGGCGCCGCGGCGCCCGCGCCGCAGGGTTCCGGGATGCCGGAAACGACGCCGGCACTGGTGCCCGGCAGCATGGCGCCCGGTAGCGTAACGCCGCCCAACCAGCCTGGCCTTCCCGCTCCGGCAGGGGCCGCCGCCGGTACCGCCCCGGCGACCGCGCCGACCGGTTCGGTGCGGCAGGAGGTGCTTTCGCTCAAGGATCTGGGCGCCAATTCCCCGATTCGCCTGCTTGGCGTGCAGGGCGAAGGCAGCCTGCCGTTCTCGGTGCGCCGCGACGAGGTCGTCACCGGCGGCAAGATCGACCTGTCCTACGCCTATTCGCCGGCGCTGATTCCCGAACTCAGCCACCTGACCGTTTTGTTGAACGGAGAGGTACTGGGCTCGCTGCCCCTGCCCAAGGACACCAATTCGGGTGCGACAGCGTCGCTGCCGATCAATCCGGTGCTGTTTCAGGACGACAATCGCATCCTGTTCCGCTTTATCGGGCACTACACGCTCGGCTGCGAAGACCCGCTGCATTCGAGCCTGTGGCTGGTGTTGAGCAACACCAGCAAGATCACAATGCAATTGCAGAAGCTGACGCTCGCCAACGACCTGTCGCTGTTGCCGACGCCGTTCTACGACCCGAAGGACATGCAGGCGTTGTCGTTGCCGTTCGTGTTCTCGGCCAAGCCGTCGGATGCGACGTTGCAGGCGGCCGGGACGGTGGCGTCGTGGTTCGGCGCGCTGGCCTCGTACAAGGGGGCGAGCTTCCCGACTTATCTCGACACCATCCCCAACGGCAACGCGGTGGTGTTCGCCACCCCGTCCGAGAAGCCGGCGGGGCTCGACCTGCCGGCGCTGAGCGGCCCGACCATCTCGGTCATCACCAACCCGAACAATCCCGAAGCCAAATTGCTGCTGGTCATGGGGCGCACCCCGACCGAGCTGCGCGCCGCCGCCGACACGCTGTCGCTGGGCTCGGCGACGCTGACCGGGCAGACGCAAGTGGTCGGCATTCCGACGATCCCGACGCGCAAGCCGTACGACGCGCCGCGCTGGGTGCCGATCGACCGGCCGGTGCATTTCGGCGAATTGGTGCAGCCGACCGATCTGCAGGGCAACGGGCTTGTTCCCGGGCTGCTGACGCTGAACTTCCGCACCGCACCCGACATCTTCGTGTGGGGCAACAGCGGTGTGCCGCTCGACATCAAGTACCGCTATCCGGCCGGCACGTGGCTCAACTTCCCGGATTCGCGCCTCGACGTATCGATCAACAACTCGTATCTGCGCAGCCTGCCGCTGACCGAGCGGGGCGTGGCCCAGCAGGTCAAAGACATGGTCTCGCCCGATTTCGTCATGAACGAGCAGACCGTGCAGGTGCCGCCCTATTACGTGTTCGGCCAGAACCAGCTGCAGTTCTATTACGATCTGCGCCCGGTGAAGAAAGGCGAATGCCAGGGCACATTGCCGACCAATGTGCGCGAATCGATCGATCCCGACTCGACGATCGACCTGTCGCATACCGAGCGGTTTACCTCGCTGCCGAACCTGGCGTTCTTCGTCAACTCGGGCTATCCGTTCACGCGCATGGCGGATCTGTCGACGACCGCCATCGTCATGCCTGACCAGGCCGGCGCCCCCGACATCCAGGCGTTCCTGACCCTGATGGGGATGATGGGCGATTCGACCGGGTTCCCGGTGGTGCGCGCCTCGGTGATCGGCCCAGATGCGGTCAACCAGGAGACGGACAAGAACTTCATCGTCCTCGGGTCGATCCCGCAGCAGCCGCTGGTTGCACGCTGGGCCCATAACAGCCGGCTCAGCGTCGATGGCGGGCATTTGCGGGTCGCGGTCAACTCGCCGGTCGACCGGGTCTACACGATGCTCGATCCCAACGCGCAGGAAGAGCGCCAGCGGGTCGATCAGCTTCTGGTGTCGCGCGGTGACGACCTCGCCGCGATGATCGGGATGGAATCGCCGCTGCACTCCGGCCGCAGCGTGGTGATGATCACCGGGTCCAGCCCCGACAAGCTGATGACCGTCATCAACACGTTCCGCAATCGCGACCTCAACGCGCTGATCCAGGGCGATCTGATGGTGGCAACGGGCGGCAAGGTGTCGAGCTTCCGCGTCGGCGACGAATACACCGTCGGAAACCTGCCGGTGGTGACCAAGATCCGCTGGTGGCTCGGCAATTCGCCGCTGGTCCTGATCCTGTTCACCTTGATCGGCGTATTGATCATCGCACTGGTCGCCTACGCGCTGCTGAGCCGGCTCGCCTCGGCGCGGCTGGGTTCGCGGTCGGCGCCATAGGCGGCGCGCGGAACGGTCGGCGGCACAGCGGCGCATTACCGCAAAGGGAACGGCGATGAGATCGTGGGTTCGGCCTCTCGCAATCGGCGTGCTGCTCGCGGCCGCGATCCCGCTGCGCGCCGTGCTCGCCGCGGAAAGCGCCGAGCAGGTATTGCTCGACAAGGCCAATTACTGGCGGCTCAAGGACCGTCCGGACCTGGCCATGGAGGCATTGACCAAGCTGCTGTTTCTCGACCCGAACCAGGTCGAGGGGCTGTACCAGCTTGGCATGCTCGAAGTGCAGCAGGGCAAGATCCCGGATGCCCGCCTCGATCTGGCGCGGCTGCAAAAGGCCGATCCGACCAGCCCGCACATCGTCGAACTGGAAAACGCGATCCGTGCCGGCAAGATCGGCCCGAACGAGCTGAACCAGGCGCGGCGGCTGGCGCAAAGCGGGCAATTGACCGAGGCGATCGAGAAATACCAGGAGGCGTTTCGCGGACCGCCGCCGCCCAGCTTCGGAATCGAATACTACCTGACCCTTTCCGGCACCCCGGGCGGCTGGGACCAGGCCTTGCAGGGATTGCAGCAACTGGCCCAGTCGGAGCCCAACAACAAGGAGGTCAAGCTCGCCCTGGCGCAGGTCATGATCAATCGCCAGGATACGCGGCCGGACGGGATCACCGCACTGATCCAGCTCAGCAAGGACCCGGTCGTCGGGGCGGACGCGGTCAAATTGTGGCGCCAGGCATTGCTGTGGGGGGCGCCGACGCCGCTTTACGCCCAGTACCTCGCGCAATTTCCGCAGGACCAGGAGGTGCGCCAGCGCGCCGCCGACATCGCGGCCCAGAGCGGAGGCGCCGGCGCTTCGGCCCAATCGCAGGCCTATGTCGATCTGCAACATGGCAAGCTCGCCGCGGCCGAGAAGCAGTTCGCCGCCAGCCTGCACAGCAATCCGAACGACGCCCAGGCGCTCGGCGGGCTCGGGCTGGTGCGGCTGCGCCAACAGCGTTTTGCCCAGGCGCGCGACCTGCTCGGGCGGGCAATGCGAGCCGATCCCGCCGACCGCAAGAACTGGACGGCCGCCTATGACAGCGCCTCGTTCTGGGCCAGCGTGGAAGAGGCCAAGGCGTTGCAGTCCGCGGGCAAATTGCAGCAGGCGCGGGCGCTGCTGAACCGGCTGCTGGCGCACCCGCGCGGCGATAGCTGGGGCGCCGAAATGGTGCTGGCGAACGTCGAATCCCGGCTGCACGACAACACCGCCGCGGAGCAGACCTACAGGCGTGTCCTCAAGGCGCGACCGGGGAATGGCGACGCGCTGGTCGGTCTCGCCAGCGTCCTGACAGCGCAGGGCAAGACGGCCGAGGCGAAGACGATCATCGATCGCCTGACCCCGGCCGAACGTGCGCGGCTGACCAAGAACAGCGTTGCGCCGGCCGAATTGCTGCGCCAGCAAGCCAAGAACGCGGAGGCGAACGGAAACTACGCGCTCGCCGAGCAGAAATTCAAACAGGCGATCGCCGACGATGCGCGCGCTCCGTGGATTCGCCTCGATTACGCCCGCTTTCTCGCGGGGCAGGGCCGCATCAACGAGGGCTTTGCGGTTGTCGACCCGATGGCCTCGGGCAATACCCCTGACAGCGTTCTGGTAGCGGCGATGTACGATGTTCAGCAGGACCGCTGGGCCGCTGCGCTGGACAAGGTCGACAGCGTGCCGGTCAACGAGCGTTCGTCCGACCTGAAGAATTTTCGCGACCGCATCCTGTCGCGGGCGACCGAGGACAGGGCCGAGCAACTGATTGCCGCCGGCAACCGTACCCAGGCGCGCAACATCCTGGTCGCGCTCTACACCAATCCCGACGTGTTGCCGGACGAGCGGCGCATCGCCGCGTACGATCTGTATCGGCTCGGCTACCAGAACACGGCACTGCAACTGACCAGGCGAGAAATGGAGCGCGGCGGCGCGGTCGGGGTCAAGGCCGGGATCGACTACGCGAAGCTGCTGGTGACGGATGCGCGCTACAGCGATGCGGAAGCGGTCGTCGCCAGGCTCGAGGCGAGCCCCGACCTTACCGCCGACGATCGCGACGAATTGCTGTCGGCGAAGGCGATTCTGGTCTCGCGCAATGTCGACAAGCTGCTGGTCGGCCGTCATTTCGCGGAGGCCTACGATCTGGTGTCGCCGCTGCTGGTGGCGCGGCCAAATGATCCGGTCGTGTTGATGACGGTCGGGCGGATCTTTGCCGCGGCCGGCCGCGACACTCAGGCGCTCAAGTATTTTGACCAGGCGTACCAGCAAGATCCCGACGATGTCGGGATCATCCGCGGGGTCGTCATGGGATCGATCCAGGCGGACGATATCGGCCAGGCGCAGAAATACTTGGACGCCGGCGAGAAGGCGCATCCGAAAAATCCGTGGATGTTCTACCTGCAGGCGCAGATCGAGCGCGCGCGCGGCAATAACCGGGCGGCCATGAGCGCGTTGCGCACCGCAGAGTCGCTCGCCAAGGCACAGGGCCTGGTGACCCCGTCGTCGGCGCAGCCGGAAACGCCGGCGCTCAAGCTGCCGCCCAACCCGTTCCGATCAGACAATACGGTCCCGCCCGCGCTGCGGTCGGCCGGCGTGTGACGGGGGACGATAAATGCAGAACGGTTCGGCTAGGGGTCCATTGCCCCGGGAGGAGGGACGATGAGGTTATGGGCCCGGCAGCTCGCGCTGGGGTTGCTGCTGACTGCGGCAATTCCGGCGACCGCGGTGCAGGCGGCCGACAATGCCGAGCAGACCCTCCTCAACCGAGCTATTTACTGGCGCACGAACCGCCGCCCCGACCTTGCCCGCGCCTCGCTCGACAAATTGCTGGCGCTCAATCCTGGGCAGGCCGATGCGCTGTATCAATACGGGATCCTGGAGGTGCAGCAGGGTCACCCCACCGAGGCACGACGGTACCTGCTGCGCCTGCAGCAGGTTGCGCCAAAAGACCCGAGAATCGTCGGCCTGCGGGCTGCGGTTCGCGGCGGCAATGCCGCAGACGAGCGACGTGACGCCGGCCAGGGCGCCATCTCTGGCAGCAGCACGCCCCCGGCCGGCGCGGCCCAGGCGGCGGAATCTGCGTCGGCCGGTTCGTCCGCGCCGGTCGCGCTGGACCCCGGCGCCGGGCTGCCGGCGCCGCTCGAAAGCACGGCCCGCTCGGTCGATAGCGACGACCTGATCGGCAATTCCGCGGCACCGGTCGCGACCGCGGCAGGTGCTGTCGCCGCGAAAGGCGCGGGCGGCAGCGCCGCGGCGACCAAGGTGCCCGTGACAGTCAGCGGCGGCCAATCGACCACGCAATTGGCGCAGCTCGAATTGGCCATTCCCGGCCCGGTTGGCGGCTATCAGCCGCCGATCACCGGGGGCCAGGTGCCGGCGCAGGATTCGCTGCAGCTCGATATCGAGCGCAGCATGGCGCAGATTGAGGCCGAGACCAGCCCGATGCTGGAAGCCGGCGCAATCTATCGATTCCGCGAAGGCCAGAGCGGGCTCAGCGCGCTGAACGAAGTCGGCGTGCCGATTGTCGGGCGATACTCGCCAGGGCTGCTAGGCAACCTGGAATTGGCGGTAAGCCCGGTCTGGCTGAGCGCGGGCTCGGTGTCGACGGGCTCGTTGCCGCAATTCGGGGCGAACGAGCTTCTCGCGGCACACAACCTCAGCGGTGTGTCCCCGGGCGATCAGTCGGCGGTCGGCGTGCTGACATCGCTCGGCTATTCGTTCGGCCCGTTCAGCGGCAGGATCGGCGATTCGGCATGGGGTTTCCCGGTCAACAACATCATCGGCGACATCGCCTACCAGCCGAAATTCCTCAACAACACGATGAGCGTGCGGATCGAGGGCGAGCGCACTCCGGTGACCGACAGCCTGCTGTCCTATGCCGGCACCAGCGCCTCGCTCGGCGCCGCCAATGCGCTGACGCACGGGGCGTTCGGCACCAACGGAACCTGGGGGGGCGTCGTCAACACTGGCATTCGCGCCTCGGTGTTTTACGACGACAATTACATCGGCGCCTTCGGCGGGTTCGGCGCCTCGTACCTGACCGGCACGAACGTCGCGCAGAACGACGAGTTGCAGGGTTTCATGGGCGCCTATTTCCGGCCGTACCGAACGGAAAATTCGGCCCTGCGGGTCGGCGTCAATCTGATCTATTTCGGCTTCGACAAGAACTTGTCGTTTTACAGCTTCGGCCAGGGCGGATATTTCAGCCCGCAAAACTACGAGGCGATCACGTTCCCGGTCGAATACCAGGGCCGGACCGGGCGGTGGAGCTATCTCGGCTCGGTGGCGCTCGGCGTTCAGCACTTCAATCAGGAGGACAGCCCGTTCTTCCCCAACAATCCCTACGCCCAGATCGCGCTTGAGGGGTTGGTCGGCGATTCGGCTGCCTTCTATCCCGGGAGCACCACCACCGGCATCGCCGCCGATCTGCGAGCCCAGGTCGAATATGCGATCAGCGACAACCTGTCGGTCGGTGCGGCGGGTTCGTTCGACAACGGCCATTCCTACAACGAAGGCATCGTTAAGGTGTATCTGCGCAAGACATTTTCCGATCCTCCCCCGGTCATGACGATCCTGCCCGGCACGCCGATGAAAGGGCCGAACTGATATCGGCACCCGGCGGCTGCGACATTTCTCGCGGCGCACGGTAACGGCAATTTCACCAATTTCGGCCGATAGAGCGGCGTTGCGGCCGTCGCTATCTGCGGGATCGGTGCGATATGAAGCTGGCGCTGGCGGGTTTGATCATATTGATGATCGGAGACAGCCATCTTGCCGGCAAAGACTTTCTGCTCGCCTCGCTGCATCCGGCCCTCGAGGCCCAGGGTGCGGGCGTCCACACCTATGCGGTTTGCGGCTCAAGCCCGCGCGACTGGGTGGTCCGCTCGACGCTGCCATGCGGCCGGTCGGAGCGGCAAAACATGGAACCGCCGGTGATCGACCCGACCAAAAAGGCCCAGGTATGGTCGCTCGATGCGCTGATTCAGCGACACGATCCCAACCTGCTGATCATCGAACTCGGCGACAACATGGCCGGCTACGGCGTGTTGCCGGAATTGCCGCGCGACTGGATCAACCAGCAGGTCCGCGAATTGCTGTTGCCGGTCGAGGCGCGCCACCTGCCGTGCATCTGGGTCGGACCGCCGTGGGGGAGCGAAGGCGGGCCGTCGAAAAAGACGTTCGCGCGCGTCAAGGAACTCTCGGACTACCTTTCGACCATCGTATCGCCGTGCCGCTATATCGATTCGTTGAAATTCTCGCAGCCCGGGCAGTGGCCGACCTATGACGGCGAGCACCTGACCCCCGACAGCTACAAGCTGTGGGGCGCCGATATCGCCAACGAAGTGGTCAAAATCGCCGCGTCCCTGCCGCGCCATTGAACCAGAAGCGGCGGCGCTTCCAAGCATCTGGCCGAGCCATTGCCCTTCGCGCAACCGGGCGGCTAAGGTCAAACAAGAACAATTATACTAAAACGTTGGGAACTTGCCGATGAATGCGGCGCTGGCTGGGTTGGTCATATTGCTTATTGGCGACAGTCATATCGCGGCAACCGGGTTTTTCAACAACACCCTGCACGACGGATTGGTCGCCGCGGGCGCCGCCGTGCATTCCTTCGGCGTGTGCAATTCGGCGCCGAGCGACTGGATTCGCCCGACCCCGCTCGTCTGCGGCCGCGGCGAGCGCCACGGTCGCGACCCGGCCGTGATCGAAAACGGGCCGACCTTGCGCGGCTGGTCATTGCCGATGTTGATCGCCCAGTACAATCCGAACCTCGTGGCGATCGAGCTCGGCGACAACATGGCCGGCTACAGGGAAACCACGTCCCTGCCGCGCGCCGAGATTGCCGCCCAGGTACGCCAGCTCCTGCACCCGGTCGAGGCGCGCAATCTGCCCTGCGTCTGGATCGGGCCGCCATGGGGCACCGATGGCGGGTTGTGGCAGAAAACCGATACGCGGGTACGCCAGCTGTCGGACTATTTGTCGCAGATCGTCAGCCCCTGTCACTATATCGATTCGCTGAGATTTTCGGCGCCGGGACAGTGGCATACGATAGACGGCGTGCACCTGACCGCGACGGCGACCCGCTTGTGGGATAACGATCTCGTAAGCTCTATCGTGCAGTTTGCCGGCGGATTGCCGCGACAATCGCAACGGCCGCGTCCCTCCGACGGGATCGCCAATCCTGTGCGCCAGCGGCATCGGGGCGCGCCGTCAAACAACGACGCCGGCAACAGCGGAGACAACGGGTCATGAGCTTGGCACTGGCGGGGCTGGTCATCCTCGCGATCGGCGACAGCCACATGGCGGGTCGCAATTACCTGCTGACCAACCTGCACGACCAGCTGGAAGCGCAGGGGGCGCAGGTGAATTCCTATGGCATGTGCGGTGCCAGCGCCGGCGATTGGCTGTATCCGACGACGGTTTCCTGCGGGCGCGGCGAACACCACGACAATCAGATGCCGGTGACCGACCGCAACAAGATCGAGAAGACCTGGAACATCAATCAGCTGATTCAGCAGAACCATCCCAACCTGGTGGTCATAGAGCTGGCCGACACGATGGCCTCTTATGGCACCAACCCGTTTCCGCGGGCGTGGATCTACGATCAGGTCAGGGCGCTGGTCGGGCGGATTCAGGCCGATCACATCTCGTGCGTGTGGGTCGGACCGATCTGGGGGAACCCGGGTCCGCCCTATTACAAGACCGTGTCGCGGGTGACCGAAATGGCGCAGTTCCTGTCGCAGAACGTGGCGCCGTGCCGCTTTATCGATTCGACCACCTTCGCCAAGCCCGGCGAATGGCCGACGACCGATGGCCAGCATCTGACGCCCAGCGGCTATCACCTGTGGGGGCAGGACATCACCAACGCGATCGTGCGGCTGAAAAGCGAGAACGCGATCAATTGACCGGGCGCCGCCATTGCCGGCGGCGTCGTTAACGCCGGATTAGAGTTGCCGGGCTAGTTTTCGCGGATTGGCGCATCCGGCAGCGCATCACCGGCGGGGAAACAGAGCTTGCAGGGGATCGATCCACAATGAGTGCGTTGCTGGCCGGTTTGATGATCCTGATGATCGGCGACAGCCATATGGTGTCGAGCGGTTATCTGATTACAACGTTGCACAACGATCTGACCGAAGAGGGGGCGACGGTCGACACCTACGGCATGTGCGGTGCCAATGCCGGCGACTGGGTTTACAAGACCACGGTTTCCTGCGGCGAGGCGGAACGCCACGGCAAGAAGCCGCCGGTCATCAATCGCCAGCCGCGCGCGATAGGGTGGACCTTCGATTCGCTGGTCGCCGCCAACCACCCCAACCTCGTCGTCGTCGAGATGGGCGACACGATGGCCGGTTACGGCCAGCACGATTTTCCGCGCGCCTGGATCTACGAACAGGTGCGCACGCTGACCCAGCGCATCCAGGCGCATCACCTGCAGTGCGTCTGGGTCGGGCCGCCCTGGGGCAGCGAGGGGTCGTCGTATCACAAGACCTTCGCCCGGGTCCGCGAGATGTCCGACTTCCTGGCGAAGTCGGTGTCGCCGTGCCTGTTCATCGATTCGACACAGTTCTCCTCGCCGGGCGCCTGGCCGACGATCGACGGCCAGCACCTGACGGCCAGCGGTTATCGCATGTGGGGCAAGGACATCGCCGATGCGATCGACCGCCTGGCCAGCCAGGGGGCGATCAAGAAATGAGCCGCTGGAAAAACCGAATCGCGATGCCGTCTCTGCCGCGCCTTGCCGCCATGCTGGGGCTTTGCGCCGGCCTCGGCCTTGCCGCCGCTCCCGGCGCCGGCGCTGCGGGAGGGCGACTCTACCCGAGTGGGCCGCCGCACGGCGTGGCCTATCTGCGTTTTGCCAACCTGACGATGCATCAGGCGAAAGTCGCCTCGGCGGCGGCGGAATTGACCCTGCCGACCGACGACCCGCACCGCGCGGGGCAATACGATCCGGTCACTCCCGGCAGCGAATTGGCCGGTTCGGTCGTGCTCGACGGCAAGAGCAAGCCGATCGACCTGAAGCTGACCCCGAACGAGTTCATGACCATCGTCATTACCGCCGGCACGGATGGCGGTCCGGCCATCACGCCGCTGCACGAGACGCCGACCGACTTCAACGCGCAGAAATCCTCGATCGTTCTCTACAATCTCGATCAAGGCTGCAAGGCCGCGAAGCTGGTCGCGGGGCCGCAGAATGTTGCGGTGATTTCCGGGGTTGCCCCGGACGCTTTGGGGCGGCGGTTGGTGAACCCGGTCAATGTCTCGCTGGCGGTTGCCTGCGGCGACGCGGCGCCGGCGGTTCCGGTCAAGCTCGGGCAGATGGCCGCCGGCGAGCGGTACAGCGTCTTTCTCTTCAACCGTTCGGGCGCCGGGCGACAGGCCCTGGCCGTCCGCGACGAAATGGCGCCGTTCCGGCCCTAGCGGCGCCGGTCCGTCACGGCTTGCGCCACCCACACCGCCCGCCGATGCGTTCTAGCCCTTACGAGCCCGAAGGCAGCGTTCCGTGATCTTCTCTTCGGTCGAGTTCCTGGCGCTGTTTCTGCCGCTGTTCTTCGTCGCCTACCTGGCGACTCCGGCGTCGGCGCGGAACGTGACCTTGTGCCTCGGCAGCTGGGCATTCTATGCCTGGTGGAAGCCGATGTTCCTGCCGTTGATCGTGGGCATCACCTTTGTCGCCTGGGCGCTGGGCGGCGCGATCGAGCGTGCGCGGGAAGACGGCAAGCCGCCGTTATTGACGATCGGGGTGATCGCCATCCTGTGCTGCCTCGGCTGGTTCAAATACGCCAACCTGCTGGTCGCCACGCTCGATCAGGCGCTGGCAAAATTTGCCGCCGGGCCGGTGCCGTGGACCGACATCATCCTGCCGATCGCGCTGTCGTTCACCGTGTTGCAGTCGATCTCGTACCTGATCGACGTGCGCCGCGGCGTGGTCACGGCCGAGCCGAGCTTCATCGCCTTCAGCGCCTATCTCGACATGTTTCCGCACCTGATCTCGGGCCCGATCATCCGCTATTCCTGGGTCGACAAGGACCTGGTTCAGCGCCGGCTGACCATCGAGGGCCTGGCAGACGGCGCGCGCCGGTTCATGCTCGGGTTTGCGATGAAGGTGCTGATCGCGGATTCGCTGGCGCCCATCGTCGACAAGATTTTCACGCTGCCGCATCCGACCCTGGTCGATTCCTGGCTCGGCAATGTCGGGTTCGCCCTGCAGATCTACTACGACTTTGCCGGCTACAGCGCGATGGCGATCGGGCTTGGCCGCATGCTCGGGTTTCACTACCCGGAGAACTTCAACAATCCGTACCTGGCGGTGACGATCCAGGATTTCTGGCGGCGCTGGCACATCAGCCTGTCGACCTGGCTGCGCGACTACCTCTACATCCCGCTCGGCGGCAACCGTAAGGGTCTGGTCCGCACCTACATCAACCTGATGCTGACGATGGCGATCGGCGGGTTGTGGCATGGCGCCAGCTGGTCGTTTCTGCTGTGGGGGGTGTTGCACGGGGCCGCGCTGGCGATTGCACGGGCGTGGAACGCGCGGCGCCTGCCGATGTCGCAGACCCTGTCATATGTGCTGACCCTGGCCGTCGTCCTGTTCGCCTGGACGCCGTTCCGGGCGACCAGCTGGAATGGAACCGTGGCGATGCTGGCCGGCCAGGTCGGGCTCAACGGCATCGGCATCAGCGATGTGGTCGCGGTGGCGCTGAGGCCGGTTGAGGTCGTCTGGCTGGGAATCGGGATCGCGGTGGTGATCTGGCCTGCGGTGCGGGCGCAATTGTTGCCGCGCCTTGTGTGGCGCTCGGAATGGTGGTCGGCGGTGTGGCCGACGGCGCTGTTCCTCTACGCGATCGCGGTGATGATGGGGCACCAGACCGTGCCGTTCCTCTATTTCCAGTTCTAGGGCGACGGCCATGACGTTCAATGATCGCCCGCTATTGCCCGCCGGAGTAGAAACGGCTAGGGGCTGGACCATGCGGCTCCGCCTCCGCCCGCGCCTGATTCCCGCCATGGCCATGGCGGCGGTGCTGCTCGTCGGGCTCGCCTCCAACATCGCCGCGCTCGTCGCCCCCGGCGACAAGGCGATGTCATCGCATTATTCTTGGCATGACATCGCCGCGGGCAAGCCGACCGCCGACATTGCGCATTTCCTGCTGCACCACAACCCGTTCGCCGCTTCACTGGTAACGGTCGATCGAACCATCGCCTGGAATGTCGTCGGCGATCTCGGCACGCGCGTGCGCCGCGGCTGCGGCAATTGGCTGTTTCTGACGGACGAGCTGGAAATTCACAAGGATAGGATCGCCTCGCTCGATCGCCACGCGAAGATCGTCGAGGCGGCTGCCGCGTTTCTGCGTCGCCGCAACATCGATCTGGCGGTCGCCGAAGTCCCGGACAAGTCGCGGGTCGAGGCGAGCGAGCTGTGCGGGATCGACCGCTCGCCGGTGTTGGCGCCGCGCTACAACGCGTTCGTCTCCCGCCTGCGCGGAGCCGGGATGCGGGTGGTCGATCTGTTGCAGCCGCTGACCGCGCTCAGCGGCGAGGGCTATTACCGCACCGACACCCACTGGAACCAGCGCGGCGCCAAGGCGGCAGCCGGCGCCATCGCCGCGGCGCTGCGCAAATGGGGCTGGGCGCCGACGCAGCATGCCGAGTTCCACGTCACCACCGGGCCGGTGCATGAGCGGGTCGGCGACCTGATTCGCCTCGCCGGGCTCGACGACGTGCCGTGGCCGCTGCGTCCGCGCGGCGACATGGTCGCGACCACCCGGATCGAGCAATCCGCCGCCGCCGGCACCGGCATCCTCGACGAGGTGGCGGCGCCGCAACTCGTCGAGATCGGCACGTCGTTTTCGCGGCGGGCCGAGTTTACCGGCTTTCTCGGCATGGCACTCGGCGCACCGGTGGCCAACATGGCCAAGGACGGCGGCGGTCTGACCGCTGCGGCGATCGCCTATTTCGGGAATCCCGCCTTCACCAAAACCCCACCGAGGGTTATCGTTTGGGAAATACCGGAACGAGTATTGGAGCAGCCGGTGGCCGCTTCCGATGAGGCTTGGGCCGCTAGGCTGAACGGGGGAAGCTAGAGCGGTATCCGATCAGATCGCATCAATCGTCATGGCCGCCCGCGGAACGCCCGCAGGGCGGCTGTCCGGGGGTGACCTGGCCATCGGGGGCGCCAGCGAAGCGATGCGACACGCCTCGCAGATGCCCGGACCAGGTCCGGGCATGATGAAGGGTAAAGGTGTTTCAACATGAACGGACCACGCTCTAGAGTAACCGTGTCGACCGCGAGCGATCCGGCGGCGAGGGGGGAGTAGGGAGCGATGAGTGCACCGGCGGACGCAGAGCAGATCTCGTTGCGCTATTACGCCCAACAGCATTGTGCTCGGCAATGGGCGCATTTCATTGCGGCAATGTTTGCCGAGTTCGAGGAGCGTGTCGATCCGGTCGAAGCCGACCAGTTTCTCGAAACGCTGGGATCGCGAATGGCGCAATCGCTGCCGTTGCGGCGCTGCGACAATCTCGAGGAACTCGAGGAAGACATGAACGCGGTGCTCGAGGGCATCGATTGGGGCTGGGTGCGGATCGCCGAAAACGGCGGCGGCTATATCGAGATCGTGCATGGCGCCTATCCGGTCGTCCCGCAGGACGAGCAGCGACGGACCTGGCTGGCACCGGCTCTGGAAGGGCTTTACACCGAGTGGATGAGCGGCCAGGGCGGCGATCCGTCGTGTACGGCGCGGCTGGCCGAATCGCCGGGCGAGGTTGGGGCGCCGCTGCGCTTCCATTACGGCTCGCACGGATAGGCCGCCGCTCGGCCGGGCTCCCGCTTTGGCGAGGGCCGATGCCGACGCTCCCGGCGTCTCGCCGATACGCTCGTTCCCCCAATGGTTCGCGGCATGTTGCTGATGCGGCGTTTTGTCCTGGCGTTGGGGCTGCTGCTGGCGTTTGCCCCTGCGCCCCGCGCCGCCGACACGGCGCCGCCAATTTCGAATGCTGCCGAATGGGGGGTCTACCGCACCCGGTTCGTGGCCCCCGACGGGCGCGTTCTCGACACCGCCAACAAGGAGACCAGCCACACCGAGGGTCAGGGCTGGGCCATGCTGTTCGCCGAGACCTTCAACGACCGCCCGACCTTCGACACGATCTGGAACTGGACCCGCGAACACCTGCAGCGGCATGACTGCGCGCTGTTTTCGTGGCAGTGGAACCCGGCCGATCCCAAGAACCCGATCGCCGATCGCAACGACGCCGCCGACGGCGACATCCTGATCGCCTGGGCCCTGACCCGCGCCGCCCGCCGCTGGCATGCGCCGCTATACCGCACGGCGGCGCGCCGCATCATCGCCGACATCCGCACCCGGCTGCTCTACGCAGACGCGGGGCGGCTGGTGCTGCTGCCGGGCCTGACCGGGTTTCGCCAGAAGGACGGGAGCACGATGGTCAATCCGTCGTACTACATCTACCCGGCCTTTCGCGACTTCGCGCGCATCGCCCCCTCCCGCGAATGGTGGCGTCTGCAGCGGGACGGATTGGCATTGCTTACCAATGCACGCTTCGGTCGCTGGGGCCTGCCGCCCGATTGGATCGTGATCGACCGGGCAGGCGACATCGCCCTCGCAGCCAATGTGCCGCCGCGCTTCGGTTTCGATGCGGTCCGCGTGCCGCTCTACCTGATGTGGGGGCGCGTCGCGCCGCCAAGCCGGCTCAACGCCTTCGTCGATTTCTGGAACCATTTCGGCGACAAACCGGTCCCCGCCTGGATCGACCTCAAGACCGGCAAGCTGGCGCCGTACCCCGGCTCGACCGGGGTGCAGACGATCGTCCAGCTCGCCCGCTTCTACCGCCATCACGATCCGCAACCCCTGCCGGCTATCGGCGACAAAGACGATTATTACTCGGCCAGCCTCACCCTCTTGGCGCGGATCGTCCGGAGCGAGACGGGCGGATAGCGGGCGCCCGGTTGGTCCCGCCGGCAACCCGCCGCCCGGAGCCGCAATCCGTTGGACAGCCTTGCAAAACCGCATTGCCTGGCAGGCTGTCGGGGGTGGTTGCCAGCGTGGGGGAACTATGTTAGGAACCGCGCGGATTTCGCGGGACCGGTTGGTCCCGGCGGCGGTGATTTCGCCGCGATCCGCCGACAACGACGAGTCGCGACCGTCCTCTCGCCGGCGCGCTGACCGAGGACCGTTTTCCGTTGGCTTCCGAATCGACAGGCATCTCTGGCCTGGCTGATCGTTATGCGGCGGCGCTGTTCGAGCTCGCCGACGAGCGCCGCGTGCTCGATGCGGTCGCCGGCGATCTGCGGGCATTGCGCACGATGCTGCACGACAGCGCCGATCTCGCGCGCCTGGTGCGCAGCCCGGTGCTGTCCCGGGCCGCGCAGGGCAAGGCGATCGCCGCCCTGGGCGAGCGTGCCGGGTTGTCGCAGCTGACCCGCGACTTCCTCGCCGTGGTGGCGCGCAACCGGCGCCTGTTCGCGGCGCCGGCGATGATCGAGGCCTATCTGGCCAAGCTCGCGGAACGGCGCGGCGAGATCACCGCAGAGGTCACCGCGGCGCAGCCGTTGAGCGAGGCGCAGAACGCGGCGTTGGGCGAGCAGTTGCGCCGCGCGGTCGGGCGCCGGGTTTCGGTCGATCTGCGGGTCGACCCCAGCCTCATCGGCGGCATGGTCGTCAAGGTTGGCTCCCGCATGGTCGACGCGTCGCTGAGAAGCCGGCTGCAGCGCTTGCGGCTGGCGCTCAGAGGCGCCGGCTAAAGGACATTGGCTGAAGGGGTTTCTATGGAAATTCGTGCCGCGGAGATTTCCGCGATCCTCAAACAGCAGATCGCCGATTTCGGCAGCGAAGCCGATGTCGCCGAGATCGGCCAGGTCTTGTCGGTCGGCGACGGCATCGCCCACGTCTATGGCCTCGACCAGGTCCAAGCCGGAGAGCTTGTCGAATTCCCCAACGGGATCAAGGGCATGGCCCTCAATCTCGAAAGCGACAACGTCGGCGTCGTGATCTTCGGCGACGATGCCGGGATTCGCGAAGGCGACACGGTCAAGCGCACCGGCGAGATCGTCGACGTGCCGGTCGGCAGGGGGTTGCTGGGGCGCGTCGTCGACGGGCTCGGCAACCCGATCGACGGCAAGGGGCCGCTGACCGACGTGACCCGCGCGCGGGTCGAGGTCAAGGCGCCCGGCATCGTGCCGCGGAAATCGGTGCACGAGCCGGTGCAGACCGGGCTGAAGGCGATCGACGCGCTGGTGCCGATCGGCCGCGGCCAGCGCGAATTGATTATCGGCGACCGCCAAACCGGCAAAACCGCGCTCGCAATCGACACGATCCTCAACCAGCGCGCCGTCAATGCCGGCACCGACGAATCGAAGAAGCTCTACTGCGTCTATGTCGCGGTCGGACAGAAGCGCAGCACGGTCGCGCAAATCGTCAAGACCTTGCAGGACTACAACGCGCTCGAATACTCCATCGTCGTGGCGGCGACCGCTTCCGAGCCGGCGCCGCTTCAGTTCATCGCACCCTATGCTGGGTGCGCGATGGGCGAATATTTCCGCGACAATGGCATGCACGCGCTGATGATCTACGACGACCTGTCGAAGCAGGCGGTCGCCTATCGCCAGATGTCGTTGCTGTTGCGGCGTCCGCCGGGTCGCGAGGCCTATCCCGGCGACGTGTTCTACCTGCATTCGCGGCTCTTGGAACGCGCCGCGAAGATGAACGACGACCATGGCGCCGGGTCGTTGACGGCGTTGCCGGTTATCGAAACCCAGGCCGGCGACGTGTCGGCCTACATCCCGACCAACGTGATCTCGATCACCGACGGCCAGATTTTTCTCGAAACCGACCTGTTCTATCGCGGCATCCGCCCCGCCATCAATGTCGGCCTGTCGGTCAGCCGCGTCGGCTCGGCGGCGCAGATCAAGGCGATGAAGCAGGTCGCCGGGCGCATCAAGCTCGAACTGGCGCAATACCGCGAGATGGCGGCGTTTGCCCAATTCGCCTCCGATCTCGACGCTGCGACGCAGCGGCTCTTGGCGCGAGGGTCGCGCCTCACCGAGCTGCTGAAGCAGCCTCAATTCTCCCCGGTGCCGGTCGAAGAGCAGGTGGC